>NZ_JAXDEQ010000038.1:0-57499 GCF_035065025.1 Pseudomonas sp. YuFO8 | reverse complement strand
ATCCTCGTGTCGAAAGATACGGGGATTTTTTTTGCCTGCGAAAATTTCCAGAACACTGCAAAACCAAATGTGGGAGCGAGCAAGCCCGCTCCCACAGGTTTTATATCAGTGCAGCTTAAGCCGCGGCTCGGTCCCGCGACCAATCTTGCTGCCCAGCATCAGCATCGCCGTGCGAAACGGCCCATACAGCGCCATCTGGTGCATGCGGTACAACGACACGTAGAACATCCGCGCCAGCCAGCCTTCCAGCATGACGCTACCGGTCAGGTTACCCATCAAGTTACCCACAGCCGAAAAACGCGACAGCGAGATCAGCGACCCGTAGTCGGTGTACTTGTACTCCGGCAGCGCCTTGCCTTCGATGCGCAACTTCAGCGATTTGGCCAGCAACGACGCCTGCTGATGCGCAGCCTGGGCGCGCGGCGGCACATTGCGATCGGAACCCGGTTGCGGGCAGGCCGCGCAGTCACCGAAGGCGAAGATATTCTCGTCGCGGGTGGTTTGCAGGGTCGGCAGCACTTGCAGCTGATTGATGCGGTTGGTTTCCAGGCCATCGATGTCCTTGAGGAACCCCGGTGCACGGATCCCGGCGGCCCAGACTTTCAGGCTGGCATTGATCACTTTGCCATCCGCGGTAATCAGGCTGTCGGCGGTCACTTCACTGACGGCCGCATTGGTCATGACGTTGACCCCGAGCTTTTCCAGGGTTTTATGCACAGGCCCGCCGATCCGTTCCGGCAGGGCCGGCAGCACCCGGGGGCCGGCTTCGATCAGGGTGATGTGCATGTTTTCCGGTTTGATCCGGTCCAGGCCGTAGGCCGCCAGTTCATGGGCGGCGTTGTGCAGCTCGGCGGCCAGTTCGACCCCGGTGGCACCGGCACCGACGATGGCGACGCTGATCTGCTCGACCTTGTCGGTCTGCCCTGCGTGTGCGCGCAGGTAGTGGTTGAGCAACTGCTGATGGAAGCGCTCGGCCTGTTTGCGGGTATCCAGGAACAGGCAGTGTTGCGCCGCACCCAGGGTGCCGAAATCGTTGGTGGTACTGCCGACGGAGATCACCAGCGAGTCGTAATGCACTTCCCGGGCCGGCACCAGTTCCAGACCGGCTTCATCATAAGTGGCGGCCAGCTGGATTTTTTTATTGGCGCGATCAAGCCCGCTCATGCGCCCCAGCTGGAACTCGAAGTGGTTCCACTTGGCCTGGGCAACATAGTTGAGTTCGTCTTCGGAAGAGTTCAGTGACCCGGCCGCGACTTCGTGCAGCAGCGGTTTCCAGATATGGGTCAGGTTCGCGTCGACCAGCATCACACTGGCCGTGCCGCGTTTGCCCAGAGTCTTACCCAGACGGGTAGCCAACTCCAGACCGCCGGCGCCGCCGCCGACAATGACAATACGATGGGACATGGGGATAACTCACAAGGCTAAAGGAAATCGGTGTGGTTACCCAAGCGAGCGCGAAGCAGCTCATAGCGTCAGGTAACTGATAAGTCGGCTCAGCAGGCCCAGACCAATGGTCACTGCCAATACCAGCACCAGGAGCATCCACGGCCGGAAAGGCCGGCGCTCGACTCGGTGTTGGGACAACTGCAGGTACTCTTCGACATGCTTTTGGTCGTCGGGGTTCAGGCGGCTGGTCATAAAGGCCTCGTCAGGTAGACGTTGCTGAAGGTGTAGAAGCTACAGGCTGATTTAACGAACGTTGAACGGAGCATAGCCGCTGTCCGGAATGGGCTCGACGCTCACCCTGTCTTCCAGGCGAATGATGCCACTTTGTAACACCCGGGCGGTGATTCCGCCATGTCCGCGCACCGCCTGAAACGTCCCGGGGCCCAGGTTGGCTTGCAGGCGTGCGCAGGGCTGGCACCATCCGGTGGTTTCGAAAATCGCCTGGCCGATGCGGAAGCGCCGGCCCTTGAGGCTGAACAGATTGATCCCACTGATAACGAGATTGCGCCGCAAATCTTCAGGCTTGACCGGCTGATCGTCCGGGCGGCCCATCAGCGAACTGATCACCGCCAGGTGTTCCCACTGGATCAGCGTCACTTGCCGTGCATTGCGGATGCCGGGTCGGGCGCGATCGCCTGTCAGGCCCGCCTCCAGTCGAGCCTCCACGGCATCCAGTTCGATCATCGGCGCGTGACGTTCCGGGCGCACGCCTATCCAGCGTACGCGGCCGGTTTGCGGGACTTCGGCAATCAGTTCCTGCAGTGGGCTCACAGGCTGATCCCGACGTCGAACACAATGCTGCGTCCCAGGTTGCTGCGCAGGAAGTCCGGTGCATCGGGATGGGCGAACAGCACACGGGCGAAGGTCGGGCCCACCAGCGACAGCGAGCGCCAGCCCTGGCGCAGGTATTCGGTGGGCGGCGGGAAATGACTGTTGAGGTCCAGCACTTCGCGCTTGAGGCTGGCGAAGGCAATGATGTCCAGCTCGCCAAGGTCCATGCCGCGTTCTTTGTAGTTGTGCGCTTTTTTGCGCAAGGTCGGCGCCAGGCGCAGCAAGAACTCGTTGGCAGGTATGCGCCGAGGCTTGGCCTCGCGCCGTACCAGCTGGCTCAGGGAGAACGCGCTGCGCCGCCGCTGCAGTTCATCGCGCCATTCATCATTGAGGCGCCGGCCCTCGTCGAGCACGAAGAACACCTCGAAACTGGCGTCGCGGAACAATACATCCGGCGGCTCCCCGGCCGGGGCGAATTCGTCGGCACGGTAGGGAATGTTCAGGCCCTGCAGCAGGCGTTGGCAGACCCAACGCTCGCGCTCCCATTTGCGGGCATTGGACAGGAACGCGTTGGCTTGCTCGGCCGCAATGGTCAGCAGGCGTAAGTAATCTGAATCATCCATACGCCCAAGCTTAGCGCTCAAATGTGATTGTAAAGAAGACAGTTTATCGGAGAGGAGCAAATCCTCTCGCTCCCAAGCCCGGTCCAGGGCGCTGCACAAAACGGATAGTGGTCTGCGCAATGCGGATATTGACCCGCGCCTGGTGACTCTACCCTCGGCTGTACGGACGTGAGCCGTGCTGCCGCCGCCCTTAAAAAACAAAAACAAGAGATGAACGCCATGCGCAAGATCGACGTACATGAGGTTATCGACAACGCTCGATTCAACCGCTTCCACTGGATGGTGCTGTTCTGGTGTGCCCTGATCATCATTTTCGATGGTTACGACCTGGTGATCTACGGCGTGGTCTTGCCGATGCTGATGAAAGAGTGGGGGCTCAGTCCTCTGCAAGCCGGTGCACTGGGCAGTTATGCATTGTTCGGCATGATGTTCGGCGCGCTGTTCTTCGGCCCGCTGTCGGACAAAATCGGGCGCAAGAAAGCCATCACCCTCTGCGTGATCCTCTTCAGTGGTTTCACCGTGCTCAACGGGTTCGCCCGCAACCCCGCCGAGTTTGGGATTTGTCGTTTCATTGCCGGGCTGGGCATTGGTGGCGTGATGCCCAATGTCGTGGCGTTGATGAACGAATACGCACCGAAGAAGATCCGCAGCACCCTGGTGGCGATCATGTTCAGTGGTTACTCGGTGGGTGGCATGCTGTCCGCGGGGCTGGGCATCGTGCTGATCCCGAGTTTCGGCTGGCAGTCGGTGTTCTACGTGGCGGTCCTGCCGTTGCTGCTGTTGCCGCTGATCATGTACTTCCTGCCCGAGTCGGTGGGTTTCATGCTGCGCCAGGGGCGCACTGCAGAAGCCCGCAACATTCTCCAGCGCATCGACCCGGCCTACATCGCCCAGGGCGATGATCAGTTGCACATGAGTGAAGTGAAGGGCACGGGCACCCCGGTGTTGCAGTTGTTCCGCGAAGGCCGTGCACTGCGTACGCTGATGTTGTGGCTGGCGTTTTTCTGCTGCCTGCTGATGGTCTACGCCTTGAGTTCGTGGCTGCCTAAACTGATGGCCAACGCTGGTTACAGCCTGGGCTCGAGCCTGTCGTTCCTGCTGGTGCTGAACTTCGGGGCGATCTTCGGTGCGGTCGGCGGCGGTGTGCTGGGTGACAAGCTCAACCTGCCGCGGGTGCTGTCGGTGTTCTTCGCCATGGCGGCGGTGTCGATCACCCTGTTGGGCTTCAACAGCCCGATGCCGGTGTTGTACCTGCTGATCGCCATCGCTGGCGCCACCACCATCGGCTCGCAGATTCTGCTGTACGCCTGCGCCGCGCAGTTCTACTCCATGACCATTCGTTCCACTGGCCTGGGCTGGGCGTCGGGCATCGGCCGCAACGGTGCCATCGTCGGTCCCCTGCTGGGTGGCGCCTTGCTCGGCATCAGCCTGCCGCTGCAACTGAACTTCATGGCATTTGCCTTGCCGGGTGCCGTGGCGGCCCTCGCCATGACCGTGTTCGCCATCAGCAACCGGCGCAGCGCCATGGCTGTCAGCCCAACGCTGTCGCCGACGGGCGCTTGAGTCATGAAGGCGTTTATCCAGGACTTCTCCCTGTCAGCCGCTGTCGCCGGCTTTATCGCCACGGTGATTTCCTATGCCGGGCCCTTGGTGATCATCTTTCAGGCGGCGCAATCGGCCCATCTGCCGCGGGAACTGTTGTCGTCCTGGATCTGGGCGATCTCCATCGGCAGCGCCGTGCTGGGCATCGGTTTGAGCCTGCGCTATCGCGTTCCGGTCATCATCGCCTGGTCGGCGCCTGGTTCGGCGTTGTTGGTGGCGTTGTTGCCTGAAATTTCCATGGCAGAAGCGGTGGGGGCTTATCTGGTCAGCAGCCTGATCATCTTTGTGGTCGGGGTCTCGGGGGCTTTCGACCGGATCATCAGCAAACTGCCCGCCGCGATTGCGGCGGCGATGCTGGCCGGGATCCTGTTCAGCTTCGGCACCGGGCTGTTCGTATCGATGCAGCACAAGCCGTTGTTGGTGCTGGCGATGTTCGCGGCCTATCTGATCGGCAAGCGGGTGATGCCACGTTACGCGGTGATGCTGGTGTTGCTGACGGGCTGTTCGATTGCCGCGTTCAGCGGTGATCTGCATCGCGAGGCATTGGTCATCGGGTTGGCTACGCCGGTGTGGATCACGCCCCAGTTCAGCCTGGGCGCGACGCTGAACATCGCCTTGCCACTGGTGATGGTGGCGCTGACCGGCCAGTTCGTGCCGGGCATGGCCGTGCTGCGTGCCAGTGGTTTCCAAACGCCTGCGAGCCCGATCATCGCCAGCAGCGCATTGGGCACCGCGCTGCTGGCCCCCTTTGGTTGCCATGGACTGAACCTGGCCGCGATCACGGCGGCTATCTGCACCGGTCGAGAGGCTCACGAGGATCCGCGCAAGCGCTACGTGGCCGGCGTTGTCGGGGGCTTGTGCTACCTGGTGCTGGGCATCTTCGGCGCCACGTTGGTTTCGCTGTTTTCTGCGTTCCCCAAAGAGCTGATTGCGGCGTTGGCGGGGCTGGCGCTGTTTGCTGCCATTGCCGGGGCGCTGACGGGGGCGATGGCCGTGCCGAGCGACCGCGAAGCCGCGCTGGTGACCTTTTTGATCACCGCTTCAGGCATGTCGCTGTTCAGCTTGTCCGCCGCGTTCTGGGGTCTGATTTTCGGCATGGTCACCCATGTGCTGTTAAGCGCCCGTCGTCCCGATCTCCTTCGTAAATCCACTGCAACTGAGGCTGTTCAATCAGTCGATCAATAACAATAAGAGAAAAACGATGAAGCAGAATCTCCAAGCAACGGGTACGGCGTTGTCCCTGGCTGTCGTCTCGGGTTTTTCCACAGGCGTTATGGCCGCCGAGAGCGGGTTTATCGAAGACACCACCGCAACGTTGCAGGCACGCAATTACTACTTCAGCCGCGACTACTCCGACATCGTCGGCGCCAACCAGCAATCGAAGGCCGAGGAGTGGGCCCAGGGCTTCATCCTCAACGTGAAGTCCGGTTACACCCAGGGCACCGTCGGCTTTGGTGTGGATGTCATCGGCTTGCTGGGTCTCAAGCTCGACAGCAGCCCGGACCGGGTGAATACCGGCTTGCTGCCGGTGCAGGACGACGGTCGCGCAGCGGACAATTACAGCCGTCTGGAAGGCGCGTTGAAGATGCGTTACTCGAAAACCGAGCTGAAAGTCGGTGAGCTGCAACCCAATCTACCGGTACTGGTGTTCAGTGATATTCGCCTGCTGCCGCCGAGTTACCAGGGTGCAAGCATCACCTCCAGTGAGATCAATGGTCTGACCTTGCAGGGCGGACACCTGAGTTCAACCAGCCTGCGCAACGAGGCGGGTGATGAAAAAATGCAGGCGATGCTCGGGCATGTGCCGCAACGTCAGGTCAGCAGTGACGGGTTCAACTTTGCCGGTGGCGATTATGCCTTCAACGACAAGCGCACCTCGGTCAGCGCCTGGTACGGGCAACTGGAGGACATCTACAACCAGCGCTTCCTCGGCCTCAAGCACAGCGAACCCGTGGGTGACTGGATCCTCGGCGCCAACCTCGGCTACTTCGATTCGCGCGAGGACGGCAAAAAACTGCTGGGCAACATCGACAACCAGGCGTTCTACTCGTTGCTGTCGGCCAAACGTGGCGGCCACACCTTTTATGTCGGCTATCAGGGCATGTTTGGCGACAGCGCGTTCCCGCGGGTATTCGCCAACATCTCACCGTTGGGTAACGAGGTGCCCACCTATGAGTTCGCCTACACCGATGAACGTTCCTGGCAGGCACGTTACGACTACGACTTCGCGGCCCTGGGTGTACCGGGCTTGACCAGTACCCTGCGCTACATCAGCGGCAACAATGTCGATACCGGCAAGGGGTATGAGGGCAAGGACCGTGAGCGCGACCTGGACATCGGCTATGTGCTGCAGAGCGGCAGCCTCAAAGGCCTGGGGATCCGCGTGCGTAATGCGATGGCGCGGTCCAATTACCGCAGTGATATCGATGAAAACCGCCTGATCCTCAGCTACACCTGGACGCTGCTCTGAGTGCAGCGGCGAATCACAGGTTGCTGGTGCAATCGCCGATGACGTTGTACGTCACCCGCCGGGTCTGGCCCTGATGATCGACATACACCATGGTCGCCGGCACAACCCCGCAGGCGGTCGCGGTGTCCGAAACAGACACCACCTTGGCGATGTCCAGCGGCTGCGCGGGGTTGTACAAGACAGCGAGAGGCTCGTTGTCAGCGGCCATGGCCGAGGTGGCGATGACGGCCAGAAACAGGCTGATCAACGTTTTCATGCTGGCGTGCTCCGCGTGGGTTTCGATGAGTTGATTTTAGTCTTCGGCACCCGTGGATAAAGGGGCCAACGGCGGATGCAGCGTTACGCAAAATGTAATAGTCACAACTGTAGGAGCGAGCTTGCTAGCGAAAAACCTGAGAGCTGCGCGGGTGTCAGGCTCCCCGCGTCATCGTTGACCTCCATCGCGAGCAAGCTTGCTCCTGCAGGTTTCTCGCAATGAACAGTATTTTCGCCCGAGGGGGGCTTATGGATTTGCTTAACAACTTGCGCGTGTTCATCCGTGTGGTGGACTGCGCCAGTTTCACCGCCGCGGCCGACACGCTGGATCTGTCCACGGCGCAGGTATCCCGATTGGTCGCGGACCTGGAAGAACATCTCCAGGCACGCCTGCTGCAACGCACCACGCGACGCCTGAGCCTGACCGAAGCAGGCGAGCGATTCCTGTTGCGCAGCCGGCAGATTGTCGAAGAAATGGACGAGGCGACGGCCGAGGCCCGTGGCGCGCATATCAACCCCGCCGGGCGCCTGCGGGTGCACAGCATGAACGGCCTGGGCGTACTGATCACGCCTCTGATCGCCCGCTACAGCGAGCTATATCCCGACGTGGTGTTCGAACTGACCTTGTCCCAGCGCAATCCCGATCCACTGGAGGAGGGGCACGACGTGGTGATTTCGATCGCCCCCGAACTGCCCGATTCGCAATTGGTCGCCCAGGCCCTCGGACAGATCTACAGCGTACCTTGCGCCTCCGCGGACTACCTGCGCCGCAAGGGCATTCCACAGCAGCCGCTGGCGCTGAACGAGCATCAATGCCTGCGCCTGCTTGATCCCTTGTATGGCGATCAATGGGTATTCCAGGACGAACACGGCGAACATGCCATCAGTCCGGCCAAGACCTTCCAGTGCAATGTCGCCGAGTCGATGGTCAAGGCCTCGGAGGCCGGCATGGGCATCAGCCTGCTGCCTTTCCACACCGCCACACGGCCCTTGAGCGATGGCACCTTGTTGCGTGTATTGCCGACCTGGCGATTGCGCGAGCGCAATGTCTATGCGCTGTATCCATCACGGCGTTTTCTCGATGCCAAGGTCCGCACCTGGGTGGATTTTCTCAAGGCCGAGCTTCCCAAATTGTTTGCCGAACATGAAGCGGTGATGAACGATCCACGGCATTGGGCTTGAGGTCGAAGGGACGGTGAAGGGCGGTGTAGACTGAGGCTCTTTCTCTTTCGGAAAGACAGGGAGTGGGCCCAGCCATGATCGGTGCCGAGTTATTGTCATCCCAGACCCTGAACGTGGGGTGGTTGATCTACATACCGGTATTACTCTGGGCCGTCGTGCGCGCACCCTGGGTCGAGTTGTTCACCGACAATCGTCGCCAGCATCTGCTGTTCGGTACGGTGTTCGCGCTGTTCATGCTGTGGCTGGTGCGGCGGGACTTCGATACCGGCGTGTCCTATCACTTCATCGGCATGACAGCGGTGACGCTGTTGCTGGACTGGCCGCTGGCAATCGTCGGCGGTCTGGTGGCGCAGGCAGGCCTGGTGTTGCTGGGGCGTCAGGACCTGATGGCCATGGGGGTCAATGGCACGCTGTTCATTTTGTTGCCGGTGTTGATCACTGAATGCTGTGCGATAGCGGTGGAGCGCGCGCAGCCACGAAATCTCTTCGTGTACATCTTCGTTTCCGGTTTCTTCGCCGCAGCCCTTTCAGCATTGCTGTGCCTGGTGCTGGCGCTGACGTTGTTGTGGTACGACGAACGGTTCGCCATGCCGTATTGGCTGGAAGATTTTGTCGGTTACCTGTGGTTGATCATTTTTCCCGAGGCGTTTATCAACGGCATGGTGGTGAGCGCGCTGGTGGTGTTCAGCCCTGAGTGGCTCGAGACCTTCAACCGCACGCGTTATCTGTCGGCGCCCTGGAAGGACGACGACCCCGAATCTTGATCCATTTCAGATTCGCCAAATGATGACGATCCCATACTCCGTTTTTCCAGCGGTTCCCTAGATCTGCTGATCAATCAAAACCGCGTTGCTATAGATCAAGCTACCATCGCTCGCGCGGTGCCCAACCAAATGGTATTGACCACGATCGAGGTGCAAATAGACGCGCATTTGGCAGTCGGACAAGGGGTCGTATCCCTCTGGCAATTTCAGATCCAGAGTGCTCATGTCGACATCAACCATGGCTTCAGGCCCATGGGAACTCTTCAGGTGTTCTTCAGCCTGCTCCAGGCGCTGACGAAGTGGCACATCGACGTAAAAATGGATTTCACCTATTGGGGTGGATTTTTGGTCGGGGCTGGTTTTGCACCAGCCTTCGATCGTCATGGCGCTCATAACGAAGCCTCCGTCGTAGACTGCTGGATTCAATTGCTCTGTCTCTGATCTGAAATTCAGTATAGCTGGCAACCGGGACTCGCTCGCCAACCCTCACGGCACAACCCGATGGCACTATACTTTTAACTGACTTTGCCACCCGGATGGGTGGTACTTGTCTGCCCTGCCTGGACGTCAGTGGCGATGCTTGCGCATAACCAATGAGCAACAGGAATAGGATGAAGAGAAATGGCAATAGCAATTGTCCTGGTACTCATCGTTATTGGATCAGTGCTATTCCATGTACTAGCGCCTTGGCATGCAACACCGGCAGCTTCCAACTGGGGATCAATAGACACCACTCTGTTCATCACCCTGATCATCAGCGGAATATTTTTCATCGCCATTACGCTATTCATGGCGGTAGCCGTGATGCGTTATCGTCATAAAGAGGGGGCCAAGGCCCACTACCAGCCGGAAAGCAAGAGGTTGGAATTCTGGTTGATTGTCGTTACCTCGATAGGTATTGCCGCGATGTTGGCGCCAGGCCTGGTTGTTTACAACGATTTCATCCGGGTACCAAAAAATGCTTATGAACTTGAAGTGGTCGCCCAGCAGTGGCAGTGGGCCTTTCGTTTTCCGGGCCAGGACGGGAAACTGGGCAAGTCTGAAATTAAGTTAGTTGATTCCGTCAACCCGTTTGGCGTTGATCCCAAGGATCCCGCCGGCCAGGACGATGTGCTAATAAAAAGTAACGAAGTCAGACTTCCGCTGGATCGACCGGTAAAAGTTTTACTGCGCTCTAAAGATGTATTGCACAATTTTTATATACCGCAAATTCGCAGCAAGATGGATATGGTGCCGGGGATGGTGTCGTACTTCTGGTTTACGCCGACTAAAACCGGGAAATATGAAGTCCTTTGCGCTGAATTTTGTGGCGTAGGTCATTACAACATGCGCGGCCAGATGATCGTGGAGGAGCAGGGTGCCTTCGATCAATGGCTCAGCAGCCAGCCGACCTTTGCGCAGACATTAGCGGCAGCTACCAAACCCGGTCAGGACAGCGTACTGGAAAAAGGTCGTCAGTTGGTCGAGCAATACGGCTGCGGCGCCTGCCACAGCCAGGATGGCAGTACCAGCCTCGGGCCGGGATGGAAGGGGCTGTACGGCCGCACCGAACAGCTTGCCGATGGCACCAGCGTTCAGGTCGATGAGGCCTACCTGAAACAATCGATCCTCCAACCGCAGGCCCGTCTGGTACAAGGCTACCCGCCGGTCATGGTGGCCTATACTCTCAATGACGATGAACTGGGTGCGCTCGTCGCCCTGATCAAATCACTGGGTGCTGCGTCGCAAGAACCTTCTGCCAGCGAAGCGCTGGACAGAGGTGACGACTTGGCGACGCAAGGACAGCGGCTAGCCGGGTCGCTAGGCTGTCTGGCCTGCCACAGTGTCGATGGCAGCAAGGGTATCGGCCCGAGCTGGCAGGGCCTGTATAACGAGCCCGTAACCCTTGCCGACGGTACGAGTATCAAGGCCGACGAGGGCTATATAAAGGATTCGATCCTCAATCCCGGTGCCAAAATCGTCAAAGGCTATGCAGCCGTCATGCCGGCCTTTACCCCGAGTGATCAGGACTTGAACGCGCTGATCGCTTTCATCAAATCAAAAGCGAATGCCGACGCTGACGCGAACAAGGCTGAGCCAGGGAAGTCGCCGTAAAGCAGCCAGAAATACACGCAAACTTCGGCAGGAGGATGACGTGATGGCCTATGCGGAGCAAGCCGAAACAGAGGCACTGCACGAGCCCAAGAGTTTCCTGACCAGATACATCTGGAGCCAGGACCACAAGGTCATCGCCATTCAATACTCCCTGACGGCGTTGTTCGTGGGGGTTATCGCCGTGGTGTTGTCTGGCTTGATGCGCATACAGATAGGCTTCCCCGGCAGTTTGGCGTTCATGGACGCCAGTGCTTACTATCAGGCGATGACCATGCACGGCATGATCATGGTCATTTACTTGCTGACGGCCTTGTTTCTCGGGGGCTTCGGCAATTACCTGATCCCACTGATGGTGGGCGCACGCGACATGGTCTTCCCCTATGTCAACATGCTGAGTTACTGGTTCTATCTGCTCGCGGTACTGGTGTTGCTCGCCGGTTTTTTTGTCCCCGGCGGCCCCACCGGTTCGGGTTGGACGCTCTATCCGCCACAGTCCATTACCCAGGGGACGCCTGGGGTCGAGTGGGGCATCGTGCTGATGCTCGTCTCGCTGGCGATTTTCATTGTCGCCGCCACCATGGGCGGGTTGAACTACGTCACCACGGTGTTGCAGGCGCGTACGCACGGCATGACGTTGTTTCGCATGCCGCTCTCGGTATGGGGCATCTTCATGGCCTCGATCATGGCCTTGCTGGCTTTCCCGGCGTTGTTTGTCAGTGCGGTCATGATGCTGTTCGACAAACTGTTGGGCACCAGTTTTTTCATGCCGGCGATGATCTCGCTGGGACAGCAGCTCGATCACCAGGGTGGCAGCCCGATATTGTTCCAGCACCTGTTCTGGTTCTTTGGCCACCCGGAAGTCTATATCGTTGCGCTCCCTGCGTTTGGCCTGGTCTCCGACCTGATCAGTACGCATGCGCGTAAAAACATCTTTGGCTACCGCATGATGGTGTGGGCCATTATTGCGATTGGCGTACTGAGCTTTGTGGTCTGGGCGCACCATATGTATGTCAGCGGAATGAACCCGTATTTCGGTTTTTTCTTCGCCGTCACCACCTTGATCATCGCGGTGCCAACCGCTCTGAAAGTCTACAACTGGGTCCTGACCCTGTGGCAGGGCGACATCCATCTGACCGTGCCGATGCTGTTTGCCCTGGCCTTTATCGTCACCTTCCTGGTGGGCGGTCTGACCGGGCTGTTTCTCGGCAATGTGATTGTGGATATTCCGCTCTCGGACACCTATTTCGTCGTCGCCCATTTTCATATGGTCATGGGCGTCGCACCGGTCCTGGTGGTGTTCGGCGGCATTTATCATTGGTTCCCGAAAGTGACCGGGCGCATGTTGAACGACACCCTGGGCAAGCTGCACTTCTGGATTACCTTCCTGGGCACCTACGCCATCTTCTTCCCCATGCACTATCTGGGCTTCCAGGGCATGCCTCGCCGCTACTACGCCTACGACAACTACGCGTTCATTCCACAGTCGGCGCAAGAGTTGAATGCCTTCATTACGGTGGTCGCATTGACTGTCGGTGTTTCCCAGCTGCTGTTCCTGTTCAACCTGGCCTGGAGTGTATTCAAAGGCAAACCCGCAGGCGGTAACCCCTGGGGCGCGGCCAGCCTGGAATGGCAAACACCGAACACTCCACCGAAACACGGTAACTGGGGAGAGAAGTTGCCGGTCGTGCATCGCTGGGCCTATGACTACAGTGTGCCGGGCATAGAACAGGATTTCGTTGCGCAAACGGTGTCTGCCGAGGAGTTGGAGCAAATGCGCCAACTCAGTGCCGGAACCCGAATAGCGGACGTTAAACCATGAACAGATTGCTATTGAGAAACGCGGATGACGGTGACCCTGCAGGCGGTTGGAATCGCGATCCTGAAGGTATTCAGGCCGAGGGTGCCGATAGAAGCCGAATCGCAAAAACAGGCCTGCGCCTGTTTCTGGCCGTGGTCAGCTCGTTATTCTTTCTCTTCCTGATCGCCTTTATCGCCCGCTCCCAGATGGTCGACTGGCTACCCCTGACAGAGCCCCTGGCGCCGCTGGCCAATCCATGGCAACTCTGGCTGAATTCGGCGTTTCTAGTGTTCAGTTGCATCGCACTGCAGTGGTCGCGCATGGCAGCCCGACAGGTTCGACTGGACGCCACGGTTATCGGTTTCGTCGTGGCGGGCGTGTTTGCCATTGCCTTTCTGGCGGGACAACTCTGGGTCTGGCAGCAGTTTGTCGCCTGGGGCTACTTTGTCGCCAGCAATCCGGCCAACAGTTTCTTCTACCTGTTGACCGGCCTTCATGGGCTTCACCTGCTGGGCGGATTGATAGCCTGGGGCATGATCGTCGCTAAATTCCTGCATCGCGTGCCGTTGCCGCAACTGCGCGCCAGCGTAGAGCTCTGTGCCATCTATTGGCATTACCTGTTGGGTCTTTGGTTCGTGCTATTCGCGCTGCTGACCAGCACGCCAGAAACCTATGAAGCCATCGCCAGGCTCTGCGGCCTGAGGTGAAAAACCATGGCATCGCATCCACAAGCCCCAGTCGGCTCCGGCTCATCCAATCCACCAGGCTCGCTACCTGCACCGGGATGGGAGGGCATCGCCAGCGACTGGTCCTCCGATAGAGAGGCGTTCAAGCAGGTGCCTTGGGGCAAGGCGATGATGTGGATATTCCTGCTCAGCGATACGTTTGTATTCACCTGTTTTCTCACCGGCTACATGTCGGTACGCATGACCATCACCGACCTCTGGCCAAATCCCAGCGAAGTGTTTGCATTGACGATCGGCGGTAAGGAAATCCCGCTGATTCTGATCGCCATCATGACTTTCGTGCTGATCAGTAGCAGCGGCACGATGGCCATGGCTGTCAATTACGCCTATCGCCGCGATCGCGCGAAAACCACAGCACTGATGCTGGCGACGGCTGCCTTGGGTGTGACCTTCGTCGGCATGCAGGCCTTTGAATGGAGCAAGCTCATCTCAGAGGGGGTGCGTCCCTGGGGGAACCCCATGGGGGCGGCGCAATTTGGTGCCAGCTTTTTCATGATTACCGGTTTCCACGGCCTGCATGTGTCAATCGGCGCGATTTACCTGAGCATTGTGGCGATGAAAGTATGGCGGGGAGACTATGAGCACTCCGGAAACTATCAGAACGTCGAGATAGCCGGGCTTTATTGGCACTTCGTGGATTTGGTGTGGGTGTTTATTTTTGCTTTCTTCTATTTGTGGTAGAGGAGCGCGGGTGATGGCACATGCTCAGGGTCAGCAACATCCGATCAGCCTGTATCTCAAGATCTGGGGACTGTTATTCGTCCTCAGTACCCTGTCGTACCTGGTCGACTATTTCCAATTCCACGGCTACCTCAGGTGGTCGCTGATTATCACGTTCATGTTGCTGAAGGCAGGCTTGATTGTCTCCATCTTCATGCATCTGGCCTGGGAACGGTTAGCCATGGTCTACGCCATATTGGTTCCGCCCCTGTGTTTGTTGGTGCTGATCGGACTGATGGCCACCGAGGCGGACTATGTTTTCCTCAGCCGGGTCATTTTCTTTGGCCAATGAACCGCTGTCGGATGGCCCTCAGTCTCCAGGCGTTAACCCGATATCACTCGCTTGAACTGATGCCATTTGTGCTGCCAGGCGACTGTCCAGTGGGGAGCTGCCGCTCCCGTGCCGGCGATCGTCAGATTGGGATGATGGCCGATGACCTGGTCCAATAGCGGTTCCTGATTCGGCTCGACATCCACAAAGAAAATATGTTTGCCTTCTTGCACCGCCTGCTTGAAATTGCGGAAGTGGGTGTTCGGCACCTGGAACCCAAAAAAACCGCCTTCCCAGATGCTGAAGCCCAAAATGACAATGGCCAGGAAGACAAAAGGCATCCAGCCTGCGGCGGATTCAGTCCAGCCCATCCACCAGGCGCCACCCAGGACCAGTGCTGCGAGTGGCACACCGACCAGCGCACCAATCTCCCCGGAGTGAACGGTATCCTGTTCCATCAACGAGCTGATCTCGTGGAGGTGATGTTCTTCAACATCGGCAATCTTTTCACTGAGCACATGAATTTGTTCGGAATTGATGCCGCTGGCTTCCAGCTCATTTTCAACGGTTTCAAGATCGTTGAGGTTGTCACTGATGTAATAGTGCCGATTCATGCCACACCTCCCATCTCGTGTTTGCTCTGGACCTCCTCTGTCCTGCAGCCTGTACCCGTGGGGAACGTTGCACACGTCGTGCAATTTGAAAGAAGTATAGCACTCGCTAGCATGATGGGTTTTGGGTGTCAATACCCCGGGAGGCGACGTCAGGGCCTGGTTCATCTCGTCGATTTCTGCCGCGAGTCAGGCCCTGCGATGCGCGGAATCAGTGACGCGGGTCGAAATCGCCGCTGAACAGCTCGTCCTCGGCATCCGGGGCCACCGGAATCTTGTGCTCTTCCGACGCCCAGGCGCCCAGGTCGATCAATTTGCAACGGTCGGAACAGAACGGCCGGAACTTGCTCTCGGGGCTCCATTCGACAGGGGCACCACAGGTTGGGCATTCGACGGTTGGGATCTGGCTCATGACTGGCCTCCACGCAAAGTAAGGTAAAAGTGATGCAGGCGTTCGACCTCGCTGTGCAGCCAGGCGAGGTCGCGGTCGTTGACCACCACGTCGTCGGCATGGCTTACGCGATCCTGGCGGCTGGACTGGGCCTTGAGAATCGCCTGGACCTGCTGTTCGCTGGTCTGGTCACGCCGCAGGGTGCGTTCGATCTGCAACTGTTCGGGGGCATCGATCACCAGCACCCGCTGGGTCATGGCGTACTGGCCAGACTCGATCAACAGCGGCGAAACCAGGATCGCGTAAGGTGATTTTGCCAGCGCCAGGTGATGGGCAATCTCTTCGGCGATCAGCGGATGCAACAAGGCTTCGAGCCAGAGGCGTTGCTCCGGTACTTCGAAGATCAGTTTGCGCAACGCGGCGCGGTCCAGTTGTCCGTCGTCTTGTAACACGCCGGGACCGAAGTGTTCGGCAATCTTCGCCAGCGCCGGTCGACCGGGCTCCACCACCCAGCGAGCGGCATGGTCGGCATCGACCGCGTGCACGCCCAGGTCGATGAAGTGTTGGGCCGCCGCGCTTTTGCCGCTGCCGATGCCGCCGGTCAAGCCGAGAATCCAGGGTTTTTCCACAGGGGTATTCATTTCAGACCGACAAACTGCCAATAGAAGTCGGTTATTTGACCACCCCAGAGCAAGGCAATCCAGCCGGCAATGGCCAGATAGGGGCCGAAAGGGATTGGCGTCGATGTTTGCGCCTTGCGCAGGCGCAGGTAAATCACGCCGATGATCGAACCCACCGCGGACGACAGGACGATCGTCAGCGGCAGGATCTGCCAACCGCCCCAGGCGCCAAACATCGCCAGCAGTTTGAAGTCGCCATGACCCATGCCATCCTTGCCGGTGATCAGCTTGAACACCCAGAACACCGTCCACAGCGTCATGTAGCCGGCAATGGCGCCCCACAACGCCTCGGGCAATGACACGAACAGCTCGAGGCTGTTGACGATCAGCCCGAGCCACATCAGCGGCAGCACCAGCACATCCGGCAGGAGTTGATGCTCGGCGTCGATCAGGCTCATGGCCAGCAGGCCCCAGGTCAGGAGCATCGCCATGCCGGCTTGCCAGCCGAACCCGAAGTGCCAGGCAATGAACGCCGACAGCAGCGCGCAGGCCAGTTCGGTCAAAGGATAACGTTTGCTGATCGGCGTCGCACAGGCCGAACAGCGCCCGCGCAGGAACAGAAAGCTCAATACCGGAATGTTTTCCCAGGCGCGAATCCGGTGACCGCAGTGTGGGCACTGGGAGTGGGGCAGCATCAGATTGAAGGTCGACAGCGGCGTTTCGCCGGGCAGGCCGAGGATGTCGTGGGCCTGCACGCGCCACTCGCGGTCGAGCATTTTCGGCAGGCGCCAGACCAGTACGTTGAGGAAGCTGCCAACCAGCAGGCCGACTACCCCGGCGACGACGACGAAAGCCAGCGGGAAGTGGATCAGGATTTCGTTCAAGGGCATGTCAGATCGCTGAGCCGAGTTGGAAGATGGGCAGGTACATTGCAACCACCAGGCCGCCGACAATAACACCCAGCACCACCATGATGAACGGTTCCATCAGGCTGGTGAGATTGTCGACCAGATTGTCGACCTCGTCCTCGTAGAAACCGGCGACCTTGTCGAGCATGTCGTCGAGTGCGCCAGACTCCTCGCCAATGGCGGTCATCGAAATGGCCATATTGGGAAAAATACCGGTCGTACGCATGGAGAAATTCAGCTGCATGCCCGTCGCAACGTCCTGCCGGATACGCAGCACCGCGCGTTTGAACACGATGTTGCCAGTGGCGCCGGCCACAGACTCCAGGGCTTCCACCAGTGGCACACCGGCAGCGAAGGTGGTCGACAGCGTGCGGGCGAACCGGGCCACGGCGGACTTGTACATCAAGGTACCTGCCAGCGGCAGTTTCAGCAGCCAGGTATCCATGCGGTCGCGAAAACCCTGCGAGGTTTTCAGCGCGTGGCGCACAGCGAAAGCGCCCGCGCTGAGTGCGCCCAGCAGCATCCACCACCACGCCTGCAGCCATTGCGACAGGTCGATGACCATCAGCGTGAAGGCCGGCAGTTCAGCGCCAAAACCCTTGAATACCGACTCGAACTGCGGCACCACCTTGATCAGCAGGATAGCGCTCACGATGATCGCCACGCACACGACGATCAGCGGGTAGGTCATGGCTTTCTTGATCTTCGCCTTGAGGCTTTCGCTTTTTTCCTTGTAGGTCGCCACCCGTTCCAGCAGGGTGTCCAGCGCGCCGGCCTGTTCCCCGGCGTCCACCAGGTTGCAGTACAACTCATCGAAGTATTGCGGCTTCTTGCGCAGGGCCGTGGCGAAGCTGTTGCCTGCCGCCACGTCCTGTTTCACCTCGTCGATCAGCTTGCGCATGGCCGGGTTGTCGAAGCCTTCACCGATGATGTCGAAGGAATGCAACAACGGCACGCCGGCTTTCATCATGGTCGCCATCTGCCGGGTAAAAAGGGCAATGTCCTGGGGCGTGATGCGTTTGCCCAGCTTGAACATCGACGTGGATTTCCTGCGCACCTTGCCGGGATTGATGCCTTGCTTGCGCAATTGCGCCTTGATCAGTGCCGGGTTCTGGCCGCTCAGCTCGCCCGTCACCTTCGCGCCTTTCCTGTCTGTGCCTTCCCAGCTGTACACGCTGGTGCTTGCTGCCTTGACTGCCATGTTCAGCCCTTTGTAACCGCCGATGCGTTGATCGCAAGCCGACCGGCTCATAGATCGTGAATGTGCCGATGCGTTCCTCGGGAAACGACTTATAGCCTAGTCAATCGGTGGAACCAAACAGCGCTGTCGAGGTGACGAAAAGTGTCAGATAGTGCGGTTCCTGGGGGTGGGAAGGTGCCTCGTCGCGATCGCGCACCCCCGAGAACAGGGCGCGCCGGGCTTGGCATGGGCTGTGCTGCTGCAGGTGCAGATCATGAGATTTCGACTCATGCATGGAGGCTGTCCTTGAACAATCAAAAAGGTTTTACCCTGATCGAGCTGCTGATCGTGGTGGCGATCATCGGGATTCTGGCGACGTTTGCGATACCGGCTTACTCCAAGTACCAGGCGCGGGCCAAGGTGACGGCGGGGCTGGCCGAGATATCGGCGTTGAAGGTGGCGTTCGAGGATGTGATCAATCAAGGCGACGACCCTGATTTGTCCAATGTCGGCGGCGCTGCATTAACGTCCAACTGCACGACCTCGGCCAGCGGTAAAGCCACTGATGGTTCCGGGACTATCGGTTGCACGATCCTTAACGCGCCGGCTCAGGTGCTGAATAAAACCATCACCCTTTCGCGTACGGTGGCAGGCTGGACCTGTGCCACCACCGTCGACCAGGAGTACGCGCCGAAAGGCTGCACGGGGGTTGCCCCGAAAGCCTGATCCATTCATTTATTGCCTGATACCCCGCCTGTGCGGGGTATTTTTTGTTCGACGTTCAGGGCTACCGAGTATTTGAGAAAACTTCCGACAATTCATGGCCTTAGGCCTTACTCAAAACCCGCAACTTGCATGTAGAGAATTTCCAACTCATGCATTTTGCATGATTTCGAGAAATCGCTGATTTTATAAGTTGTTGATTTATATGGTATTTGCATCTGTTTCAAAGTTGGCACAGCGTTCGCAATATCTCCGGTAAGCCTGCTGAAAAGACAATCAGCAGATTTTCCAGAAAAACAGGAGTTACTCGTATGAAGAAGTTCGCTATCGCTGCCGCTACTGCTACCGCGCTGACCCTGACCATGGCCAACGCTGCATTTGCCCAGACTCAGGCCACACAAGCACCCATGATGCTGGCCGCCGGTGAAGTCACCGAAGCGAAAGAGGATGTTTCCGATACCTGGATCACTACCAAAGTCAAATCGGACCTGGTCACCGAAAAAGGCATTCCCGGCACCGACATCAAAGTGGAAACCAACAAAGGTGTTGTGTCTCTGTCGTCCACCGTTGCGGTAACGGATGCCCAGAAAACCACCGCAGTGGCTATCACCAAGAAAATCAAAGGCGTCAAGGCGGTCTCCGCTGACGGCCTGAAAGCCGAGTAAGGCAAGACTTCTCGCCTGGACTGGGAGAAGGCGCGGTAGGCGGGCCGAGTCATACGTCTGCCGCAACTGAGAAGTTCATGCGACCGGCCACAGGGATGTGGCCATTACAGGCCCCGGCATTCGTGTCGGGGCCTGTTCTATTTCAGTCCAGGCAAAACAGCTGTGGGAGCTAGCCTGCTGGCGATAGCGGTGTGACATTCAACGCCTATGTTGACTGTTACAGCGCTATCGCCAGCAGGCTGGCTCCCACATTGGGATGTGTGGTGTTCAATTGCAGCGTTTGTCTATCACTCGGCATCCAGCATCCAGGCCCCAGCATTCGTGTCGGGGCCTGTTCTATTTCAGTCCAGGCAAAACAGCTGTGGGAGCTAGCCTGCTGGTGATAGCGGTGTGACATTCAACGCCTATGTTGACTGTTACAGCGCTATCGCCAGCAGGCTGGCTCCCACATAGGGATGTGTGGTGTTCAATTGCAGCGTTTGTCTATCACTCGGCGTCCATTATCCAGTCCCTGGCATTCGTGTCGGAGCCTGTTCTATTTAGGACCAGGCAAAACAACTGTGGGAGCTACCCTGCTGGCGATAGCGATGTAACATTCAACACCTATGTTGACTGTCACATCGCTATCGCCAGCAGGCTGGCTCCCACATTGGGATGTGTGGTGTTCAATTGCAGTGTTTGTCTATTACTCGGCGTCTTGGTGCATCCAGCCCCTGGCATTCGTGTCGGGGCCTGTTCTATTTCAGTCCAGGCAAAACAACTGTGGGAGCTAGCCTGCTGGCGATAGCGATGTAACATTCAACACCTATGTTGACTGTCACCCCTCTATCGCCAGCAGGCTGGCTCCCACATTGGTATGTGTGTTGTTTAATTGCAGTGTTTGCCGATTATTCGGCGTCCAGGTGCATTGGGGTGACCACCTTGCCGTCCTTTTCCGCTTCGCCCAACTGGGCGTCGATGAAGTACACCCGGTCGTCCGCGAGCTGACCCTTGTCGACCAGATAATCCTTGATGCTGCTGGCGCGTTCCTGGCCCAGCTCACGCAACAGCACTTCGCTGGAGCTCCAGAACTGGATCACGTCCGCACGCATTTTCGCCGTGCGTTCTTCCTTGCCCAGGTCTTTCCATTCGGCGGGCGGCTGGACCTTCAGGCGCGTGCGGTAGATCCCTTCGAGCAGCGGACCTTTCTCGCTGTCCGGCACCTCCAGCAGATTCGCCTTCGCCGGCACCTTGTCGCCGCGGCGCTGGAGCATCTTGTAGTAGTTGTACTGATATTCCCGTTCCAGGCGTTGCTCGGCGAGCAGCGGGCCATCACTGCTCTTGGCGGCGGTGCCTTCGATTTCCAGGCGCAGGGTCGGGCGTTCCTTGAGGGCCTGGGACAGTTTGACCAGGGCCGCTTCGGCGTCCTTGCTCAGGTCGCTCGAGCCCGGCGCGAATGACACGGTACCCAGGTCCTCCGAGCCACCACCGGCCACCAGGCCACCAATGAGTTTGAACGGCGCGGCGGCAGCCTTGACGATCAGGTTGCGCAGGGTTTGCCAGACAATCGGCATCACGCTGAACTGCGGATTGTTGAGGTCGCCGGTCACCGGCAGTTCGATGGAAATCTTGCCGTCGACGTCCTTGAGCAGGGCGATCGCCAGTTTCAGCGGCAGGCTCACGGCATCCGGGCTGTCGACTTTTTCGCCCAGTTGCAACTGCTCGACCACTACCTTGTTTTCAGCCTTGAGCTGGCCTTTGGTGATCACGTAATGCAGGTCGAGGTTGAGTCGGCCTTTGCGGATGCGATAACCGGCGAACTTGCCGGAGTAGGGGGTCAGCGTGGTCAGTTCCACGCGTTTGAAGCTGGTGGCGATGTCGAGGCTGGCCATCGGGTCGAACGGGTTGACCGCGCCCTTGATGGTCACCGGTGCGTAGCGGTCGACCTTGCCCTTGATATCGACAGTGGCCGGTTTCGCCTGGCGGCTGTCGATGGTGCCGATCGAACCGTTGAGCTGCTGGATGGCGGTGGCGAAGTTCGGGGTCAGGCTGAAGTCGGCGAAGTTCGCCGAACCGTCGTTGATGGCAATGCCGCCGATATGGATGCCCAGGGGCTTGTCCTTGCTGGCGACGGGTTTGGCCGCGGCAGGCTTTGCCCCTGCGTCGGGCGGTTGCGGAATCAGCAGGTCATCGATGTTGGTGGTGCGGTCATCGTTGATCATGAAACGCGCATAGGGTTGCAGCAGGTTGACCTTGTCGATCGACAGGCTGTCGCCGTGCTGGTAGTTGAGGCCTTCGACCACCAACTGTTGCCACTTGAGAAAGTCGCGGGTCTTGAGGGTGTCGAGGGTGTGCAGCTGATCGACCTGAGCGCGACCGGTGACGCTGAGGGCCAGCGGCTCGGTGCTTTTCAGGTTGACCGCCAGGTCGCTGCCGAGCATGCCGCTGCGCAGCTCCAGGCGAATGAACGGGCTGATGTAGGACTGGGCGACACGCAGGTCAATGTCCTTGGTCTGTACGTTGAGCCTGGCGCTGACAGGCGCCAGGTTGACCTCGCCATCGGCCGTGAGCTTGCCCTGCTTGCCCACGCCGGTGTCGAGCTTGAGGGCGAAGGGCGAGCCATTGAGGCTGTCGAACTTCTGCAAGTCGAGATTCAGCGGGCTCAGCTCTACTTCCACCGGCGGTTGCGCCTTGCGGTCCGCCAGATGCACTTTGTAATCGCGCAATTGCACATCGGTGAGCAGCACTTGCCAGGGTTTGCCAGGCTCTGCCGGTTCGGGTTTCGGCGAATCGGCGGCCGCCGGGGTGCTCGGCGGTTCGGCGTTGGCCTTGGCCGCCGGTTTTGACGGTTGGCTGGCGAACAGTTTCTGCCAGTCGAGCTGGCCATCGGCTTCCAGTGCCGCCCAGGTTTCCAGCTTTTGGCTGCGGATCTTGCCGACCACCACTTGCTGTTTGGCCAGGTCCACCGTGGTTTCGCTGATGTCCAGACGCTCGAGCTTCGCCAGCGGCCGTCCGTCCGGGGCCTTGATCGCGAAGGGTGCGACGCTGACTGCGAGGTTGTTCAGCAGCAGTTCGGTCTGCTTGGCCAGGCTGAGTTTGTAGTCGGTACTGAGGCTCATCACCCCGCTTTCGAGGTCCAGGGGCACGGCGTCGCGGACATAGGGCCAAAAGGCTTTCATCTTGCCGTCGGTAATTTTCAGCTTACCTTCAGAGGCGAACGGAATGAGGCTGAAGTTGCCGGTCCAGTCGACCTGGCCACCGTTGGGGCCAATAGCGACCAGTTCCATGTCGGCGCTGTCTTCGGGCAAGGTGCTGAGGTTTTTCAGTTCGAAGTCGAGTTTGTCGTAGAGAAATTCGATCGGTTCGCTGGGGCGCTCATCCTTGAAGTGCAAGGCGCCGCCCGCCAGTTTGATCCGGTCTATGCGCAGCGGGAACGGCTTGGCGTTCGGATCGGCCGGCGTGGGTTCGCTCGCTGGCAGTTTGAACAGCCCGCGCAGATTGAGTTTGCCGTCCTTGCCGAAGAGGATTTCGGTCTTGGATTTTTCCAGTTCGATTTCCGACAGGTGCAGCGCCTGGGTCCAGAGGCTGTCGAGCTGCAGGTTGGCGTACAGGCGTTCGAAGCCGACCTGCTCTTTGCCGGGCTCGCCGATGTTCAGGCCCCAAAGGGTCACTTCAAGGCTGAACGGGTTGAGTTCGATACGCTGGAGGGTGGCGGGCGTCGTGGCGTAGTGGGCCAGTTGTTGGTTGGCAACGCGCAACGCGATGCCCGGCAAAATCAGAAAGCCCAGCAGACTGTAGAGCGCCAGAGCAGTCAACAAGGCGCCGATGGCGCGAATCAATCCTTTGTACATGTGCGGCTTCATCTGTCTGGATCGGAGTGCCTTGGAGTATGGCACGCGATTTCGGTTCCGAAGTCCTCACATCCTGCGGGATTTGTCGGAAAACAACGGCGACTTTCAGAACTGCAGAATCAGGGTTTTCAGGGGTGGCTGCTGGTCCATCGACGGGAAATCGCCGCCTGGTTTCATCACCGTCCACTCCCGGACCGGCCGGCCGGCTTTCTCGGCGCAACGCAGGACCTGCTCGCGCCAGTCGTCCATGCTGACTTTTGCCAGGTTGTTGCAGCAGATCAGCACGCCGTTGTCAGCGGTGGTCAGGACTGCCGGCTTGAGCAGGCTCTGATAGTCGCGCAGCAGGTCGACGGTACCGAAAGCGCTCTTGGCCCAGGCCGGTGGATCGAGCAGCACCAAGTCATACTGACGCTGTTCCAGGCGTTGATAGCTCGGCAGTTTCTGCCCGCGACGCTGGCTGATGGGCAGGCCGGCCAACTGGCGAATGGCCGGGAAGTAGTCGGACTGGATGAATTGCATGGTCGGCAATTGCGGGTTGAGCAAGCCATTCTCGCGACCGACCGCCAGGTTGCCTTCGGCGAAGTCCAGGTTGCACACCTCGCTGGCCCCCCCGGCTGCGGCGCTGAGACCGACCCCGCAGGTGTAGGCGAACAGGTTCAGTACGCTTTTGTTCTTGCTGTGGTCCTTGACCCAGCCGCGGGTGTTGCGCAGGTCGAGGAACAGCAGCGGGTCCTGCCCGGCGTGGCGCCCGCGCACCCGATAATTGAGGCCCCACTCGTGGCCCACCAGGTCTTGCAGCGCGGCTTCGTCGGCACGGTAGACAGTGTCTTCGCGGTCGATGCGCGAGTTGCCACGGGAGCGGTCGTTGTAGACCAGCAGGGTTTCAAACCCCAGGGTTTGATTGACCATTTCGTGCAGTTGCAGCAACGCTTCGCGGTCGAGCGACTGGTGGAAACTCTGCACCATCAGTTGCGGGCCGTAGCGGTCGATGGTCAGGCCGCCGGCGCCTTCCTGGCTGCCATGGAACAGGCGATAGCAGTCGGTGCCCTGGCTGTGCAGTTCGGCCAGCAGATCCTGACGATGTTCAAGGGCGGCGCGCAGCGCCTGATTCAAGGAGGACATGCCGGGCGCCTTGCAGGTGGAATTGGGCGCGGGAGTTTAGCAGGTACTGAGTTTGAAGCTTCAAGCTTCGAGCTTCAAGCTTGCCGCTCCGAGCTTCAGCTCAGCAGACCCATCCGTCTTTTCGCACGATGTACCGAGCCATTGCGCACCGCCCAGCGCAGCATCGGCGCACTGCGGTTGACGCTGGCGCGGATCAATTTGCGTTGCAGCGGGCCTTGGTGCACGCCAAGCATGTCACTGGCCCAGTCCGGCAGCAGATCGATCCCGGCCTGCATCATCAAACCGCCGAATGGCTTGGCCAGACGGCTGGGGGAGGGGGCGTTCAACAGCAATCGCAGCACTTCCCGACTGCGTTCGTCGCACAGCAGCTGCGGGCGAATGCGCTCAAGATAAGCGGCAATCTCCTGCCGGGAGCGCGGCACGTCACGGGCGCCCAGACGTTCGGCCACCAGCGCGATCTCTGCGTAATAACGATCCTGATCGGCCAGGGACAGGTGCGGATTTCGATAACGCAAATGCGCGGCGAGGAAGTTGCTGACCTCCGCCACATGCACCCAGGTCAGCAGATCGGGGTCGCTGGCGGCATAGGGCCGGCCATCGGGTGCGGTGCCTGTGACTTGCAGGTGGATGGTGCGCACTTTTTCGATCAGCCAGTCGGCATCCTGTCGTGAGCCAAAAGTGGTGCCGGAAATGAATTGCCCGGTGCGACGCAGGCGACCGAGCATGTCCTCGCGAAAGTTCGAATGGTCCCACACACCCGCCAGGGCCAGCGGGTGCAGGGCCTGCAACATCAGGGCGCTGATGCCGCCGATCAACATGCTGCTGAAGTCGCCGTGGACTTGCCAGCTCACCGAGTCGGGCCCGAACAGCCCGGGGTCGCCCTTGGGGTTTTCCAGGTCGAGTTTGCCCAGGGACAGGCCGGTCAGGCTCATGATCTGGGTTTCGATGCGATTGCGGATGAATTCCATGGTGTCCCGGTGATTGACTGTAGGAGCTGCCGCAGGCTGCGATCTTTTGATCCTGAAAGCAACGTCAAAAGATCGCAGCCTGCGGCAGCTCCTACAGGAGGCGGCAGTACGTTATTGATTCAGGCGCTTGTCGATCAGGCCCTGGACCACGCTCGGATCGGCCAGGGTCGAGGTGTCGCCCAGGCTGTCCAGTTCGTTGCAGGCGATCTTGCGCAGAATGCGCCGCATGATCTTGCCTGAACGGGTTTTCGGCAAGGCCGGCGCCCACTGGATCAGGTCGGGCTTGGCGAAGCTGCCGATTTCCTTGCTGACGTGGGCGAGCAGGGCTTTTTTCAGTTCTTCATTTTGCTCGACGCCGTTCATGGGGGTGACGAAGGCGTAGATGCCCTGGCCCTTGACGTCATGTGGGTAACCGACCACGGCGGCTTCGGCGATGTTGTCGTGCAGGACCAGGGCGCTCTCCACTTCGGCGGTGCCGATGCGGTGCCCGGAGACGTTGATGACATCGTCGATGCGCCCGGTGATCCAGTAGTCGCCATCTTCGTCGCGGCGGGCGCCATCGCCGGTGAAGTAGTAGCCGGGGTAGGGCTTGAAGTAGGTGTCGACCATTCGTTGCGGGTCGCCGTAGATGCTGCGGATCTGCGCCGGCCAGCTGGATTTGATCGCCAGCACGCCGCTGCCGGCGCCTTTGATTTCCTTGCCATGCTCGTCCAGGAGCACCGGTTGTACGCCGAACATCGGCTGCGTCGCGCAGCCCGGTTTGATCCGTTGCGCACTGACCAGCGGGCTGAGCATGATGCCGCCGGTTTCGGTCTGCCACCAGGTATCGACGATCGGGCAGCGTTGTTCGCCGACCACATTGAAGTACCACTCCCAGGCTTCCGGGTTGATCGGCTCACCGACAGTGCCGAGCAATCTGAGGCTGGCGCGAGACGATTCCTTCAACGGTTCTGCGCCTTCGCGCATCAGCGCGCGCAGTGCGGTAGGGGCGGTGTAGAAAATGTTCACCTTGTGCTTGTCGATCACCTGCCAGAACCGCGAGGTGCTCGGGTAGCTCGGCACGCCTTCGAAGATCAGGGTGGTGGCGCCATTGGCCAGGGGGCCGTAGACGATGTAGCTGTGGCCGGTGACCCAGCCGACGTCGGCGGTGCACCAGAACACTTCACCGTCGCGGTAGTCCAGCACGTATTTGAAGGTCATGGCCGCTTGCAGCAGGTAGCCCCCGGTGGTGTGCAGCACGCCTTTGGGTTTGCCGGTGCTGCCGGAGGTGTAGAGGATGAACAGCGGGTCTTCGGCGTCCATCGGCTCAGGCGGGCAGTCGTCGCCTACGTCGCGTAGCGCCTGGTGATACCAGAGGTCCCGGCCCTCGACCCAGTTCACCGGGTTCTGGGTTCGTTCGACCACGACCACGGTGCTGACATCCGGGCAGCTTTGCAGCGCCTTGTCGACATTGTGCTTGAGTGGCACGAATTTGCCGCCGCGCACGCCTTCATCGGCAGTGATCACTGTGCGGCAGTCGGCGTCGAGGATCCGGTCGCGCAGCGAATCCGGCGAGAACCCGCCGAACACCACCGAATGCACCGCGCCGATGCGTGTGCAGGCGAGCATGGCGTAGGCCGCTTCGGGGATCATCGGCATGTAGATGCACACCCGGTCGCCTTTCTTCACGCCACGACTTTTGAGCACGTTGGCCAGGCGGCAGACGTAATGGTGCAGTTTCTTGTAAGTGATCTGGGTGGATTCGGCGGGGTCGTCGCCTTCCCAGATGATCGCGGTTTGATCGCCGCGCTTGGCCAGGTGACGGTCAATGCAGTTGAAGCTGACGTTCAGTTTTGCGCCGGCAAACCAGTGGGCTTCACCGGTCTTCAGGTCGTAGCGCTGGACGGTTTGCCACGGTGTGCTCCAGTCGAGGAAGCGGGTGGCTTGTTCGGCCCAGAAGGTGCTGGGGTGTTCGATGGATTCGCGGTACAGGCGGTGATAGTCGTCCTGACTCAGTTGTGCAGCCCGGCGCACGGCATCGGCTTTAGGGAACGTGCTGATATCGAACATGACGGTTCCTTCTTCTTGTTGTGGCGAAGAGGGGAGCTGCGCGACCCTCGTAGGAGCTGGCTTGCCAGCGAAAGCGGTGTATCAGTCGACATAAGTATTGCCTGATATACCGTCTTCGCTGGCAAGCCAGCTCCTACAAAGGTTAGTACAAGCGTCAAATCAGCCGCGGTGACGTCCGCGGAAGTAGTTGATCAAGCCCTGGGTGGACGCGTCGTCAGCCGGGGTTTCTTCGCTGCCGACCAGGCGGTTGTAGACGCCTTTGCCCAGTTCCTTGCCCAGCTCCACACCCCATTGGTCGAAGGCATTGATGCCCCAGATCACGCTTTGCACGAAGACTTTGTGCTCGTACATCGCCACCAACGCACCCAGGCGCCGCGGGCTGATGCGCTCGACCACCAGGGTGTTGCTCGGACGGTTGCCCGGGATCACCTTGTGCGGCGCAAGGCTCTGCACCTGCTCTTCGCTCATGCCTTTGTCACGCAGCTCGGCCTGGGCTTCGGCCAGGGTCTTGCCGAGCATCAGCGCCTGGCTTTGCGACAGGCAGTTGGCGTACAGCCACTGGTGGTGGTCGGCCACCGGGTTGAAGCTGACGATCGGCACGATGAAGTCGGCCGGGATCAGTTGGGTGCCCTGGTGCAGCAACTGGTGGTAAGCGTGCTGGCCGTTGCAACCTACGCCACCCCAGATCACCGGACCGGTGTCGGTGCTGACGGGCGTACCGTCCTGGCGCACGCTCTTGCCGTTGGATTCCATGTCCAGCTGTTGCAGGTGCTTGGTGATGTTACGCAGGTAGTGGTCGTACGGCAGGATCGCGTGGCTTTGCGCGCCCCAGAAATTGCCGTACCACACGCCGAGCAGGGCCAGTAGCACCGGCATGTTCTGGTCGAACGGGGTGTTCAGGAAGTGCTGGTCCATGGTGTACGCACCGGACAGCAGTTCCTTGAAGTTCGACATGCCGATGGCCAGGGCGATCGGCAAACCGATGGCCGACCACAGCGAGTAACGCCCGCCGACCCAGTCCCACATCGGGAAGATGTTCTCTTCGCGGATGCCGAACGCTACGGCGGCGGCGTTGTTGCTTGATACTGCGATGAAGTGGCGATGCAGTTCGGCTTCCGAACCGCCCTGGGCCAGGTACCAGGCGCGGGCGGCCTGGGCGTTCTTCAGCGTTTCGAGGGTGTTGAAGGATTTCGACGAAACGATGAACAGCGTGGTCTCGGCGCGCAGCTTCATGGCCAGTTCGTGGAACTCACTGCCGTCGATGTTTGCCAGGTAGTGGCAACGCACGCCTTTCTGGGCATAGGCCAGCAGGGCTTCGGAGACCAGCTCGGGCCCCAGGAACGAACCACCGATGCCGATGTTGACCACGTCAGTGATCGGCTTCTCTGAGTAGCCGCGCCACAGGCCGTCGTGGATACGGCCCACGAGGTCGGTGATCTGGTTCAGCACTTTGTGCACTTCTGGCATCACGTTGACGCCGTTGACCGACAACTTGTCGCCGACCGGGCGACGCAGGGCGGTGTGCAGGGCCGGGCGTCCTTCGGAGGCGTTGACGATCTCGCCATCGAACAGCGATTTGATTGCGCCCTTGAGGTCGACTTCGTCGGCCAGGCCCACCAGCAGGTCGCGGGTCTGGGCGTTGATCAGGTTCTTCGAGTAGTCGAGAAACAGACCGCAGCTACTGAGGGTGAATTGATTGAAGCGCTGCGGGTCGGCGTTGAAGGCCTCGCGCATGTTGAAATCCTGCATGGCCTGGCGGTGGTCTTTCAACGCCTGCCAGGCGGGCAGGGTGGTCACGTCGTGGGGGGTGCGGTAATACGCCATCGCTGCGGGTTTCCTTTTACTTGAACTGCCTTTAAGACACTGAAAATACCGGAATGTCCTGACCACTGACTGGCGGTAACCCGGTTAGCCTGCGTGCACACGATTAAATAGCGCAGACCGGTAACAGTAAACCCAGAGAGGCGATCTGTCTTGGCTTTGTCGGACCTGCGACCGGTACTTTTTTGTACCGGTGCGGTCGTGGGGGGATTTCAGGCGGGGGTGTCGAGGTTCAGGTGCAGGTTGTCGATCAGGCGCGTCGTCCCCAGGAACGCCGCCACCAGGATCACCAGGTCGCGATCTTCCGGGGTGGCCGGGCGCAGGCTCAGCCCATGGCGAATTTCCAGGTAGTCGGGACGCAGGCCCGCCGCTTCGAGTTGTTGCAGCTTGGCACGGATCAGGGCCGGGTAATCGCGCTCGCCTTGTTTGATCGCTTCGGCGATCTCGCTCAGCGTGCGATACACCACCGGCGCCACGGCGCGCTGATCTGCGTCGAGGAAGCCATTGCGCGACGACAGCGCCAGGCCATCGGCCGCCCGCACCGTCGGCTCGCCAATGATCTGGATCGGCATGTTCAGGTCATGCACCAGCGCGCGAATGACTGCCAGTTGCTGAAAGTCTTTCTGGCCGAAGATCGCCAGGTCCGGCTGGACCATGTTGAACAGCTTGCTGACCACCGTTGCCACGCCTTCGAAATGCCCCGGACGGCTGGCGCCGCACAGGCCTTCGGAAAGCTGCGGGACGCTGACGCGGGTCTGGCCGGTCATGCCGCCGGGGTACATCTCTTCAACGGTAGGCGCGAACAGCAGGTCGCAACCGGCTTCGAGCAGTTTTTCCTGGTCGGCGGCGAGGGTGCGCGGGTATTTGTCGAGGTCTTCGCCAGCACCGAACTGCAGCGGGTTGACGAAAATGCTCGCGACCACGAAATCCACCCGCTGGGTGGCCTTGGTGATCAGCGCGACATGCCCGCTGTGCAGGTTGCCCATGGTCGGCACAAAGCCGATGCGCTTGCCTTCACTGCGGGCACGGGCCACGGCGGCCCGTAGTTCGCGTACGGTTTTGACGGTGTTCATGCAGAGAATCCGTGTTCGATGCCTGGGAAAGTCGCCGCTTTGACTTCAGTGACGTAAGCGCTCAGGGCCGCGTGGATGCTTTCCTGGCCGGCCATGAAGTTTTTCACGAACTTGGGGACGCGACCGGTAATCGACAGGCCCAGCATGTCGTGCAGGACCAGTACCTGGCCGTCGGTGCGGTGGCCGGCGCCAATCCCGATGACCGGAATGCCCACGGCCTGGGTGATTTCTTCGGCCAGCTCGCTCGGCACGCATTCGAGCAGCAGCATCGACGCGCCGGCCTGTTCCAGCGCGATGGCATCGGCACGCATCTGCCGCGCCTGGTTTTCGTTGCGACCCTGGACCTTGTAGCCGCCGAGGATGTTCACCGATTGCGGCGTCAGGCCCATGTGGGCGCAGACCGGAACGCCCCGTTCTGCCAGCAGGCGGATCGAGTCCGCCAGCCACAACGCGCCTTCAACCTTGATCATGTGAGCGCCGGCCTGCATCAGCAGGGCGCTGTTGGTCATGGCCTGTTCCGTGGTGGCGTAGGCCATGAACGGCAAGTCGGCAAGGATCAGGGCGTCGGTGTTACCGCGTTTGACGGATGCCACGTGGTAAGCCATTTCGGCGGTGGTGACCGGCAGGGTGCTGTCGTGACCTTGCAGAACCATGCCGAGTGAGTCGCCCACCAGCAGCACTTCGACGCCGGCCTGGTTGCAGGCGTGGGCGAAGGTTGCGTCATAGCAGGTCAGCATGGTGATTTTTTCACCTTTTTGCTTGAGACCTTGCAGAGTGGTCAGGGTGATGGCTGGCATGAAAAGTTCCTCATTCAGGCGCTGTGGAAACTACTGCGAGTAACGCGCGTGATTCTTCGTTGAATACAGGCGCACGGTCTTTTGTCGTGCTTTGAAGGCCTGGATTGCGCCCTTGATGCCGTGGTGACGGCAGCGGGACGCCTATAGTCGTGAGGAGAACGTGGGAAGTCAATTGCGTGTGTTACCGCATTGTTACGCCCGCGGTGTTACCGGGGTGACTGATGCGTTTCAGCAAATGCCAACATCAAAAGATCGCAGCCTTCGGCAGCTCCTACAGGTCATCACCGTCCTGTAGGAGCTGCCGAAGGCTGCGATCTTTTGGTGCAACTCAGTCTACCGGCAGGCGTTCCAGCCCGACGAACGGGCAGGCAGCGAGCAAGTCGGCGAGTGTGCGGCCATCGCCCAGGCGCAGGTCGGCGGGCGCCAGTTCGGCCAGGGGATACAGGACGAAGGCCCGCTCCTGCATATGGTAATGCGGGACTTTCAGGCGAGGTTCGTCGATCAGGCGGTCACCGAACAGCAGGATGTCCAGGTCCAGCGTACGCGGGCCCCAGCGCTCAAGGCGCTCGCGGCCCTGGCCGGTTTCGATGGACTGCAAGGCGTCCAGCAGCTCAAGCGGTGCCAGAGCGCTGTCGAGCGCGGCCACTGCGTTGGTATAACGCGGCTGGCCGGGCAGCAACGAGTCGCTTTGATAGAAGGCAGAAACCCCGACCAGTTGCGATTGCGGCAACTGAGCCAGCGCCTCGATGGCGCTGCGCAGCTGTTCGGCGGGGTCAGCGAGGTTGCTGCCCATGCCGATGTAGATGCGTTCCATGGATTACTCGCCCGTGGTGCTCGAAGCGTCCGCTGAGCGCTTGCGCTTGGAGCCGCCGCTGCGGCGACGTTTGCGTGGGCCGCCGGTACCGTCGTCCTTGCCGCTGAGGTCGCGAATCATGTCGCGGCGCTCGCTGTCATTGGCATCCTGGTAGTCGGTCCACCATTCGCCCAGGCCATCGGTCTGCTCGCCCGCGCTTTCGCGCAGCAGCAGGAAGTCGTAGCCGGCGCGGAAGCGCGGATTGTCCAGCAGCAGGTCGGCGCGTTTGCCGCTGCGCCGTGGCAGGCGCTCCTGCATGTCCCAGATCTCGCGGATCGGCATGGTGAAGCGTTTCGGGATCGCGATGCGCTGGCACTGCTCGGCAATCAGCTCGTGAGCGGCTTCCTGCATCGCCGGAATCGGCGGCATGCCACGATCCTGCAGGCGCAATACGCGCGCCGGCAGAGCGGGCCAAAGCAGGGCGGCAAACAGGAACGCCGGGGTGACCGGCTTGTTCTGCTTGATGCGCAGGTCGGTGTTGATCAGGGCTTCGCTGATCAGGGTGTGGGTGTAGGTCGGGTTGTATTCCAGTGCCTCGGCGCTGGCCGGGAACAGTGGATCGAACAATTGCAGGTCGACCAGCATTTCAAAAGTGTCGGCCGCGTGGCCGGACAGGAACAGCTTGAGTACTTCTTCGAACAGGCGGGCCGACGGGATCTCGCGCAGCATGGGCGCGAGGTCGCGGATGGGCGCAGCGCTGTGTTTTTCGATGCCGAAATTCAGCTTGGCGGCAAACCGCACGGCGCGCAGCATCCGCACCGGGTCTTCCTGGTAACGCTGCTTGGGGTCGCCAATCAAGCGGATCAGTTGGTTGCGAATGTCGTGCACGCCGTTGGCGTAATCGAGAATGCGTTCGCTGACCGGATCGTAATACAGGGCATTGATGGTGAAGTCGCGGCGTTGCGCGTCTTCTTCCAGGGTGCCGTAGACGTTGTCGCGCAGGATGCGCCCGCTTTCGTTACGCGAGGATTGATTTTGATCTTCCTCTTCGTCGTTCTGCGGGTGGTTGGCGCGGAAGGTCGCGACTTCGATGATTTCGCGGCCAAAGTGGATATGCACCAGTTTGAACCGGCGGCCAATGATCCGTGCATTACGGAATTCGGCGCGTACCTGTTCAGGGGTGGCGCTGGTGGCGACGTCGAAATCTTTCGGCGTGATGCCGAGCAGCATGTCACGCACACAACCGCCGACCAGATAGGCCTGGTAACCGGCGCCCTGCAGGCGTTCGACGATGTTCACCGCGTAACGGCTGAATTGCCCCTTTTGCAGCGAATGTTGGCCGCTATTGAGCACTTCAGGCGTGCTGCGGATGTGTTGCGTACGACGCACGGGAGTACGGAATGACTGGAACAGCTTCTTCAGCATGGGATGCACTGTTTGAAGGAATGTTCGGCCAAAACGAAGAATGACCGCATGATGGGCGGGGATTCTAGCATTTAGTCGAGGGATGGTGTAGGACACAGCGGATTTGAGGTGTAGGAGCGAGGCGGGGCGGGCGAATCGCAGAAACTACAAGGGGAGCCGAAGCTCCCCAAGAAGTAGTTGCATGCTCATTTTTGTTATTGGTTTCGGGCTTCTTGTTTTTGTTGAGTGCCCTCGCCATGAAGCTTTCCTTCATGACACTCCCAATCGGGAGCCAAGAGCAAACGGATTGCTTTGGTCGCTGTGCTGCAGTGATCTTGCGATCCAACCAGTTCAGGCTCTGTCTTAAGACAGTTTTTTGTTGTTCTCGGCCTGGTCGTGGGGCATGCCCCAAATACAACGCCTCTCCAAAAGAATCAGTTAGCTGCGCCTCTCGCCGTCTTGTTTTTATTGTGCGTGAGTCGATACGTCTTATTTTTATTGTCTTGTGCATTGCTTGTTATTGTTCTTGTACCAAACATATAGCAGGGTGCGTGCCAACTTTTGCGAACCCCAGTAAAACAAGGGGTTAGGCGGTTCGAGGGGGTAAATGGGGCCGAAAAAAAGCCGGGGCTTCGTTACCGTAAGCCCCGGCTTCTGTTACGTGAAAAACCTGAGGTAACAGTTTTTTCACAAAATCATGTGTTACCCGCACATGAGACAGGTGGGGTTCAGCTTTCGCTGGCCACCCCGGTTTTGCGCCGCGGGATACCCAGGCGCTGACGGCGTTCCCACAGGCATTTGCGACTGACCCCGAGTTTGCGCGCCAGCTCGGTCTCGGTCATGTGGTCCTGATGCTCGAGCACGAAGTGCTGGAAGTAGTCTTCCAGGGACAGGTCTTCGGTCGGCTCATGATTGTTGTTACCGGCGTTGCCGTTGCCCTGTTGTGGGGGCAGGCCGATGAATTCGTCGTCTTCCAGGTCGCCCAGTTCGATGTCGATGCCCAGCAGCTCGGCGGAAATCTCGGGGCTCTCGCTCAGGATGACCGCGCGCTCTACTGCGTTTTCCAGCTCACGAACGTTACCCGGCCACGAGTAGTGACGAATGGCTTGCTCGGCGTCCGCGGCGAACTTGAGGTCGGTACGGTTGATCCGCGCGCTTTGCCGCGCCAGGAAGGCGTTGGCGATTTCATTGACGTCCGCGCCACGTTCGCGCAGTGCAGGCAGTTTCAGGGCGATCACGTGGAGGCGGTAATAAAGGTCTTCACGGAACTGGCCGATCTTTGCCAGGCTCTTGAGGTCTCGGTGAGTCGCGGCGATCAGGCGCACATCGACCTTTTGCGACTGGACCGAGCCCACTCGACGAATTTCACCTTCCTGCAACACGCGCAGCAGGCGCGCCTGGGCTTCCAGTGGCAACTCGCCGATTTCATCGAGGAACAAGGTGCCGCCGTCCGCCGCTTCCACCAGGCCGGCACGTCCGGCGCTGGCGCCAGTGAACGCGCCCTTCTCGTGGCCGAACAGTTCGGACTCGATCAGGCTTTCAGGAATGGCGGCGCAGTTCACCGAGATCATCGGTGCCTTGGCCCGCTTGGAGAGGTTGTGCAGCGCACGCGCCACCAATTCCTTACCGGTACCGGACTCGCCCTGGATCAGGACATTGGAGTCAGTCGGCGCGACTTTGCGAATCTTGCCATACAGGTCTTGCATCGGTGGGCACGAGCCGATGATGCCGATCTCGCCGTTGCTGTTGTCGGTGCCGGGTTTGGCCGCGCCATTGCCGGCTTTGGCGGCAACCGGTTCGCTGCTGGCTTGCGCCGATTGCCGGTCACGCAGGATGCGCGCGACGGCCTGGAGCATTTCGTCGTGATCGAAAGGCTTGGCGATGTAGTCCACCGCGCCCATCTTCATCGAGTCCACTGCCGAGCGCAGGCTGGCATAGCTGGTCATGATCAGCACCGGCGTACCTTGGCCCAGCTTGATCAACTCGGTGCCCGGCGCGCCCGGCAGGCGCAGGTCACTGACGATCAGGTCGAACGTGGGAATGGTGAAGCGTTCTTGTGCTTCCTGCACTGAACCGGCTTCGCTGACCTGGTACTGGTTGCGTTCCAGCAGGCGGCGCAAGGCGGAGCGGATAATTGTTTCGTCTTCGACGATCAAAATGTGCGGCATTGATTCGATACTCTCGACGGTCTCAGTTCACAGCGGACGTCGCTTCGACATGACGCGGTAAAGTCACCCGGATCCGGGTGCCGCGTTGGCTCTGTACATCAGCCGGGCTGTCGATGGTGATTTGTCCATAATGCTCTTCAACGATGGAATAGACCAGTGCAAGGCCCAGACCGGTACCTTCACCCGGGTCCTTGGTGGTGAAGAAGGGTTCGAACAATCGGTCCATGATGCTCTTTGGAATTCCGCTGCCTTCGTCTTCCACGATCAGGTCGACCGTGTGTTCGCCGGCTTCGCTTTTTACCCGCACCGCGCTGCCCGCAGGCGAAGCGTCGCGGGCGTTCGAGAGCAGGTTGATCAAGACCTGGGCGAGCCGCTGCGGGTCGCCTTCGACCCAGTGGTCGGGGTCGCACAGGTTGTAGAACTGCACTTCGAAATTGCGCCGGTTCAGGGCCAGCAGGCCGATGGCGTCCTGGGCCACTTCCGCCAGACAGACGGGCTCGTCGCTGTGCTGGTGGCTGCCGGCATGGGCGAAGCTCATCAACGACTGCACGATGCGCGACACGCGCTTGGTCTGTTCGAGGATCTGCCCGCTGATTTCCTTGAGCTCGCCGTCTTCCTCGCGCTCTTCGCGCAGGTTCTGCGCCAGGCAGGCGATGCCGGTGATCGGGTTGCCGATTTCATGGGCCACGCCCGCGGCCAGGCGACCGATGCTGGCCAGGCGCTCGGAATGCACCAGTTTGTCTTCGAGCATCTGGGTTTCGGTCAGGTCTTCCACCAGCAACACCAGGCCACTGTTGCCCGGTGCGAGTGGTTCATCGATCGCCGCTTTGTGCAGGTTCAGCCAGCGAGTCTGGCCGTCGAGGGCCAGGTGCTGTTTGTGCAAGTGCTCATCCGGAACGTTAATGAAGCCTTGCAGCAGCGCTTTCCACGGATCGGCAATGGTGCTCAGGCGCGAACCGACCACGCGCTGCGCGGCGATCCCGGTCAGTTCCTCCATGGCTTTGTTCCACATGAGGATTTCCTGGTCCTTGGCCAGCGAGCAGACGCCCATCGGCAACTCTTGCAGGGTCTGGCGGTGATAACGGCGCAGGGCATCGAGTTCGGCGGCCAGGCCGGTCAGGCGTGAATGGTAGTCCTCGAGGCGGCTTTCGATGAAGTGGATGTCTTCGGTGACATAGTTTTCGCCGCCGGCCTTGTAGGGCAGGAAGGTCTCGACCATGTCCTGGGCCACGCTCGGTCCCATCAGGCCTGAGAGGTTGGCTTCGATGCGGTCGCGCAGGCGGCGCAAGGCGTACGGCCGTCGTTCGTCGAAGGGCAGGTAAAGATCGCGCAGGGCCTGCTCGACCTCCTTCTGCGCGGCCTTGGCACCCAGCGGTTTGGCCAACTGGGTGGCGAATTCCTGGGGCGAGGCGGCGTGCAGTTCGCGGCGTTGCGGGCGGCGCACGTTGTCCACGGCGCAGGCTTCGGCGGCGCTGGCTTCTTCGGTGCTGGCATTGGTGAACAGCGAAATCAGGGTGAACATCAGCACGTTGGCGGCCAGGGAGGCGATCGCGGCCATGTGCCAACTGGTGTCGTCGAGCACGTAGATCATGTTCAGCAACGGGATATAGAAGCCCTGCAGGTTGCCGACCAGCGGTAGCAACATGGTCACCAGCCACACCAGGATCCCCGCTAGCAGCCCGGCAATGAAGCCGCGACGGTTGGCGGTCGGCCAATACAGCACCGACAGCACGCCAGGCAGGAACTGCAGCGTGGCCACGAAGGCGACGATGCCGAGGTTGGCCAGGTCCTGCTCGGCACCCAGCAGCAGGTAGAAGCCGTAGCCGGCCATGATGATGGCGACGATCAGGGCTCGACGGGTCCACTTCAGCCAGCGGTAGATGTTGCCTTCGGCCGGCGGCTGGTACAGCGGCAGCACCAGGTGGTTCAGAGCCATGCCGGACAGGGCCAGGGTGGTGACGATGATCAGGCCGCTGGCGGCGGACAGTCCACCGACATAGGCCAGCAGTGCCAGGGCCTTGCTGTTGGCGGCGATGCCGATGCCCAGGGTGAAGTATTCCGGGTTGGTGGTGGCGCCGAGCTTCAGGCCTGCCCAGAGAATCAGCGGCACGGCCAGGCTCATCAGCAACAGGAACAGCGGCAGGCCCCAGCTGGCGCTGACCAGCGAGCGCGGATTGAGGTTTTCGGTGAAGGTCATGTGGTACATGTGCGGCATGACGATCGCCGAGGCGAAGAACACCAGCAGGAGTGTGCGCCAAGGGCCTTCCTGCAGTGGCGTGTGCAGTGCGGCGAGGGCGGTCTGGTTTTGCAGCAGCCACAGTTCCAGCTGTTGCGGGCCGTCGAACACGCCATACAGCGCATAAAGGCCGACGCCGCCGAGGGCGATCAACTTGATCACCGATTCGAAAGCAATCGCGAACACCAGGCCTTCATGTTTTTCCCGGGTGGCGATGTGCCGGGAGCCGAAAAAGATCGTGAACAGCGTGATCAGGGCGCAGAAGCTCAGTGCCACGCGATGCTGTACCGGCTCGCGGGTGAGGATGCCGATGGAGTCGGCGACCGCCTGGATCTGCAACGCCAGCAGGGGCAGAACCCCGACCAGCATGAAAATCGTGGTCAGCGCGCCGGCCCAGGTGCTGCGAAAGCGGAAAGCGAACAGGTCGGCAAGGGACGACAGCTGATAGGTGCGGGTGATCTTCAGGATCGGATACAGCAACACCGGCGCCAGCAGGAATGCGCCCGAAACGCCCAGGTAGCTGGACAGGAACCCATAGCCATACTGGTAGGCCAGGCCCACGGTGCCATAAAAGGCCCAGGCACTGGCATAGACCCCCAGCGACAAGGTGTAGGTCAGTGGATGGCGAATGATCGCCCGGGGGATCATGCCCCGTTCGCTGACCCAGGCCACGCCGAACAGCACCGCCAGGTACGCGGCGCTGATCAGGATCATCTGGGTCAGGCTAAAGCTCATCGGCATCTTTTTGGCTCTGCAGGATGAAGGTCACGACGATCAGGATCAGCCAGAGCAGATAAGGGCGATACCAGGCGCCAGTGGCGTCGATCCACCAATCCATGATGGCCGGGGAAAACAGATAAATCCCCACTACCAGGAGCAGGACCAAGCGATAGATGTACATCCCGGCCTCTCTTTTTTATGCGCGTGCCCGAAAACGTGCGGCGATGGTAACGGATGGGTGCGCCACTGCAAGCACGATCACTGTAGCTGCGCCTCGGGCAGGCTCAGTGTGCGCGGGATCAGCAGGGCATCCCAGTGGGTTATGCCCCAGTCCAGCACTTCCCGTGGCGTGGCGTAGGCCAGTTCGGCGCCGGGTTTCTGCCCCAGTGCGCGCAGGGCCCGCAGCAACAAGGGGGTGGCCTGGTCTTCGCTCAAGGGCGGTGAGCGGTAGGACTTGCCGAGCTTGTTACCATCGGGCTGGGTAATCAGCGGGATGTGCAGGTAGCGCGGCTGGCGCAGGCCGAGCAGTTCCTGGAGGTAGAGCTGGCGCGGCGTCGAGTCCAGCAGGTCGGCACCGCGGACGATGTCGGTGATGCCTTGCCAGGCATCGTCCAGGACCACCGCCAGTTGATACGCGTACAGCCCGTCGCGGCGGCGAATCACGAAATCGCCGACATCCCGGCCCAGGTGCTGGTGGAACTCGCCCTGCACCCGGTCGATGAAGTGATAATCCAGTTCAGGCACGCGAATACGAATGGCGGCGTCTTCCGTGCCGTGTCCGGCATTGCGGCACAGCCCCGGATAAATGCCGTGGTACGGCTCCAGCTGTTTGCGCGAGCAGGTGCAGGCGTAGGCCAGACCCTGGCTGAACAGGCGGTTGAGCACTTCGGCATAGGCCTCGTGGCGGTCGCTCTGGCGGACCATCTCACCATCCCATTCGAAACCGTAGCTCTCCAGAGCCTTGAGGATCGCCGCCTGGGCGCCGGGCTCTTCGCGGGGCGGGTCGAGGTCTTCCATGCGCATCAGCCAGCGGCCACCCACCGAGCGGGCGTCGAGGTAGGAGGCCAATGCGGCGACCAGCGAACCGAAATGCAGGTGACCACTGGGCGTGGGGGCAAAACGCCCGATGTAGGTAGAGGCGGCGATGGCAGTCATAAGGGCAATATTACTTTTTCCAGGCTTGCGCCAACCACCCTGTGGGAGCGGGCTTGCTCGCGAAGAGGCCATCAGCCTCAACATCAATACAGGCTGATGCACCGCTTTCGTCGGAACGCCGCCCGGAGCAAGCCCGCTCCCACAGGGTTTCCTGCCGAAGCAAATATCAGAAACAAAAACGGAGCGTTCGCACGCTCCGTTCTTCGTTCAAGCCGCGATTATTTGCCGACTTGCTTTTCCTTGATTTCCGCCAGTGTCTTGCAGTCGATGCACAAGTCAGCGGTAGGACGGGCCTCAAGGCGCTTGACGCCGATCTCGATGCCGCAGGATTCACACCAGCCGTACTCTTCGTCTTCGATCAGCTGCAGCGTCTTGTCGATCTTCTTGATCAACTTGCGCTCACGATCGCGGGCTCGAAGCTCGAGAGCGAACTCTTCTTCCTGGCTGGCACGGTCTGCCGGGTCCGGGAAGTTGGCCGCTTCGTCCTTCATGTGGTCCACAGTCTTGTCGACACCTTCCATCAGCTCTTTTTTCCACTGATTCAGAACCTTGGTGAAGTGCTTGCGCATGGGCTCGCCCATGTACTCTTCGCCAGCTTTCTGAACATAGGGCTCGAAGCCGCTGATCGTCTGATTCGCTTGTTGCTTTGCTTGGGTGGACATGAAATAGACCGCCTCTACTCTTGTAATCCATCTGCGCAGGATTGCTCCATCACCGGCACCTGCCGGCCCTGCGGCTGCAAGCGGGCGAACTTACCAGATCAAATCAGACCGCGCTACTCCCGGATGTCGAGGGCGCAGCCCGCGGTGCTGGCAAATGCTGGCAAAGTGTTGCCTGGTGGCTCTGGAACCCGGCTCAATTAATGATTTTAGTCAAACCTGGGGCACTCGCTCAGTTCGTTTGTGGCCCGGGTGATATGGCCTCTGACCGCTTTAGGTTCTCGCTCGTTCCTGCGCTTGGGTAGAATCGATTCTTTTCCCTGTTGAAGGAAGGCCAATGGCTCAGTCCTACAGTGCCCGCAGTCGCGCGATCGAACCATTTCATGTCATGGCGTTGCTGGCGCGGGCCAATGAATTGCAGGCTGCCGGTCACGATGTGATCCACCTGGAAATCGGCGAACCGGACTTCACCACCGCCGAGCCGATCATCCGCGCCGGGCAGGCCGCGCTGGAAGGGGGCAAGACGCGCTACACCGCCGCCCGTGGCATTCCCGAGCTGCGTGAGGCCATTTCGGCCTTTTATCAGCAGCGTTATGGCTTGAACATCGACCCGCGCCGCATTCTCATCACGCCCGGCGGTTCCGGTGCGTTGCTGCTGGCCAGTGCCTTGCTGGTCGATCCAGGCAAGCACTGGCTGCTGGCCGACCCGGGTTACCCGTGCAACCGGCACTTCCTGCGACTGGTGGAAGGCGCGGCGCAGCTGGTCCCGGTCGGACCGGAGGTGCGTTATCAACTGACCCCGGATTTGATCGCCCGGCATTGGGATCACGACAGCGTGGGCGCGCTGGTGGCTTCCCCGGCCAACCCGACCGGCACCATCCTCACCCGCGACGAGCTGGCTGGCCTGTCCCAGGCCATCAAGCAGCGCCACGGCCACCTGGTAGTGGACGAGATCTATCATGGCCTGACCTACGGCACCGATGCGGCCAGCGTGCTGGAAGTCGACGACAGTGCCTTTGTGCTAAATAGTTTTTCCAAGTATTTCGGCATGACCGGCTGGCGCCTGGGCTGGCTGGTAGCGCCGGACGCGGCGGTGGGCGAGCTGGAAAAGCTTGCGCAAAACCTCTACATCAGCGCGCCAAGCATGGCCCAGCACGCGGCGCTGGCCTGTTTCGAGCCGGCCACCATTGCGATCCTGGAAGAGCGTCGCGCCGAATTCGGTCGTCGTCGGGATTTCCTCCTGCCGGCCCTGAGAGACCTCGGTTTCGGCATCGCCGTCGAGCCGGAAGGTGCTTTCTACTTGTACGCCGATATCAGCAAGTTCGGCGGCGATGCCTTCGCGTTCTGCCGTCACTTCCTCGAAACCGAACATGTCGCCATCACCCCCGGGCTGGACTTCGGTCGTTATCAAGCCGGGCACCACGTACGGTTTGCCTACACCCAAAACCTCGAACGCTTGCAGGAAGCGGTGGAGCGTATCGGTCGTGGCCTGCGGAGCTGGCAAGGCTGATGCGTTTTCATCCTCCCCTCGAAGAAGGTCGGCTGATTCGCCGCTACAAACGTTTTCTCGCCGACATCGAAACCGTCGATGGCGAGTTGCTGACCATTCACTGCCCCAATACTGGCTCGATGCTCAATTGTCAGGTCGAAGGCGGGCAGGTCTGGTTCAGCCGCTCCAATGACCCCAAGCGCAAGCTGCCCGGCACCTGGGAAGTCGGCGAGACCCCGCACGGGCGCTTGTTCTGCGTGAACACGGGGCGGGCCAATGGCCTGGTCGAAGAGGCGCTGCGGGCGGGCGTGATCACCGAGTTGAACGGTTTCACCGAACTGAAACGCGAAGTTGCCTACGGCCAGGAAAGCAGTCGCATCGATTTCCGCCTCGATTACCCGGGTGGCCCAGCGTACGTGGAGGTCAAAAGCGTCACCTTGGGTTACGACGGCACGCCCGTGGCGGCGTTTCCCGATGCGGTTACCCAGCGTGGGGCCAAGCATTTGCGTGAATTGGCGCATCTGGCCCGGGACGGGATTCGCGCGGTGCAGTTGTATTGCGTCAATCTCACGGGCATCGAGGCCGTGCGGCCGGCTGAAGAGATCGACTCAGCCTACGCCCAGGCCTTGCGCGAAGCCGTGGCGTGCGGAGTTGAAGTGCTGGCCTACGGCGTACGCCTGAGCCATGAGGAGATGGTGGTGGACCGGCGTCTGCAGGTGTTGCTCGGCGGTTAGAGGCTGACCCAGATGCCTTGCGCGTCTTCGCGGCAATCGACACGGGTCAACGATTGCCCTGCGCAAGGGCCGGCGACACATTCGCCATCTTCGATCAGGAACAGGGCGCCATGGGTGGCGCACTGGATCAGGCTGTTGCTGGGGTCGAGGAACTGGTCGGGGCTCCATTCCAGTCCGACGCCACGGTGCGGGCAGCGGTTGATATAGACGTAGACCTGGCCGCCCCGGCGCACGGCGAACAGCCTCTGGCCGTCAATGTCGAAACCGCGGCTGCTGGCATCGGCCAACTCGATGCCGGTACAGAGAAATTTCATGCTGATCCTCAAATGGCGCAATTGCCCGGTGCGAGCAGAACTCAGGTGCTCAGGATACTTGGCGCAGCGCCGGATGACTTTTCCACAGGCAAAAAAAGACCCGGCAAGAGCCGGGTCAAATAACCGTGATTAGCCTGATGAGGAGATAATCTGAGAGTCCGAACCAAGGGCTTTTCAGAAGATCGACCAGTCTCGCGACCAGTTGTGATAATCATATCGATTCTCATTACCAAGTCAACAGGTGATTTTCCATTTCTTCGATTCCTGTCGCACGCTCGTTCCAAGTCCTTGTATTCATTGAGCTCTGCCTGTCGTTTTCAGTGCCATCAGTTGTGTAACCTGTTTATTCAGCAGGTCGATACGGCGGGCCATGCTCTCGATCAGGCAGCTGGCAATCTTCGGATTGCTCTGGGTGAGGCTCAGGAACTGGTCCTTGGGAATACGCATTATGGTGCTTGGTTCGCTGGCGATGACCGTAGCGCTGCGTTTCTCGCCGGTAAACACCGCCATGGCGCCGAAAATCTCGTCCTTGGGCACATCGCCCACTTTGAATCCATCGACAAATGCTTCGGCGTGACCCTCGATGATCACGAACACATGGTCCGCCTCATCGCCCTGATGGATCAGCGTTTCGCCGCTGGCGACGCGCTGGAAGCCGTTGGTGGCGCGAAATTCCGGTTGCTTGAGGCGTGCTACGGCATCGGACAGCAGGGCCGTCTGGCCCGCCATGTATTGCAGGAACAGTTCCGAGCGGGTCGGGTCGGCGTAGATGTGCTGGAACACCTGCGATCGAAGGTAGGGCGTCAGCGCCAGGGGCGTCTTGCTGCACAGGCGACAGCGCGGCAACCCCGCGTCCTGGCGCAGGCCGATCAGGTCGCCCTGGCGCAGATAGAACAGCGCGCGATCATCGATGCATCCGTGCAATCGACCGCTGTCCAGCATGTACAGCTGGTCGCTGGGTAGCGCCGCGGCGAGGTCGTCGATGGCAGGAAACTCGACGGCGGGCCCACTCGGTGCCAACCCCTGCAACAGGCGGGCAGGAAGGTTTTGCAGTCGATTGATCAGTGTTTCGGCGTAAGCCGGTTGTTCCCCAAGTAAGTACATGGCGAGCGGTACTCGTTCAATTCTTGTGGCGTGACGAGATGGCTTCGAGCTGTTTGTTCAAGGCTTCCTTGCGTTCGGCGGGAATGTCGTTCCAGTGCACGTCCATCAACGCGCCTTCGATTGCGTACAACAACACCTTGGACGCCCGAAACCCGCGCGTGCGCACGGCCCGATAGGCATCCACCGCCCCCAGGCGACGCAAGTCCGAGGCGCTGTGGATGCCCACGGCATGCAGCCACTGCGCCGACGTCTTGCCAAGATTCTTCAGGTGTTGCAGTTCATCATTCATCAAGCCTCCTTGCGATGGCCGAATGGTGCGTGGGCAAGCTTCTGAGGAGTGTAGCCATCAGTAGGAAAAGCGTGATTGTTTGCTCGTTTTTGACGCAAACGCTTCTAAGAGGGTGCAGGCGCGAGTGCTTCGAAAAGCTGCGAAGAGGAGGGTAAGGATGATAAAAACGATAGAATTTCAGGCAAAAAAGCACGCAGTCAAGCGCGAGGCGAGGGCGCGGGACTTGTCAATTCAGACGGGCGATCAGCGGGTGCGATAACGCAGGCGCGTACCGAAGTTCATCGACATCAGGATTTCGTCGGCGCTCAGTTCCACCGGGAAGTAGGCGCCGGAAATCTGCGCGTGGGCGAGGCTCGCCCCTTCAAGCGATGCGTTGCGAAAATCGATGCCGCGCAAATCGGCGGAGCGGAAATAGGCGTCGGTGAAGTCGATGCCGTCGGCGTTCAGTTCGCGCAGGTCCAGGCCGCGGAAATCACCACCGACCATGTCGATAGGCCCTTGCTCGGGGCGCTCTTTATTGAAGCCCGCGATGTCGTCTTTGTGCAGCAAGGCGTAGAGCGGGGTGTCGAGCAGTTTCGGTTGGCTCATTTTGCGTCACCTGTTGGATTCATGACGCCAGTGTAGTGCCACTATCTAAAAGCCGCGAAGCCGGGGCAGGCTTCACGGCCCAAAGGTTTGCTTACAGTCCCGGCAGGCGCTGGCGAATCTGTTCCACCACCGTGTCGAGGGTGCCGCTTTCATTGGTCTGTACGCGCTTGCTGCAGAGAATTTCTGCAGGCGTCAACGCTTCACGGCTGGCTTGCTGGGCTTCGATCACGGCCAGGGTAGCGTCGGACGGATCCTTCTTGTCGACCTGGCGCAGGGCCAGCCAGCTCTCGATCACTGCTTGCGGTGCATTGCAGTCTAGGATCAGGAACGGTGCGCCGGTTGCCTCGGCCACTTTCGCCGCGCTGTCGCGCTGCGCATGCTTGAGGTAAGTGGCGTCGACCACCACCGGGAACCCGGCGTGCAGGATCACTGCGGCAATGTCGTGCAGGCGCTGGTAGGTCGCGGCGCTGGCGTCAGCGCTGTAAATGCCGGCCTGCAGGTCATTGGCCACGGTTTGCTCGCCGAACAGGCGTTTGCGTTCGACATCGGAGCGCAGGCGAATCGCCCCCAGTGCTTCCACCAGGCGCATCGCCACGTGGCTTTTGCCCACGGCGGACACACCGTGGGTGATGGCCATGAAACGCGAAGGGATGGTGCTGTAGCTTTCCGCCAGGTTGGCGTAGTTGCGGTATTGGCGCAGTGTCGTGGCGCGCTGTACCGGGGTCGCCTCGGCCGGCATGCTGAACAGACTTACCTTGGCGCGAACCAGGGCGCGGTAGGCCTTATAGAAGTTGAGCAGTTCCAGGCCCTGGTAATCGCCGGTCAGCTCCAGGTACTGGCTGATGAATCGGCGTGCCAGGCACTTCAGGCCGCGGTCTTCCAGGTCCATCGCCAAAAACGCGGTGTCGGCGTACACGTCGGTGAAGCGGAACGGTTCGTTGAATTCGATGCAGTCGAAGATCACGACCTGGCCGTCAATCACCGTAGCGTTGCCCAAGTGGATATCACCGTGGCATTCGCGAATGAAACCCTCGGCCTTGCGCTGGCTGAACAGTGGCTTGAGGCGTTCGAAGCTGCTGTCGGCCCAGGCCTGCAGGGCGTCCAGTTGCAGCAGGTCGGCCTTGTCGCTGAGGAAGGGGCGAATCTGCTCGAAGTTTTGCCGCACAGGGGCCATGACACTGTCCGGGGTCCCGGCTTCGTGTTCTGCCGGCACGCGCGGTGCGTCAAGGTGGAAGCGGGCGATCTGGTCAGCCATCTGGTCGACGTGCGCGGGCGTCAATTCGCCGTTGGCTTGCAGCGTGCTGAGCAAACCGTCCTGGCCAAACTGGCGCATTTTCAGGGCGTACTCGATGGCCGGGCCTTCGCCGCCCAGTTGCGGTGCTTCGGCGCTACCGGTGATCGGTAGCACTTCGAGATAAAGATCCTGGGTCAGGCGCTGGTTCAGGCGCAGTTCTTCAGCGCAGAAATGCCCGCGAGCCTCGAGGGTGGTGAAGTCGAGGAAGCCGAAGTTCATCGGCTTCTTCACTTTATAAGCAAAGGGGCCGGTAAGCACGACCCAGGAAATGTGGGTCTCGATGACCTTGAATCCATCTACAGGATGCGGGTAGAGGGCCTTGTTTTGCAGGGCGGCGATCAGGGACTGGCTCACAGGCGATCCTTAAGAGTCGGAAAAAATTCAGGTCGTCATTATGGCGTCTAGCCAGCCTAACGCAAACTTGCGGGCCTCCTGTTGAGTATGAATAAAGTGCGTATAATCCGCCGCCATGACTCGTACTCGATCCCCCCGTACCCCAAAAAAACCACCCTCCAGAGGCCTGCGGCCCTGGCTGGGCTGGGCCCTTAAACTCAGCCTGGTCGGCCTCGTGGTGTTGGCCGGGTTCGCCGTGTACCTCGATGCCATCGTGCAGGAGAAGTTCTCCGGCAAGCGCTGGACCATTCCGGCCAAGGTCTACGCGCGCCCGCTCGAGCTGTTCGTCGGACAAAAGTTGAGCAGGGACGATTTTCTCACCGAGCTCGATGCCTTGGGCTATCGCCGTGAAAGCGTGGCCAACGGTCCGGGCGCGGCGTCGGTCAACGGCAATACCGTCGATCTGAATACCCGTGGCTTCCAGTTCTATGAGGGTATGGAGCAAGCGCAGCCGGTGCGTGTGCGCTTCTCGGGTGATTACGTGGCCGAGCTGTCGTCGACCAAAGGCTCGAAGTTGTCGGTGGTGCGTCTGGAGCCGCTGCTGATCGGCGGCCTGTACCCGAAAAACCTCGAAGACCGGATCCTGATCAAGATCGACCAGGTGCCGCCGTATCTGCTCGAAACCCTGGTCGCTGTCGAGGACCGTGATTTCTATCACCACTTTGGTGTTTCGCCGAAGTCGATCGCCCGTGCGATCTGGGTCAACGGTTCGTCGGGCCGCATGCGCCAGGGTGGCAGTACCCTGACTCAACAGCTGGTCAAGAACTTCTACCTGACCAACGAGCGCAGCCTGAGCCGTAAGCTGACCGAAGCGATGATGGCGCTGCTGCTCGAACTGCACTACGACAAGCGTGAAATCCTCGAGGCTTACCTCAACGAGGTGTTTGTCGGCCAGGACGGTCAACGCGCGGTGCACGGTTTCGGGTTGGCCAGCCAGTTCTTCTTCAGTCAGCCATTGGCTGAGCTCAAGCTGCATCAGGTGGCCTTGCTGGTCGGCATGGTCAAGGGGCCATCCTCCTACAACCCGCGCCGCTATCCGGAGCGTGCACTCGAGCGGCGTAACCTGGTGCTCGATGTGCTGCAGGAACAGGGCGTTGCCACGGCCGAGCAAGTCGAAGCGGCGAAGAAAATGCCGCTGGGCGTGACCAAGCGCGGCAGCCTGGCGGACAGCTCGTTCCCTGGCTTCCTGGACCTGGTCAAGCGCCAGCTGCGCGAAGACTACCGCGACGAAGACTTGACCGAGGAGGGGCTGCGGATCTTTACCAGCTTCGATCCGATCCTGCAGATGAAAGCCGAAGCGTCGGTCAACGATACCTTCAAGCGCCTGTCGGGTCGCAAGGGGTCGGATGATGTCGAGGCGGCCATGGTCGTGACCAACCCGGAAACCGGTGAGGTGCAGGCGATGATCGGCAGTCGCCAGGCCAGCTTTGCCGGGTTCAACCGGGCGCTGGACGCGGTGCGGCCGATCGGCTCGTTGATCAAGCCGGCGGTTTATCTGACGGCGCTGGAAAAACCCAGCCAGTACACATTGACCAGTTGGCTGTCGGATGAGTCCTTCTCGGTCAAGGGCGCGGACGGCCAGGTCTGGAAACCACAGAACTACGATCGCCGCTCCCACGGCACGGTGTTCCTTTATCAAGGGCTGGCGCACTCCTACAACCTGTCGACCGCGCGCCTGGGCCTGGCCGTGGGCGTGCCGAATGTCCTCAAGACACTCGGGCGCCTGGGTGTCAGCCGCGAGTTCCCGGCCTTCCCGTCGATGTTGTTGGGTGCCGGCGGCATGACCCCGATCGAAGTGGCAACCATGTACCAGACGCTCGCCAACGGTGGTTTCAATACGCCAATGCGCGGGATTCGCAGTGTATTGACGGCTGAAGGCGAGCCGCTCAAGCGCTATCCGTTCCAGATCCAGCAGCGTTTCGACCCGGCGTCGATCTACCTGATCCAGAGCGCGATGCAGCGGGTCATGCGCGAGGGTACCGGCAGCTCGGTTTACAACGTGTTACCAAAGACTTTGACCCTGGCCGGCAAGACCGGCACCAGTAACGACTCGCGGGACAGTTGGTTCGCCGGGTTCAGTCAGGACTTGCTGGCGGTGGTCTGGTTGGGGCGCGACGATAACGGCAAGACCCCGTTCACCGGTGCCACCGGTGCGTTGCAGGTCTGGACCAGCTTCATGCGCAAGGCCGACCCGTTGCCGCTGGACATGCCGCAGCCGGATAATATCGTTCAGGCCTGGGTCGATTCGCGCACCGGACAAGGTTCCGACGCCGGTTGCCCGGGCGCCGTGCAGATGCCGTATATTCGCGGCAGCGAACCGCCTCCCGGTGCCGCTTGCGGTGGCGAAAGCCCTTCCGGCGAAACGGTGATGGATTGGGTCAAGGGCTGGATGAATTAAGCAAAGAGGGTTTCAAGTGAACAAGTGGTTGATTCCAGCGGTTACCGCCGTGGCTTTGCTCAGCGGCTGCTCCACGGTGCAGCGCGGCTCGATTCCGGTGGAGGACTCCGGCACCAGGGTTTCCAACAGCGAGCGCGTATCGGCGAACGGCGGATACCGTCAGACGACGGTGCAACGTCCTGTGCAGTCCAGGCCTCAGGAGATTCCACAAGGCGATACCGGTGTGGTCGTGATGGTGCCAGGTGGTGGTGCGGTGGCGTCGGCACCGATCAGCACTGGTCCAATTACTCCGGGGCCCATTACTCCAGGACCAATAACGCCAGGCCCGATCGACACGTCGCCTGTACAGTCGGCACCGGTCAATCAGGGCAGCTACAGCATGCCGTCGACGCCGAGCGGTATTCCGTCGGCCAGTAGTTCCGGTGGCCTGTCCGCCGACGAGCAACTGGACGGTCCGGTACTGGCCCTGTTGACCACCGCTCAGCAACAACAGGCCAGCGGCGACCTCAATGGCGCTTCGTCCAGCCTCGAACGTGCCCAGCGTGTGGCCCCGCGTGAGCCGCAAGTGCTGTATCGCCTGGCACAAGTGCGCATGGCCCAAGGCGATGCGCCGCAAGCCGAGCAATTTGCCCGCCGTGGCCTGACCTTCGCCAACGGCCGTCCGGCACTTCAAGCCAGCCTGTGGGAACTGATCGCCCAGGCGCGTGAGAAGCAGGGCGACTCCTCGGGCGCGGCACTGGCTCGTCAGAAAGCCAAGGTCACGTCGTAATGGATGCACGCTTTCTAAAAATCGCCGATCAGCTACTGCTGATCGAGCGTGAATTGCGCGTGCAAGGGTGGTGGGACGAAGTTCCACCCTCCGCTGAAGCGCTGTCCAGTGTTGAGCCGTTTTCGGTCGATACACTGGACTTCGAGCAGTGGCTGCAATGGATCTTCCTGCCGCGCATGAAGATGATCCTCGAGCAGGACCTGCCATTGCCGAACGCATCGGGCATCCAGGAAATGGCGGAAATGGTCTTCGCCGGACGCAATGTCCAGGGCCGGGATCGTCAGCTGCAGGTGTTGCTCAAAGAGTTCGATCAACTGATCACTGCCTCCCGCTAACCCGCCCCTTCGTCGGAACCTGTGGTGCCTGCGGGAACCTGTAGGAGCTGTCTCGTGGAACGAGGCTGCGATCTTTTCAAAGATCAAGAGATCGCAGCCTCGTTCCACGAGACAGCTCCTACATGCAGTTGTCGGCAATCTGTTTCTGCGTTTCGCCGATGCGCTCCTGGCGTTGGGAGTCATCCAGACGCCGCATCTGACCATCCACTTCCTCTCTCAAGCGCGGATTATTCTGCAACTGCGCCAGGTTGGTTCGTGCCTGTTCGCAGAAAGCCCTCAATTGATTCTGTTGCTCGGCCACCTGCTGCTTCACCGACTTGTCGATCGCCTGTTGGTCACCAATGGCGCCGCTCTGTGCGGCGGTACCCGATTTTCCAGAGGAGGCGGGCGTGACGAGGGTCGTGGCTGGCTGATCCCTGGGCGGTTGCGCATCGAAATGGGTAACGCCCTGGGCGTCGACCCACTGGTAAATTTGCGCGGCCAGGGACAGCGGGCTGAGGGCGGCCATCAGGCCGGCGATGAAGAAGTGCGTACGCATGCCAATTCCTAGTCAAAAGTTGCGCAATTGAAGCTAACACACTGGAGGTTTACAGGTTTTTTCTTGCGTTCTCATGTGGTTAGTAGAATAAACCTCATAGACGACTTGACTTGCAGGGGACGAAACAGAAGAATCCAAAGTCCGCTGTAGAGGGACTGCCAGAAGCAGACCCACTCGGCAGATCATGAGGCGCACATCCGCGCCGACCTGTTACACCCGCAACGCGTTACCTCGCGCTGGGTGGGAAAGGCCCGCAACACTTGGGACGATCCCAATACTTGCTCAGTCAGTGCTGACGTAGTCGGCGACCACCGTCGCTCATGCTCTGCTGAGAAGTAAACCTATTAAGACCCGTCCCTTTTGTGGGCGGTATTCTGGCGTTTTAGAGGTGAACAACGTGGAGCTTTTATCTGGCGGTGAGATGCTCGTCCGCTTTTTGCGTGACGAAGGCGTCAAATATATCTACGGGTACCCGGGTGGTGCTCTTCTTCATGTCTATGATGCCCTGTTCAAAGAACCGGAAGTGACCCACATCCTGGTTCGTCACGAGCAGGCCGCGACCCATATGGCTGACGGCTACGCCCGTGCCACCGGTAAAGCCGGCGTGGTACTGGTGACTTCCGGCCCGGGCGCGACCAACGCCATCACCGGTATCGCCACGGCCTACATGGACTCCATTCCGATGGTGGTGATTTCCGGCCAGGTGCCGAGCACCATGGTCGGTACCGACGCCTTCCAGGAAACCGACATGATCGGTATCTCCCGGCCGATCGTGAAACACAGCTTCATGATCAAGCACGCGTCGGAAATCCCGGAAGTCATGAAGAAAGCCTTCTACCTGGCGCAATCCGGTCGTCCTGGTCCTGTCGTTGTCGATATCCCGAAAGACATGACCAACCCGGCCGAGAAGTTCGAATACATCTTCCCGAAAAAAGCCAAGCTGCGCTCCTACAGCCCGGCCGTTCGCGGCCACTCGGGGCAAATCCGCAAGGCGGCAGAAATGCTCCTGGCGGCCAAGCGTCCCGTGATGTATTCGGGCGGTGGCGTGATTCTCGGCAACGGCTCCGCGCCGCTGACCGAGCTGGCGAAAATGCTCAACCTGCCAGTGACCAATACCCTGATGGGCCTGGGCGGTTTCCCTGGCACCGACCGTCAGTTCATCGGCATGCTGGGCATGCACGGCAGCTACACCGCCAACCTGGCGATGCACCATGCTGACGTGATCCTGGCCGTCGGCGCACGGTTCGACGACCGCGTCATCAACGGCGCATCGAAGTTCTGCCCGAACGCCAAGATCATTCACATCGACATCGACCCGGCTTCGATCTCCAAGACCATCAAGGCCGATGTGCCTATCGTGGGTCCGGTCGAGAGCGTCCTGACCGAAATGGTCGCGATCCTCAAGGAAATCGGCGAGACCCCGAACAAGGAGTCCGTTGCCAGCTGGTGGAAGCAGATCGACGAGTGGCGCGGTGACCGCGGCCTGTTCCCTTATGACAAGGGCGACGGCAGTGTCATCAAGCCGCAAGCGGTGATCGAGACCCTGTGCGAAGTGACCAAGGGCGATGCCTTTGTTGCTTCCGACGTGGGTCAGCACCAGATGTTCGCGGCGCAGTACTACAAGTTCAACAAGCCGAACCGCTGGATCAACTCCGGTGGCCTGGGCACCATGGGCTTCGGTTTCCCGGCGGCCATGGGTATCAAGTTGAGCTTTCCGGATGACGACGTCGCCTGCGTAACGGGCGAGGGCAGCATCCAGATGAACATTCAGGAACTGTCGACCTGCCTGCAATACGGTTTGCCGGTAAAAATCGTCATCCTGAACAACGGTGTGCTGGGCATGGTTCGCCAGTGGCAGGACATGAGCTACGGCAGCCGCCACTCTCATTCCTACATGGAATCGCTGCCTGATTTCGTCAAGCTGGCAGAGGCCTACGGCCACGTTGGCGTGCGCATTACCGATTCGAAAGATTTGAAGTCGAAGATGGAAGAGGCGTTCGCCATGAAAGATCGCCTGGTGGTGATCGATATTTCGGTCGACACCAGCGAGCACGTCTACCCGATGCAGATCAAAGACGGCTCCATGCGCGATATGTGGCTGAGCAAGACGGAGCGTACTTAATCATGCGGCACATTATTTCCTTGCTTCTGGAAAACGAACCTGGCGCTTTGTCTCGTGTAGTCGGCCTGTTCTCGCAGCGCAACTACAACATCGAAAGCCTGACCGTGGCGCCAACCGAAGACCCGACCCTGTCGCGTCTGACGCTGACCACCGTGGGTCACGATGAAGTCATCGAGCAGATCACCAAGAACCTGAACAAGCTGATCGAAGTGGTCAAATTGGTCGACCTGTCGGAAAGTGCTCACATCGAGCGCGAACTGATGCTGGTCAAGGTCAAGGCCACCGGCGCCCAGCGCGCCGAGATCAAGCGCACCACCGATATTTACCGTGGACAGATCGTCGATGTCAGTGCCAGCGTGTATACCGTTCAGTTGACCGGTACCAGCGACAAGCTCGACAGCTTCATCCAGTCCATTGGCACCGCCTCGATCCTGGAGACCGTCCGCAGTGGCGTCACCGGTATCGCCCGCGGCGACAAAGTACTCAGCATCTAAACCAAATTAGCGAATGGCCTGAACGGCCTGATATAGGGGAAATTCATGAAAGTTTTCTACGATAAAGACTGCGACCTGTCGATCATCCAGGGCAAGAAAGTTGCCATCATCGGTTACGGTTCCCAGGGCCACGCTCAAGCGTGCAACCTGAAAGACTCCGGTGTTGACGTGACTGTTGGCCTGCGCAAAGGCTCGGCCACCGTTGCCAAGGCTGAAGCCCACGGCCTGAAAGTGACTGACGTTGCTTCCGCCGTTGCTGCTGCCGACCTGGTCATGATCCTGACCCCGGACGAGTTCCAGTCCTCCCTGTACAAGAACGAAATCGAGCCGAACATCAAGAAAGGCGCCACCCTGGCCTTCTCCCACGGCTTCGCGATCCACTACAACCAGGTAGTGCCACGCGCTGACCTCGACGTGATCATGATCGCGCCGAAGGCGCCAGGCCACACCGTGCGTTCCGAGTTCGTCAAAGGCGGCGGTATCCCTGACCTGATCGCGATCTACCAGGACGCTTCGGGCAACGCTAAAAACGTAGCACTGTCCTACGCAGCTGGCGTGGGTGGCGGTCGTACCGGCATCATCGAAACCACTTTCAAGGACGAGACCGAAACCGACCTGTTCGGCGAACAAGCCGTTCTGTGCGGCGGTACCGTTGAACTGGTAAAAGCCGGTTTCGAAACCCTGGTTGAAGCTGGCTACGCGCCGGAAATGGCCTACTTCGAGTGCCTGCACGAACTGAAGCTGATCGTTGACCTCATGTACGAAGGCGGTATCGCCAACATGAACTACTCGATCTCCAACAACGCCGAGTACGGCGAGTACGTGACCGGCCCGGAAGTCATCAACGCCGAATCCCGTCAGGCCATGCGCAACGCCCTGAAACGTATTCAGGACGGCGAATACGCCAAGATGTTCATCAGCGAAGGCGCTACCGGCTATCCTTCGATGACCGCCAAGCGTCGTAACAACGCCGCGCACGGTATCGAAGTCATCGGCGAGCAACTGCGCTCCATGATGCCGTGGATCGGTGCCAACAAGATCGTCGACAAAGCCAAGAACTAAGTCGAGCTCTTGTACGAAAAACGCGGCTTAGGCCGCGTTTTTTCGTTTGGGGGGCTGGTTCTGGTATAAAGCTGCATCGTTTGCGGTCGAACCGTCGTCCCAGACACCTGTCGAAACTTTCCACCCCGTTGCAAGGTAATGTCCATGAGCGAACGTCCCGAAGAGCCAAACCAGGCCTCTGACGCCGAAAGCCTGCTGCCCATCGATGAACATGTCGAAGAAGGGCATGACGCTGAAGGCCGTAAAGTCCGGCATCGTGGTATCTATCTTCTGCCGAATCTGTTTACCACGGCGAACCTGTTCGCCGGTTTCTATTCCATCATCAACTCGATGAGTGCCCAGGCTGCCTTGAGCGCCGGTGACTCGATCGGTGCGAGCAAGTATTTCGCCTTTGCCGCCATCGCGATTTTCGTGGCGATGGTGCTCGACGGCCTCGACGGCCGCGTTGCGCGCATGACCAATACCCAGAGCGCCTTCGGTGCCGAGTACGACTCACTGTCGGACATGGTCGCCTTTGGTGTGGCGCCGGCATTGCTCGCCTTCGGCTGGGCCCTGGGCGACATGGGCAAGGTCGGCTGGATGGTCGCCTTCATCTATGTAGCGGGCGCGGCGTTGCGCCTGGCGCGTTTCAATACCCAGGTCGGTACCGCCGACAAGCGCTATTTCATCGGTCTGGCCAGCCCGGCCGCAGCCGGTGTGGTGGCGGGGATAGTCTGGGCGTTCAGCGATTACGGCATCCAGGGTTCGAAGATGTCCTTCCTGGTGGCGCTGTTGGTTGCGGCGGCCGGCATGCTGATGGTCAGCAACATCAAGTACAACAGCTTCAAGGAACTGGATTTGAAGGGGCGCGTACCTTTCGTGGCGATCCTCGCCGTGGTGCTGGTGTTTGCGGTCGTGTTCAGTGATCCGCCGCGTATCCTGCTCCTGGTATTCCTCGGCTACGCAGCCTCAGGTCCCGTGCAATACCTGTTACATCTTCGTCGGCGCAAAAGCGCTGAGTGATGTAATTTCCCTCATACTCCGCAGTACGTTGGTGCGTCTGTTCTCCAATGCTGCGGAGTAGCCATGCTGATCAAAGTCCCAAAAGCGTCCGACTGCCATGAGTCGGACGTCACGCCTGAATCCCTCTACCTTTCTCGACGCAATGTTTTGGGTGCGGCCGTGGCCGGATTGGCCGTGAGCAGTCTGCCTCGATGGGCTGTGGCCGATGAAGCGGCGCGTTACCCGGATGTCGAGCCTGGCAAGGCACCGTCCTGGTTTGCCGAAAAGCTTCCATCCACCCAGTGGGGCGCCGTCAGCGTGAAGGACGAAGCGATCACCCCGTTCAAGGACGCCACGCACTACAACAACTTCTATGAGTTCGGCGCAGACAAAGGCGACCCGGCTGCCAACGCTGGCGCACTGAAGACCCAACCCTGGACCGTGGTCGTGGACGGGGAGGTGGGCCGGCCTGGGCGGTATGCGCTGGAAGACTTCATGAAGCCTTATCAGTTGGAAGAGCGCATCTACCGTCTGCGCTGCGTGGAGGCGTGGTCGATGGTGATTCCATGGATCGGTTTCCCGATTTCGGCATTGCTCAAACAGGTGGAACCTACGTCAAAAGCCAAATTCATCCGCTTCGAAACCCTGCAGGATCCCAAGAGCATGCCAGGCCAACGGTCCGGGTTCGCCTTGATCGACTGGCCTTATGTAGAAGGGCTGCGATTGGATGAAGCCATGAACCCACTGGCAATACTGGCGGTGGGCATGTACGGGCGAGAGTTGCCGAATCAGAACGGGGCGCCCCTGCGTCTGGTGGTGCCATGGAAATACGGGTTCAAAAGCATCAAGTCCATTGTCCGGATAAGCCTGGTGAGCGAGCAGCCTGAAACCACCTGGCAGAGCATTGCCTCCGACGAGTACGGCTTTTACGCGAACGTGAACCCTACGGTTGACCACCCGCGCTGGACTCAGGCGCGCGAGCGTCGATTGCCCAGTGGCCTGTTCAAGCCGAATGTACGCGACACGCTGATGTTCAACGGCTATGCGGATGAAGTCGCTTCTTTATATGCAGGGCTAGATCTGCGGAAGAATTACTGATGCGCCATCCGCTCTGGCGTACAGCGGTTTTCGTGAGTGCAATGGTGTGGCCGCTGCTGTGGTTGGACCAGGCCTGGCAGGATGCACTGGGGCCAGATCCTGGCAAGGTGCTGGTGGACCGGTTGGGGTTGGGGACGCTTGTTCTGTTGCTCATCACATTGAGCATGACGCCGCTGCAAAAGCTCACGGGTTGGGCCGGGTGGATAGCTGTCCGGCGGCAACTGGGGTTGTGGTGTTTCGCTTACGTCGTCCTGCATTTGAGCGCCTACCTTGCGTTCATCCTTGGGTTCGACTGGTCGCAGCTGGGTGTGGAGCTGCGCAAACGTCCGTACATCATTGTCGGGGCCTTGGGCTTTTTGTGTTTGCTGGTGTTGGCGTGCACTTCCAATCGCTACAGTCAGCGGCGTTTGGGCGTGCGCTGGAAGAAGCTGCATCGTCTGGCGTATCTGATTCTGGTGCTCGGATTGCTGCACATGCTCTGGATCGTGCGTGCCGATCTGAAGGAGTGGGCGATCTATGCGTCCATAGGTGCGCTGTTGTTAGTGCTGAGGCTGCCGCCCCTGGCGCGTCGAATCCCGCGTTTGGTGGCTAAAAAGGGCACTTCTGCCAAAAAGGCCTAATTAGTGGTTGACGGCAGATTCTGGAAGCCTATAATTCGCCCCACTTCCGGCGCAGTCGAAACGGAAAACTCCTTGGTAAACAATGAGTTACGCAGTTTTGACAGCAGGTTGCTTCAGTTCATCGAGGCGCGAAGGAAGTTGAAAAAGAGGTGTTGACAGCAGCGTGTAACGCTGTAGAATTCGCCTCCCGCTGACGAGAGATCTGAAGCGCAAGTGGTTGAAGTTGTTAAGGATTCCTTGAA
>NZ_JAXDEQ010000037.1:0-58504 GCF_035065025.1 Pseudomonas sp. YuFO8 | reverse complement strand
GCGGCAGCAACGGTGTTCAGCGTGGCCGGGGCCAGCACTTTGTTGTCGTGTTCAGCAATAACCAAGATAGTCATTTAGATTACCTTCGCTTCGTTTTTCAGTTTCTCGACCAGTTCAGCCACCGACTTGACCTTGATACCCGCGCTGCGTGCAGCAGGCGCTTCGACTTTCAGAGTCTTGTTGGTGGAGGCGGTGGAAACGCCCAAAGCGTCCGGAGTCAGCACTTCGAGAGGCTTCTTCTTGGCTTTCATGATGTTTGGCAGGGACGCATAACGCGGCTCGTTCAAACGCAGGTCGGTGGTGACGATGGCCGGCAGTTTCAGGGAAACGGTCTGCGCGCCGCCGTCGATTTCGCGAGTCACGGCAACGCTGTCGCCGCTGATTTCGACTTTCGAAGCGAAGGTGCCCTGACCGTAGCCGCTCAGTGCAGCCAGCATCTGGCCAGTCTGGTTGTTGTCGCTGTCGATCGCTTGTTTGCCAAGGATCACCAGCTGAGGCTGTTCCTTGTCGACTACAGCTTTCAACAGTTTGGCAACGGCCAGGGAGGTCAGGTCTTCGGCGGACTCGACGAGGATGGCGCGGTCGGCACCCAGAGCCAGCGCGGTGCGCAGTTGCTCTTGAGCGGTGGACGGGCCGACGGAGACGACGACGATTTCAGTCGCAACACCCTTCTCTTTCAGGCGTACGGCTTCTTCCACGGCGATCTCGCAGAACGGGTTCATCGACATCTTGACGTTGGCAAGATCGACGCCGGAATTGTCCGCCTTGACGCGAACTTTCACGTTGTAATCCACAACGCGTTTGACAGCTACAAGAACCTTCATGGATTCCTCGTTACTCTCCGGTGAAAAGAAAGTCGCCTAGGCGAACCTGGCGGTTGATGCTCATCGGGCGCAAGGGCACCTCCAAAAACGCCGGCAAAGGTGTCAAGTGACCATCGCTCATGATCTGTATGACCGTTCGTCAGTGGTGACTGAGGAGTCATTCAACATCGCGGCGTGTAAACTGCGCATCAAGCAAGCGCAGCGTCATTCTCTCCTGCCATCGCCCTGTCTTTAGAGGTGCTCTTGAAACCAACAGTCAGCCTACGGCGAGCGCAAAACCGCCCGTATCTTGACCGGAACACCTATTCCGGTCAATACGCCAAAATGGCCGTTCATAAGCCGGGTGACTTTGATTTCTCTGGCTTGGAGCCATTTCAAACAAACGTTTGTATTGGACGCTGAGAGTGGTGTAGATATAATGCGCCACCAAAGAGAAAGGTGGTTAATCGATTGTCCTCTCCCGGCGTCACGCAGGGATTCACGGATGCGACACCCAACCTCCCTATTAGAAAAAAAACTGTTGAGCCTTGAGTAGGAGATAACCTGTGGAACGCGAATACATGGAATTCGACGTGGTCATCGTCGGTGCCGGCCCCGCTGGTCTTTCCGCTGCCTGCCGATTGAAGCAGAAGGCCGCCGAAGCCGGTAAGGAAATCAGCGTCTGCGTGGTCGAAAAAGGCTCCGAAGTCGGTGCTCACATCCTGTCCGGCGCGGTGTTCGAGCCTCGGGCCCTGAACGAACTGTTCCCGAACTGGAAAGAACTCGGCGCGCCGCTGAACACGCCGGTCACCCGCGACGACATCTTCGTGCTGAAGAACGCTGAAAGCGCGCAGAAAATTCCAGACTTCTTTGTGCCCAAGACCATGCACAACGAAGGCAACTACATCATCTCCCTGGGCAACCTGTGCCGCTGGCTGGCCCAGCAGGCCGAGAACCTGGGCGTGGAGATCTACCCGGGCTTCGCCGCCCAGGAAGCCCTGATCGACGAAAACGGCGTGGTACGCGGGATCATCACCGGCGACCTGGGCGTTGACCGCGAAGGCAATCCGAAAGAAGGCCTGTACACCCCGGGCATGGAACTGCGCGGCAAGTACACGCTGTTCGCCGAAGGCTGCCGTGGCCACATCGGCAAGCAGCTGATCAAGCGCTTCAACCTCGACACTGACGCTGATGCCCAGCACTACGGCATCGGCCTGAAGGAAATCTGGGAAGTCGACCCGGCCAAGCATCAGCCAGGCCTGGTGGTGCACACCGCCGGTTGGCCGATGGACATCATGGGCACCGAGAACACCGGTGGCTCGTTCCTCTATCACCTGGAAAACAACCAGGTAGTAGTCGGCCTGATCGTTGACCTGTCCTACAGCAACACTTACCTGTCGCCGTTCGACGAGTTCCAGCGCCTCAAGCATCACCCGGTGCTCAAGCAGTACCTGGAAGGCGGCAAGCGCATCAGCTACGGCGCCCGCGCCATCTGCAAGGGCGGCCTGAACTCGCTGCCGAAAATGGTCTTCAAGGGCGGCGCGCTGATCGGCTGCGACCTCGGCACCCTGAACTTCGCCAAGATCAAGGGCAGCCACACCGCGATGAAGTCCGGCATGCTCGCCGCTGAATCGGTGGCTGACGCACTGTTCGCCGACAAGGACGGTACTGAAGAACTGACCACCTACGTCGACGCGTTCAAGAACAGCTGGCTGCACGAAGAACTGTTCGCCAGTCGTAACTTCGGCCCGGCGATCCACAAGTTCGGCGCCATCGTCGGTGGCGGTTTCAACTGGCTGGACCAGAACATCTTCGGCGGCAAACTGCCGTTCACCCTGCACGACACCAAGCCGGATTACGCGTGCCTGAAACTGGCCGCCGACTGCAAGAAGATCGACTATCCGAAACCGGACGGCAAGATCAGCTTCGACAAACTCAGCTCGGTGTTCATCTCCGGTACCAACCACGAAGAAGAGCAGCCTTGCCACCTGAAGCTGACCGATCCGAGCATCCCGATCAGCAAGAACCTGCCGCTATACGATGAGCCGGCACAGCGTTACTGCCCGGCTGGCGTGTACGAAGTGATCACCAAGGAAGACGGCGAGAAGCGCTTCCAGATCAACGCCCAGAACTGCGTTCACTGCAAGACCTGCGACATCAAGGACCCTGCACAGAACATCACCTGGGTGACGCCGGAAGGCGCTGGCGGCCCGACTTACCCGAACATGTAAGCCGAACGCCTGGACATCGAGGCTCCCGAAATGGGGGCCTTTTTGTTGCCTGCGATTGATGAATCAACCTAGATCCAATGTGGGAGCGGGCTTGCTCGCGAAAGCGGTATGTCCGTCAACATCGATGTTGGATTTCAGACCGTCTTCGCGAGCAGGCTCGCACAGGGTTTCCCTACGGGTTCAGGCAGCGCGTTCCTCGCCCGGATTACGCTCGAAGTAGCGCTTGTACTCGCGACTGAACTGCGACGTGCTCTGGTACCCCACCCGATGCGCCACCTGCGCCACGCCCAGCCCCTCGCCCAGCAACAACTGCTGCGCCCGAAGCAAACGCAATCGCTTCAGATACTGCACCGGCGACAACAGGGTGCTGCGCTTGAAATGCTCGTGAAAGGTCGAGGCACTCATGTTGGCGCAACTGGCCAGGGTCTCGACGTTCAGCGGTTCGGTGTAATGCGCATGCAGATGACTGAGCGATGCCGCGATCCGCGCGAATTGTCCCTGCTGCTCGACCAGGGCGCGCAACACATCCGCTTGCGGACCGCGCAAGGCGACGAACAACAACTCGCGCAAGCGCGCTTGCCCCATGATCTGGCATTCCAGCGGATCGTGCAGGCAGCGCAGCAGCCGCTCGACACAACCACGCATGGCGTCATCGAGCACGGCCGAGGTCATGGACTCCAGTGTTTGCGCCGCAATATGCCGCCCCGGCGCCAAGCCCATCGCCAACACCAACTCGCCGAGCATCACCCGGTCGATCGCCACAGACACACCCAGCATGGGCCCGCTCGGCGCGGCAAAGGTTTCACACTCGAACGGCACCGGCAGCGCCTGGATCAGATAGTGCCCTGCCCCATATTCCAGGGTGCGCGGCCCCAGGTACGCCAGTTTGCTGCCCTGGGCGATGATCACCAGGCTCGGCTCGTAGATCTGCGGGCCACGGGCCACATCGCAACTGGCGCGCAGAACCTGCACGCCCGGCAACGCGGTCGGGACGAATCCGTCGCGGGTCGACAGCGGCTCAATCAGCGAAACCAGCGCGGCATTGGCATCAAGGTGACGGGTCAACAACATTGGAAAAGCTTCACGGAAATAGGGATGAAAGCATCATCGCAGGTCTGATCGCCAATGCGATCGATCAAGAGCCGATGCCGGAGGAATAGGCATGACACCCGGAGGAATCGCCATGGCTGCGATGGGGGTCGGCGCCCAGAATGCGCCACCTCACTTGTCAGCGCTTTTGCGAGGTTCACCATGTACACCGCCATCGGATACGCCGCCCAGTCGGCCACCACGCCCCTCGCCCCGGTAAAATTCGAACGCCGCAGCCCACGGCCCGACGACGTCGCCATCGAGATTCTCTACTGCGGCGTGTGCCACTCCGACATCCATCAGGCCCGCAACGAGTGGGGCATTGCCGTTTACCCCTTGATGCCTGGCCACGAAATCGTAGGCAAAGTTACCGCCATCGGTGCGAATGTCAGCAAACACAAAGTCGGCGATCTGGTCGGCGTCGGCTGCATGGTCGACTCCTGCCGCAGTTGCGACGCCTGCCAGGCCAACCTCGAGCAATACTGCCTCGAAGGCCCGACCATGACCTACGCCACCCCCGACCGCGTAGACGGCAGCAACACCATGGGCGGTTACTCCGACAGCATCGTGGTCAGCGAGCACTTCGTGGTGCGTATTCCGCAAAAGCTCGACCTGGCCAGTGCCGCGCCGATCCTGTGTGCCGGCATCACCACCTACTCGCCGCTCAAGCACTACGGCGTGAAGGCCGGCGACAAGGTGGGGATTCTGGGCATGGGCGGCCTTGGCCACATGGGCATCAAGTTCGCCAAGGCCATGGGCGCCGAAGTGACGTTGTTCACCCGTTCGGCGAGCAAGGCTGAAGAGGCCCGCCGCCAAGGCGCGGACCACGTCATCGTGTCCACCGATGCCGAACAGATGAAGGCCGCGGCGGGACATTTCGACTTCCTGCTCGACACCATTCCGGTGCAGCACGACCTCAATCCCTACCTCGACACCCTGCGCTTCGACGGCGTGCACATCCTGGTGGGCTTGATCGAACCGGTGGATCCACCCATGCATGCCGGAAAGCTGGTGATGAGCCGTCGTGTGCTCGCCGGTTCCTTGATCGGCGGCATCGCCGAAACCCAGGAAGTGCTGGATTTCTGCGCCGAGCACGACATCACCTGCGACATCGAAATGCTCGACATCCGCCAGATCAACGAGGCCTACGCCCGCATGATCGCCGGTGACGTGAAGTACCGCTTCGTCATCGACATGGCGACCCTCAAGGTCTAAACCTTGAGGCCAAGCTCCGCCGACAGCCGGGCCGTGACCCCTTTGATCAGGGGAATCAGCTCGGCCATTTTTTCCAGCGGCATGTACGGCACGGTGCTGGCGATGCTGATGCCGGCGACGATGCATTTGCTGGCATCGCGGATCGGCGCCGCCACGCAGCGGATCGACGGTTCGTTGTCTTCCAGGTCGAAGGCGTAGCCGCCGGCCACGTACTCGACCATACGCTGCTGGAACTGCTCCCAGGACTGCTCCGGGTGCTGCGGCCAGAACAGATTTTTCCCACCTACCGGCAGGCTGACTTCGTACAGGCGCTGCCATTCCTGCGGCGAGTCATCGAGCATCAACGCCTTGCCGATCCCGGTGCGCGCCAACGGCATGCGATGGCCGACCCGCGAGCGCATTTCCGGTCCGTTGCGCCCCGGATTCTTGAGCAGGTACAGCACCTCGTCGCCTTCACGGATCGCCAGGTGGATGGTGTCGCCGGTGGCTGCCGACAATTCATCCAGATACGGCCCGGCCAGGGTCACCAGCGGCAATTCTTCGCGCGCCTGGAATCCCAGCTCGATCAGCTTGGGCCCCAACAGATAGCCGACCTGCGGCACCACCCGCAGATAACGCTCGTCCACCAGGCAACTGGCCAGGCGATGGGTGGTGCTGCGCGTGGTGCCGATCAACCGGGCGATTTCCTTGAGATCGCGGGCGCCACTGGCCACGGCCTGAACCACACCCAGACCGCGAAGCAGGGTCTGGGTGCCGGTGGGCGCGGCATCCTTGGCGATTTTTGGGGCGTCTTCCTGCATATCCAGCCTTTACCGTTGAGCGAGTGAACGGGCGGCATTATGGTCGCCCGCAGGTCACGACTACAACTTGATACGCTCGACCTTGCCCACCAGCAAGATGTAGGAAAGTGCACCGATCAACGCCAGCACCGAGATATAGGTGATGGCCGGGGCAAAGGAGTCACCGCTGGCCAGGAAGCCGATGACGATGGGCGTGGCGATGGCCGACAGGTTGCCGATGAAGTTGAACACCCCACCGGTCAGCCCGAGCAAGCGCGCCGGCGCCAGGGTCGACACCAGCGACCAGGTGATCGACGCCAGGCCGTTGCCGAAAAATGCCAGCGCGAGGAAGGCAATCACCAGCGGCGTCGATTCGACGAAGTTGGCGCCGATGATCGAGGTGGAAATCAGCAGGCCACTGATGATCGGCAACTTGCGCGCGAACCCTACGCTGTAGCCGCGACGGATCAAAAAGTCCGAGAAGAACCCGGAACACAGCACGCCGACGAACGCCGCGAGAAACGGCAGCGATGCCAGCAGGCCGGACTTGATGAAGTCCATGCCGCGGTATTTCACCAGGTACGTCGGGAACCACGTCAGGAAAAACCACAGCGTCGAGTTGAGGCAGAACTGGCCGAGGTAGATGCCCCAGAGCTTGCGTTTGGTCAGGACAATGCCCAAGTCGGTCCAGCTGAATTTGGCTTTGACCTTGGCTTGTTCGGCCTGGATATCCACCAGCCCGCCGCCTTCGCGGATCAAGTCGATTTCGGCCTCGTTGGCGCCTTTGAAATCCCGGGGCTCGCGATACACCGCGTACCAGATCACCGCCCAGAGAATGCCCACTGCGCCGGTGGCGACGAACACCATGTGCCAGCCGAATTCATGTTGCAGCCAGGCCAGTACCGGCGTCAGGAAGGCCAGGCCGACGAACTGCCCGGAGGTATAGAAACCGATGGCCGTGGCACGCTCGCGCTCCGGGAACCAGGTGGTGACCACGCGGCTGTTGATCGGATAGGCCGGCGCTTCGAGAGCACCCACCGCCATGCGCAACACGAACAAGGCGATGAAACTGCCGGCGAAGCCGAGCATGACCGTGGCAATCGACCACAGCAGCAGTGCGGCGGTGTAGAGAATTCGCGGCGGCACCCGGTCCACCAGCCAGCCACCGGGAATCTGCATGGCGGCGTAGGTCCAGCCGAAGGCCGAGAAGATCAGGCCGACGTGGATCGGATCGATGCCCAGGTCGCTGGTCAGCGCTGGTGCGGCGATCGACAGGTTGCTGCGGTCCAGATAGTTGATCACCACGGTGATGAACAGCAGCACCATGATGAAAAAACGCTTGCGGCTGGGCGCCGCCAACGACGCCTGCCCGGTGAGGGTTTGCGGTTGCATGGGGAGTGCCTCTTTTTATGTTTATTGAGGTCGAACCAGTAACGCAGATCTCCCTGTGCATGGAGATCAACCTGTGGGAGCCAGCCTGCTGGCGATGGCGGTGTGTCAGTCACCATCATCGCTGGATGTACCGACCGAATCGCCAGCAGGCTGGCTCCCACAGGGGATAGGTGGTGGATCAGGGAGCACTCACCACTCGGCAAAACTGCCATCGGCATGGCGCCAGATCGGGTTGCGCCAGCGGTGGCCGACGGCGGCGCGTTCGATCACGTATTCCTCGTTGATCTCGATGCCCAGGCCCGGGCCGTTGGGGATCTTGACGAAACCTTTGTCGTAGTCGAATACCCGCGGGTCTTTGACGTAGTCGAGCAGGTCGTTGCTCTCGTTGTAATGGATGCCCAGGCTCTGCTCCTGGATGAACGCGTTGTAGCAGACCGCGTCCAGTTGCAGGCACGCCGCCAGCGCGATCGGGCCCAGCGGGCAATGCAGCGCCAGCGCCACGTCGTAGGCTTCGGCCATGTTGGCGATCTTGCGGGTTTCGGTGATGCCACCGGCGTGGGAAGCATCGGGCTGGATGATGTCGACGTAGCCTTCGCTGAGCACGCGCTTGAAATCCCAGCGCGAGAACAGCCGCTCACCCAGGGCGATCGGCGTGCTGGTCAGCGGCGCCAGTTCCTTCAGCGCTTCGTAGTTTTCGCTGAGCACCGGCTCTTCGATGAACATCAGTTTGTACGGGTCGAGTTCCTTCATCAGCACCTTGGCCATGGGCTTGTGCACCCGGCCATGGAAATCGACGCCGATGCCGACGTTCTGCCCCACCGCGTCACGCACGGCGGCGACGTTGGCCAGGGCCAGGTCGACCTTGTCGAAGGTATCGAGGAACTGCAGCTCTTCGGTGCCGTTCATTTTCACGGCGGTGAAACCCCGGCTGACCGCTTCCTTCGCCGCCCGCGCGGTGTCTGCCGGGCGGTCGCCGCCGATCCACGAATACACGCGGATCTTGTCCCGCACCTGGCCACCCAGCAGGTCACTGACCGACACGCCCAGGGCCTTGCCCTTGATGTCCCACAACGCCTGGTCGATACCGGCCAGGGCGCTCATGTGGATCGCGCCGCCTCGGTAGAAGCCGCCGCGATAGAGCACGGTCCAGATGTCTTCGATGTTGCGCGGGTCTTTGCCGATCAGGTAGTCGGACAATTCTTCAACGGCGGCAGCGACGGTGTGGGCGCGGCCTTCGACCACGGGCTCGCCCCAGCCGGTCACGCCTTCGTCGGTCTCGACCTTGAGGAAGCACCAGCGTGGCGGAACGATGAAGGTGGTCAGTTTGGTGATTTTCATCTGTGCTCTCTTTTTATCAATGCAGCTCTTATTAGATGCAGCGCACGCAGCGCCAAAAAAGTCTCAGCGAAGGGCTTTCCAGGCAGCGACATAGGCCTTGGCATTGGCCGCCACTTGCGCCGGGGTCATGCCCGGTTTGAACAGCCCGGAACCGAGGCCGAAACCCTTGACGCCGGCGTCGATGAACACCTGCATGTTGTCCGGGGTGATGCCGCCAACCGGCGCCAGAATGGTCCCGGCGGGCAACACCGCGAGCCAGGCCTTGACGACCGCCGGGCCCATCTGCTCGGCGGGGAACAGCTTCAGCACATCAGCGCCCTCGGCCAGTGCCGCGAAGGCCTCGGTCGGGGTGGCGACACCGGGCGACAGGTACAGGCCGGCCGCTTTCGCCGCACGCAACACCTTGGGATCGCTGTGGGGCATGACGATCACCTGGCCGCCCGCCGCTTTTACCTGCTCAACCTGCTCCGGCGTCAGCACCGTGCCCGCGCCGATCAGGCAATCGGCGGGCAGGCTGCTGCGCAGGATGCGAATGCTTTCGTACGGCTCGGGGGAATTGAGCGGCACTTCGATGACGCGAAATCCGGCGGCGTACAGGACTTCGCCGATGGCAGCTGCTTCTTGCGGACGCAGGCCACGCAGGATCGCGATCAGACCGTTTTGCGCCAGTGCTTGTTTGAGCATGTCAGGACTCCAGTCAGGGTTAACGATGGGGATTGGCCGCGACCAGGCCGGCCGCCAGGGCCAGCTGCCACAAGCCGCGTTCGGTGGCCTGCTCGGCCAGCGTCACCCGGGAAAAACCGCAGGCATCGAGCGCCCGGCTGTAGCGGCTGCACAGTTGGGCATTGCCGATCAGGATGATCGAAGGCAGGTGCACGCTGTTGCGGCGACGCCGCTGCACGCACGCCAGGGCCGACAGTTCATGGCCGATGAGCAGGCCGGACAGATAATCCGCTTGCGCCGTGGCGCTGAGTTCGCCGGTCAGGCCGAGACTGCGGGCGCTGAACAGGGTAGACAAGGGACCGATCTCGCCGTCCGTCGACAACGCCACCTGCACGCCGCGATCGAACGCGTCGCCATCGAATGACCCGCCACGCTGTTGGGTGCGCCCAAGAATGCTGTGTTCGCAGAGCACGGCGAAGATTTCGCCGGTCATGAAGGTGTCGAAATGCACGATGCAGCCATCGGCCACTTCCACCCATTTCGAATGGCTGCCCGGCAGGCCGATCAGCAGATCGGCGCCCGCCTCGCCCGCCAGGTTGTGCAGCACGCCAAGCACCTGGGTTTCCTCGCCGCGCATCACGTTCGGCAGGCGCGAACGCTGGATCACGCCCGGCACGATGTGTACATCGACGCCGCGAAGGCTGCGTACGCTTTGCAGGGCGGTGCCTAGGTTGGCGACGTTCGCCGGCGTGTCGCGATAGGTCGCTTCGCGCCAGCCCTGGGCGCTGCCGACCATGCCGCAGGCGATCACCGGCAAGTCGGGCTGTTCGTCGAGCCAGTCACCGCAGGCCTCGTCAAACGCCAGTTCAAAACCGTCGACGCATTCGCGGCCGTTGATGATTCGCCCAGCCTTGGGCAACTGCATGATCCCCGACGACAGCGAACGCTGTTCGAGCACCTGGCCGCCCGCGGCAAATTTGTAGGCACGTAATGAGGTTGTCCCCCAGTCGAGCGCGATCAATTGCGCCTGCATCGCTTCACCTGTTCTGTTTTTGGCAGTGAGTGAGCGGACTATAAACCTTGGCGCCGATAAATCTCAATATATAAATATCACTCCCATATATTGGGATACGCTTATTTCAGACAAAAAAAATCGCAGACGTTGATTTCTGCGATATTTGAAACATACACAGCACTGGAGCCGGCTTGCTGGTGATCCAACCTGAGGTGCTGCGCTGCTCTTCAGGTCGCCTTCGCTGGCAAGCCAGCTCCTACAGATGGGTTTACGCCGTGATTAATTACCGTCTGCGAACTCTCTCAGCACCTTGCCATCCATGCGGTAGCGAACCCACTCCTCCTGCGGCTGCGCGCCCAAAGATTTGTAGAAGTCGATGGCCGGGGTATTCCACTCCAGCACGCTCCATTCGAAGCGCCCGCAGTCGTTGGCACAGGCGATTTTCGCCAGGTGGCGCAACAGGGTCTTGCCCGCCCCGCCGCCACGCTGCTCAGGCGTGATGTACAGGTCTTCGAGGTACAGGCAGTTGCTGCCCAGCCACGTGGAGTAGCTGAAAAAGAACACGGCAAAACCGATGGGCACGCCTGCGCGCAGGCAAATCAGGCCATGGGCCGTGGCCCCTTCGCTGAACAGGCTGCGTTCGATGTCGGCGACGCTGGCGATGACTTCATGGCGGGCACGTTCGTAGTCGGCCAGTTCCGTGATGAACGCGAGGATTTGCGGTGCGTCACTGGGGGTCGCCGGGCGGATTTCGATCGTCATGGACGTGCCTTGTCAAAAGTTGAAAACGCCATACTAAGGCGGTGCGTGGCGCTCGTCACATGGGAAATGAAAATGTCATCCCGGGCATTACTCCGCCCACCGCTAACCCTGGCATCGCGAACCTCGGACCTATCCTTGGCGCCCGGCGTGGTAGATAGAGGCCCTGGGTATCTATCGGGTCAAGGAACCGCGTCATGTCTACTGCAACACCTCAAGTCTCCAGCAAGTTGTTCGGCCTGTTTTGCCTGGCCAGCTACTTGCTGTCCCTGTCCTACGGCTCGACTTTTTTGCTGTCATTGCTGATCGACTCTCGCGGGGGTAACGAGCACGATGCCGGCAGCGTGATTTCGGCGGCGATGCTCAGTACCTTCGCGGCGGTGATCGTTTCCGGCCACCTGTGCGACCTGCTCGGTGCGGCCCGCTCGGTGGCACTATTCGGCTTGTTGCTGGTGGCCGCCAGCCTGGGCTTTGCCCTGACACCGGGCTTTGGCCAATGGCTGCTGTTTTTCGGGCTGCTGCTGGGCTTGGGCTGGGGGGTGTTCTATACCCTCGGGCCGATCATCGTCGCGAGCCTGGTGACGCCTGCGCAACGGGCGAAATATTTTGCCCTGCTGTCAGGCAGCATGATGAGCGGAATCGGCAGTGGTCCTTTGCTCGGTCGTGCCGCCAGTGCCTTGGGCTATCCGGTGACTGCCGCGTTTTACCTGGCCGCGCTGGCCAGCCTGATGGGCGTGTTGCTGTTCTGGAGACTGGATGGCCAGCTGAAAAAAACGGCCGTGCCCTCGACTGCCGTGTCGCGGATTTCCTGGCGTGCCGCCGCGCAAGTGCTGTCGTCCCGGGCGGTGCTGCCGATCGTCATGGTCGGCCTTGGCGGTTGCGTTTTCGGCGGCCTGTCGAGTTTCCAGACCAGCTACGCCGCCGCGCGCTCACTGGACTATTCGCTGTTCTTCCTCGGCTTCATGGGTGCGGCGATCAGCAGCCGCCTGCTGATCGCCGGCTTCGTGGTCAAGCGCGATCCGCTGCGCGCCTCGTGCCTGCTGTCGGGCCTGATGATGGGCTCGATCCTGATGTTCGGTTTCGTGGTCGACGATGGCTTGAGCTATGTGTTGGCGGCGGTGATGCTCGGGGTCGGTTACGGCCTGACCTATTCGGTGATCAACGGCCTGGCCGCGAATGAGGCGCCGAACGGCACCACCGCGCAATCCTTGCTGCTGTTCAGTCTGTCGTATTTCATCGGCGTGTTCGGCTTCCCGCTGCTTGCCGGGAAAATCATCGTCGAGCAAGGAATGGCGACGCTGCTGTACACCCTGTTGGCGGTCGCCGGCCTCAACTGGCTGATCACCGTGGGTCGCCTGATCTGGCGTCGGCTGAGCTCGACCAGGTCATTGCTGCAAGCCTGAACCGTTCGTCGTTCATCAGGCACCAATCCGAAACGGGGGCGGACCAACATCAGGTAGGGACTCTAAATCAATGGAGACACCACCATGCGCACGCCCCGGTTGACCGCTCTCGCCCTCGCTGTCCTGCTCTCCCCGCTTGCCAATGCTGCCACCACCGCGTCCGGCACCGGCCCGACCAACCCGGTCGAATCGCCCAGAGCCCCCGCCATCCAGAGCGCCCCCGGCATCAACACCAACGGCACGGGCGTCGACAGCAGCCTGCCGCCGTCAACCGGTACCGATCCGCGCATCCAGGGCAACGATGCCGGCCGCCAGGGTGGCCTGAACCAGCCCGACACCAAGACACCCGATAACGCCGCCCCCGGCATCGGCTCGACCACCACCGAAGGTGGCTCGGGCTCTTTAGGGGGCGTGAGCCAATAGTTCACCGCACCACCTACCTATCGCAACGAAGAGGTAACCATGAACGTCGATAAAAACCTGGAAAAAGAAGTCTTGACCCGCCTGCTGCACGCCCACCCGAGTGGCCTGGGCAAGGAGGTGCTGGACAATTACCGGGGGGAGAAGATCGTCGCCAGTACCCTCGCCGAACTGCAGGAACGTGGACTGATCCAGCACGGCAACGTGCAGTGCAACGAGGACGGCGAGCACTCGCTGAACCTGCCGATCAAGCTCAGCGCTGCCGGCGTTGAGGCGGCACGCAAGCTGGATGTTTGAACCCATCAGCAAGCCTGGAGAAATCCCATGCCTCGTGGAAGCAAAGACAAATACACCGCCGAGCAGAAACGCAAGGCCGAACACATCGAAGAGAGCTATGAGCACAAGGGCGTGTCCAGGGACGAAGCCGAAGCGCGTGCCTGGGCGACGGTGAACAAACAGTCCGGTGGTGGTGAGCGTGCCGGGGGTTCCGCGCGCAAGAAGCCGGCCAGTGCCAAGTCCGCGGATCGCAAGGAATCTGCACGTCGCGCCGTCGTCAGCCGTGACGGCCATCCGCGCAGCAGCAAGGTTTCGCGCGATACCCAGACCGTCGATAGTTTGAGGAAAGAGGCCCGGGCGAAAGACATTCCCGGGCGATCGTCGATGCGAAAGCAGGAGTTGATCGAGGCGTTGCGCAAGGCTGGTTAAAGTCGAATCCTGTTTTGGACCTGATGGCGGCATCGCCAGCAGGCTGGCTCCCACAGGGTTCGATGTTGTTCATCAGTCATGTGTTCACCATCGCAACTTGTGGGAGCCAGCCTGCTGGCGATGACGGTCGATCAGGCGCCGAAAGTCTCACAGATTAATGCATCCACCTCAGCAGCCCCCGGCGAAGTCGCCGGCCCCCACCGGGTCACCGCCAACGCCGCTGCCGCATTCGCCCTTCGCGCCGCATCAAACGCCGACAAACCCTGCGCCAGCCCCGCCACGAACACTCCTGCATGGGCATCGCCGGCGCCATTGCTGTCCACCGCCTGCACCTTGAAACCCGGCACATGCCGACGCTCGCCATGCTGATGAATCCAGCAGCCCTGGGGCCCGTCACGCACTACCATGAGCACGTCGCGCGGCAAATGCTCGACCAGTCGATCCAATGCCTGGGCGATGTCCGGCGCGCCGGTAATCTTCAGCGCTTCGACGCTGTTGCTGGTCCATACGTCGATGCGCGCCAGCAGCGCCTGCATCACCGGCATGTCCGGCGAATCCACCAGCGGCCCCGGATCGAACACCACCTTGACCGCGCCCGGCAACGCCAAAACCCAATCCACCAGCGCCTGTGCCTTGCCCGCCTGCAGCAGGCTGTAGCCGCTGACGTAGACATAATCGCCCGTCTCGGCCGGTACACTGGCCAGGTCCTCGGCCGTCAACTCGCCTTCGGCGCCGATGTAGGAGACGAAACTGCGTTCGGCCGAAGCGTCGGTGATGGCCACGCACAGCCCGGTGTCGCGCTCGGCAGGGTCAGCGATGCCGATCCGGATGCCTTCGGCATTCATCGCCTCACGCGCCAGGTCACCGAAACGTCCGCTGCCGTGGCGACCGAGGTAGACCACCGGCAGGCCGTTACGTTGTGCGGCCGCCATCACATTGAAACCGCCGCCCGCTTCGAAACTGGCGGACTGCGCCAACACGTCGCCTCCCGCTTGCGGCAATTGATCCACGGCCATGACCAGGTCGATGATCACCTGGCCCGTGTGCAGCATCTTAGGCATGAGCATTCTCGACCATTGCGGCACGACGGTCCTTCGCCCCGCCGAGTACCAGATAAATGCCACCGGCGACCACAAAGGTCACGATCCAGCCGAGGCCGTTATGCCCCAGCCACGAGTCGGACAGGAATCCCTTGAACCAGACGTTTTCTGCCGTGGTGCCGATGGTGGTGAAACTGAACCCGAGCACGATCGCCAGCGCCCAGGCACCGAACGCGCGCCACTCGACGCCGCCGCGATACCAGTAGGCGCTGCTCGGGCTGACGTCCAGCAGGTCCTTGGGACTGTAGTAGTGACGATGAATCAGGTCGACCACAAAGATCCCGACCCACGCCGTGATCGGCACTGCCAGCAGGGAAATGAAGGTGATGAACGGGCCGTAGAAACTGTCGGCGATCAGCATGAAGTAGATCGAACCGGCGAAGATCGCCACGATGTCCACCACCACGGCGTAGACGCGCTTGACCTTGAGGCCGAGGGTCAGCGTGGTGAGGCCGGCGGAGTATACCGACAGGTTGTTCGACAGCAGCAGGCCACCGAAGGCGGTGATCAGGTACGGCACGGCCATCCAGGTCGGCAGCATGTCGCGGATGGCGATGATCGGGTCGGTGGCCTGGGCCAGGTCGTTGTTGCCCACCGACAGCAGGCCGCCGAGTGTGATCAACAGCACCAGTGGGATGCCCGCGCCGAACGCCGCCGACGCCACCAGGCGCACGGCCTTGACGCTGCGGTGCTGATAACGGGACATGTCGGCACCGGCGTTGGCCCAGCCGATCCCGGTGCCGGCGGCCATGGTGCCGATACCGATGATCATTGCGCTCATCGGCGCTGGCGTGGCGTTGAACACCGCACTCCAGTCGATGGTGGCGCAAAGGAAGCCGCCGACCAGGATGTTCAGGGCGCCGAACACGTAGGTTGCCCACTTCTGAATCACCAGCAGCGTGGCGTGACCGAGGCCGGAGACCGACAAGGTCAATAGTACGAAAATCGCGATGAACACCAGGGTCAGCAGCGGCGCGCTTTTCGCTTCCACCGGCGAACCAAAGAGGATCGAGCACAGCGACAGCAAGACGAACGCGGCGGTGGTGGTGTTGACGGTTTCCCAGCCCAGGCGCGACATCAGCGAGACCAGGGTCGGGCCGATATTGCCGCGCACGCCGAAGATGGCGCGTGAGAGGGTCAGGCTCGGTGCGCGGCCACGACGACCGGCAATGGAAATGATCCCGACCACCGCGAAGGAACCGGCGGCACCGAGGATCGCGACGATGACTGCCTGCCAGATCGCCAGGCCGCGAAAGGCCACGAGGGTCGCACCCAGCGGCAGGCCGAGGATGGAAATGTTGGCGGCGAACCAGACCCAGAACAGCTGCAGCGGATGCCCATTGCACTCGGCCTCCGGCACCGGCTCGATGCCGCGGGTTTCCAGCTGCCCGGCGTTCTGCCCGGCGTTCGATGAACTCATGAAAAATGCTCCTGTTGCCATTTTTGTGGTTGTGGGCAAGGTAGGAGCTGCTGCAGGCTGCGATCTTTTGATCTTGATTTTCAGCGACCTCAAGACCGCCAAAGATCAAAAGATCGCAGCCTGCGGCAGCTCCTACAGGGGATTTGTGTTCCTCAGCGCAGGGTGAGGAGTCCTTTCACAAGGGGCTCCAGCTCCAGCTCATTGACGGCCTTGACCGTGTCGATCATCTCGACCGGCCAACTCGCCAGACCCAGGCAGGCCCCGAGCATCGCCCCCAGAATCGCCGCGATGGTGTCGGTATCTCCGCCCAGGCTGGCGGCCATGCACAGTGCGTCGAAGGCACTCATTTCGCCGATGGCCACTTGCTGGGCCAGGGCAAACGACACCACCACCGACTCTTGGGAAGCCACCGAGGTGCCGATCACGTCGTACAGCAGATCGGCGAGCAACAGCTTGTCACTGTCGACGCTGATGCTGCGTGCCCAACTGATGCGCGAAGCGATGCGACCGCCAGCCACCCAGTGGCCATGGCCTTCGGCTTGCTGGGCAAATTGCTGGCCGAGGTTCAATGCCTCGCCCAGGTCCATACCGTTGATGCCGGCCGACACCACCGCCGCCACCGCCGCCGCGCTGGAAATGCCCAGCGTGGTGTTGTGGGTAACCTGGCAGGCTTGCACCACGGCATCGATGAAACGCTCGGGATTGGCCACGTCGGCAGCAATCCCCACCGGTGTGATACGCATGGCCGCGCCGTTGGTCGTGCCGTAGCGCCCGGCTTCTTCGGGTGAATGGCCGGCGAGGATCATCTCGATCGCCCGTTTGGTCGAAGGGCCGAGCAGGTCCTGCGAGCCCTTGGCCTGCATCACCGCTTCCCATTCGATCAGGCGTTGAGCAAGGACCGAGGGTTCAATGTGGCCTTTGCCCTCGACCAACAACTGACCGACCAGGATCGCCTGTTCAGTGTCATCGGTGATCGAGCCCTTGGGCATATTGGCGGCGATCGGTTGATCAGGACCGGCATCTTCAAGATTGGTGATGTCGCCAAAGCGCGCCTGGATCTGGGCGCGGCTCAGGGATTGGGTCGGCATGCCCAGCGCGTCGCCCAGGGCCAGGCCGTAGAACGCGCCAAGCGCACGATCGAGGGCGGTCATTTCGAAGTTCCAAATTGCAGGTGCAGACGAAAATGCACGGGGTCGAGCAGGCTTTCCACCTGCTCCATGAAGCGGTGTTGCCGGTCATAGGTGGTGCGCAAGGCCTTGAGGAAAACCGTGCCGACCGGACGCCCCAGCAGCTCGGCATCTTCGGCGTTCAACGGTTCGGCGCCGATCCATTGATCACCACGTTCGCCGATGTAGCCATAGGCGGCCAAGGTAATGGTCAGCGAATTATCGATCAGGCCAACCCGCGGCAGGCTTTCCAGGCCTCCGCTAGCGGGCATCAATGAGCGTTCGAGGGAGACCAGCGTGCCGTCGTTGGTGCGGCGGCGACGGTCGAGGGTGATGAATTGGTCGGTGCCGAAACGCAATAGCAGGTCAGGACGGGTCACCGCCTCGAACCGCAACACTTCGGTATTGACCAGCGCGCCGCTGTCGGCCAGGGCCTGGGCCCAGCCGCTGCGCTGATCCAGTGCCACACCGTCGAAAGTGACGATGGAACCGACCCCGCTTTGCGTCGCAATATAGTTGCGCCGTTTCAACTCAGCCAGCGCTTCACGCAAGGTTCCTCGGCTGACTTTGAATTCCTGAGCCAACTGATGCTCGCCCGGCAGATGAAAGCCGTCTTCCATGAGACCGCTTTCAATACGCCGAATGAGTTCGTCGACCACCCGTTGTTTCTTGTCGAATCGTACCTGTCTAATCATGTACAAATTAGTAACCGATACATGTTATGACGGGCAAGGAATATTTATGGGAGGTGACAGAAGGGATAGCAAAAAAGCCGTGACCGCTGCGCGGTCAATCGCCAGCAGGCTGGCTCCCACAGTTCAATGTGGGAGCCAGCCTGCTGGCGATGAGGCCGGCGCATTCAGCATTGGTGCTGGCTGCAACGCCGTCCGAAGCCGGTCCCAACAGGTTGTAAGGGGTGTCAGCGCTGTTTCAGGCGATCAATTACTACCGCCAGCAACAGGATCGAACCCCGAATCACATACTGGTAGAAGGTATCGATGTTCTTCAGGTTCATCGCGTTCTCGATGATCGCCAGGATCAACACCCCGGCAATCACATGCCGGATCATGCCGATCCCGCCACTGAGGGACACGCCACCCAGCACGCAAGCCGAGATCACCGTCAACTCGAAACCCTGCCCGATCATCGGCTGGCCCGAGGTCATGCGCGACGCCAGGATCACCCCGGCCAGCGCACCGATCAGGCCGTGCACGGCGAAGATGATGATCTTGGTTCGGTCGACATTCACGCCCGCCAGCAGCGCCGCTTCCTGGTTACCGCCGATGGCCATGGTGTTGCGCCCGTAGGTGGTGTAGTTGAGCAACCAGCCGAAGAACAGGAAGCAGACGATGGTGATCAGGATCGGCACCGGCACGCCAAACAACTGGCCGTTACCGAACACGAAGAACGACTCCTGGGACACGCCCACCGCTTTGCCATTGGCGAAGATGTAGGCCAGGCCGCGGACGATCTGCATGGTCGCCAGCGTGGTGATCAGCGCATTGACCCGCAGCTTGGCGATCACGATGCCATTGATCAGCCCGACGATCAGTCCCATCGCCAGTGCTGCACTGACGCCGAGAAAGAGGCTGTCGGTGTCACGCATCACCACGGCGGCAACCACCCCGGCGCAGGCGATCACCGAACCCACCGACAGGTCGAAGTGCCCGGACGCCAGGCAATACAACATGGTGCACGCCGCGATCCCGGTGGTGGAAATCGCCAGGCCCAGGCCGCGCATGTTCAAGGGCGAGAGGAAGTTGTCGATCATCAAGGTGCAGAGCACGAAGATCCCCACGGCCGCCAGCAGCATCACCCAGTCATCGAGAAAGCGCCGCAGGTCCAGAGGCTTGCGGGGGGTTGGCAGTGCGTCGTTTTGGCTTGTCATCATAGTCACCTCTCAGTTCGCCACGCCGTCAGCGCGTTGGCGCGGCAAAGCCAGTTGCAGCAGGTTGGATTCATTGGCCTGTTCGCGGCTCAGTTCGCCGCGCAGGGCGCCTTCGCACAGCACCAGGATGCGGTCGGAAATGCCCATCACTTCCATCAGGTCGCTGGACACCACGATCACCGCAATGCCACTGGCGGCCAGGTCATGGATGATCTGGTAGATTTCCGCCTTGGCGCCGATGTCGATGCCGCGGGTGGGCTCGTCAAGCAGCAGGACTTTCATCGGCATCGACAGCCAGCGACCGAGAATGGCCTTCTGCTGGTTGCCGCCGGAGAGAAACTTGATCTGCTGGCCGGCGTGCGGTGTTTTGACCTTGAGCGCCTTGATCTGCTTGTCGGCGTTGTTCTTCTCCCACAGGCCGCGCAACAGGCAACCGAAGGTGGAATGCGCACCGCGGGCGCTGATATTGATGTTCTCGGCAACGCTCGCCAGGGGCAGGATGCCCTCTTTCTTGCGGTCCTCGGGACAGAGCAGGATCCCGGCCGCAATCGCGTCCCGGGGTGAGCGCAGTTTCAATTCATGGCCGCGCAGTTCAAGGCGCCCGGCACTGTTGCGTTCCAGGCCGCTGAGCAGGCGAAACAACTCCGTGCGCCCCGCGCCGACCAGGCCGAACAAGCCGAGAATCTCGCCTTTGTGCGCGTCGAAACTGACCGGTTCACGCAGGCCCGGCCCGAGCAGGCCGTCGACCCTCAACGCCACCGCACCGCGCGGGCGCGGGCGGTAATCGTAGATGTCCTGGATGTCGCGACCGACCATGCAGGTGACCAGTTGATCGTGGGTCAGTTGGCTCATGTCTTCGAAGGTGCGCACGTAGCGGCCATCCTTGAACACCGTTACCGCGTTGCAGATGCGGAACACTTCCTCCATGCGATGGGAGACGTAGAGCACCACTTTGCCCTCGTCGCGCAGGCGCGCGATGATCGCCATCAAGCGGTCGATCTCCCGCGCCGACAGGCTGCTGGTGGGTTCGTCGAAGGCGATGACATGGGCGCCACGGGACAAGGCCTTGGCGATCTCGACCAACTGCCGCTGGCCGAGGGACAGGCGCCCGACTTTCTCCTGCGGGTCGATTTCGTCGGCCAGCCCCTTGAGACAGGCCAGGGCTTGCTGGCGCAGGGTGCCGCGATTGATCAGGCCGAAACTGGCGGGCAGATGACCGAGAAACAGGTTTTCCGCCACGGTCATTTCCGGCACCAGGTGCAGCTCCTGGTGAATCACCGCGACGCCGCTGGCAATGCTGTCGGCGGTGGACTTGAAGGCCATGGTCTGGCCGCCGATCTGCAGCTCGCCGCTACTCGGGATGTAGGCGCCGCCGAGGATTTTCAGCAAGGTCGACTTGCCGGCACCGTTCTCGCCCATCAAGGCATGAACCTGCCCCGGATGGGCGACGAAGTTGATGTTGTCCAGCGCCTTCACCCCGGGAAAGGTCTTGCCGATCCCGTTGAAGCGCAAGCTGCGTCCGGCGGGATGTTTCTGTACTTGTGTTTGCGCGTGCATAACCACCTCATCACACAGATCAGGCAACCCCGTTGCCGGGGCCGCCAATGAAATCAACCGGCCCTCAATTCCACAGGCCGATCTTTTCCAGTTCCTGCTTGAAGTTGTCGCGCGTGATCAGCGTCACGTCGTCCATGGCGGTGTACTTCGCCGGTTCTTTGCCGCTGGTAACCCACTCGTACATCATGCTGGCGGTGTTGTAGCCCTCGATGTGCGGGCTGGGCAGCATTGAACCGTAGAAGCCGCTGTCGGGTTTCTTCAGTTCGCCAATGGCGTCGGTGCCGTTGATGCCGATGCCGATCACGTTCGCCGCGGCAAAACCGGCGGCTTCGGTGGCACGCACGCCGCCGAGCACGGTGTTGTCGTTCATGCCGCCGATGATCAGGTTCTTCGCCGCGCTAGGCAGTTTCACCAGCGCCGAGTTGGTGGCGTCCATGCTGCCCGGTACGTCGAGGGTTTTCAGGGCGGAGAAGAGGATGTGGTCCTTGGGCATGCCCGCATCCTGCAAGGCCTTGACCGAACCGTCGGTGCGTTTTTTGCCGGTGTCGAGTTCGTTGTAGGTGTTGATCACGGCATAGGTGTCTTTCCATTCCCAGCCGCGTTTTTTCGCTTCGGTGGCCATGGCGCTGCCCTGCTTCTCGCCGACCTCGAACGCCGCCATGCCCAGGTACGGCACGTCTTCCATGAACTTGCCGCTGGCATCGACGAAGCGGTCATCCACGGCGATCACTTTCAAGCCGTTGAGCTTGGCCTTGGCCATGATCGCCGGGCCCAGGGACACGTCCGGCGGGCAGATCACGAAACCCTTGGCGCCGTTGGCCGCCAGGCTGTCGATGGCCGACAGGGTTTTCTCGCCATCCGGCACGGCGATCTTGATCAAGGTGAAGCCCTTATCCTTACCGGCCTTTTCGGCGAATGCCCATTCGGTCTGGAACCAGGGTTCTTCCGCTTGCTTGACCAAAAAACCGATTTTCACTTCTTCGGCCGCCAGCAGCGTGCTGCTGAGACTGACCGCGCTGACCGCCAGGGCGGCACAGCACAGGGTACGGATGGCATGACGACGATTCATAAGCTGACTCCTTGTTGTTTTTGTTGAGCGTACTGCCAATAGTCATATCGTATGATGATTGGATTTCAGGCGTAGTTAACACCTGAAACCCGCACGACTCAGTCGTGGTACATCACTGAGCGCCCGCCATCGATGGTGATGCACGAAGCGTTGATGAACGGCGCTTCATCACTGGCCAGGAACACCGCGGTCATGGCCACCTCGATCGGCTGGCCGATGCGGCGTGGCGGATGCAGGTCGAAGGCGCGCTGACGTTCGGCATGGGGGTCGGCAAAGCCGTTCCAATAGTCGACGTTCAATTGGGTCTCAATGTAGCCCGGTGCGATGGCGTTGACGCGAATGCCCTTGGGTGCGTATTCGATCCCCAGGGCGCGGGTCAGGCCGAGCAGGCCGTGCTTGGCCACCGGATAGGGGAAGCAGCCCGGAATGATGTGGGTGGAATGGGTGGACGCGATGTTGATGATGCTGCCGATGCCCTGCTCGATCATCTGCGGCAACACTGCCTTGCAGCCGTACCAGGCGCCATCGAGGTCGATGGCGAAGCAGCGACGCCAGTCTTCCTCGGTCATTTCCAGCGGATCGCGGAACACGTTGACCCCGGCGCAATTGACCAGCACGTCGATTCGCCCGTGCAGCTCGACCGCCAGCCTGGCCATCGCCTGCAGGTCTTGCGGCTGCGAAACGTCGGCCTTGATCGCCACCACGTCAGCCCCTTTGCCCCGCCACTGCGCCGCGACATTTTCGACTTTTTCACCCTGGATATCGCTGATGACCAGCTTGGCTTGCTGGGACGCGAAGGTCGCCACGATCGCCTCGCCGATGCCTTGGGCGGCGCCGGTCAACAGCACGACTTTATTTTTCAGGCGCTCGCCCTTTGGGGGTTCGGGCACTGGTGGCAGCGAAAGAGGTTCAGCCATGGATCAGGACTCCTGTTCGAAAGCACGACGAAAACCGGGCATCGGTAGATGTCCGGTCAAAAGGCGAGTGGAAGAAACAGGCAGGCGCGAAAACGTTTCAGCCCTGAGGTTCTCTGAAACGCGGACTCCACGCGGGAGTGCGGGGGAATATCGCTGCATCACTTCACCTGTTTTGTTTTTTTAAGTGTGAGTGCGTGTAACTGATGGAGCCGACTATAAACCCGGCTCGCCGATAATCTCAATATATATATTTACATCCCATATTTAGGGATTTAACCGGCGAATCGGCTACAGAGCTTTCCTGCAACGTCGACGCGGATCGCCAGTACCGCTCCATCCAGCGGATGCCCAAGCGGACTCGCGGCACTGGTGATGTACAAAGTTTTCAAGTCGGCATCGCCAAATACGCAACTGGTCGGACGACTGACGGGCAGTTCGATCACCCGATCGACCTGCCCGTCCGGCGTCAGCCTGAGCAGGCAACTGCCATCCCATCGGGCACTCCAGATAAAACCTTCGGCATCCATCGCCGAGCCGTCCGGGCCGCCGCGGGTGTGGGGGCCGAACCAGGCCTGTGGCGGTTCGAGGTGGCCGTCGGTACGAATGAAATGCCGGTACAACGTGCCGTCGAGGCTGTCGCCGAAATAAACGCGGGTGCCGTCATCGCTCCACAACAACGTATTGGGAATGCCCAGACCTCGCAGCAGCGGCGTCACCCGTGCGTCGCGATCAATGCGGAACAGGCCACCGGAACGCCGTTCGACAGGCAGGTCTTCGTCCTGCTCGCCAATGTTGTTTTGCATGGTGCCGAGCCAGAGCCGGCCCTGGGCATCGCAGCGGGCCTCGTTGGGGCGGTTGCCGGGGTGCGGATCGGCGACGCAGAACAAGGTCAGTCGAGGCGCTAGTCCAGGTGAATCCAGATCCAGCCGATACACCCCGCTGCTCAAGGTCACCAGCGCATCGCCGCTCGCACAGGGGATGAACGCCGACACGTGCTCCGGCATCTGCCAGATCTGCACGTTGGCGCCGATCAAGCGCAGCGCCTGTTTGCCGGCGATGTCCACCCAGTACAGCGCCTGGGTCGGCGCATCCCAGAACGGGCCTTCGCCGAGCTGGGCGCGGTGTTCGGTCACTGCGGTGCACTCCATGAATCCTCCTGCATTGTTCTTGTTTTTATTTGTGTAGAAGCGTCCAACGATGGAGTGTCAGCTACATCGACGTCGACTGATACTCCATCGCGAGCACGCTCGCTCCTACCCTGTCGGCCATCACTTGTGGGTAGAAGCGTTTGATCGCCAGGTCAGCGTTATCGATCAGGGTCATGCAGGCCCAGACACCCCGCGCGGTATCCCGGGCGGCGATGGCGTCGGCCATATCTTTATGAATCGGCAAGGTGCGGCGCAGTTCGTCGGGGTCGGCGGCGGACACTTCGAAACACACGGCCAGCAGCGCGCCCAGGGCCGGGACCATTTGTTCGATGAATTGATTGTGGCTGGCGGCGAGGATGCACTCGTGGAAGAGCTGGTCGGCGCGGTTGTAGTCGACGCCGCTGTCCACTGCTCGCTCCAACGCGTTGTAGGCCAATGAAATGGCGTCGAGCTGTTGTGCGGTTGCGCGTTCGCAGGCCCAACGCACGGCCATCGGCTCGATGGTGCGGCGCAGGTCGAGCAAGTCATCGACGAAGTTTTCCGGCAAACCGCTGCGGGACAGCCAGCCGACGACTTGCGGATCGAAGAGGTTCCAGCGCCGTACCGGCAACACTCGCGTACCGACCTTCGGCCCGACCTCGAGCATGCCCTTGGCGACCAGGGTCTTGATGGCTTCGCGGATAACGGTGCGGCTGACACCCAGTTGTTCGCCGAGGTCGGCTTCGACCTTGAGCGCCTCACCGGGCCTGACCTGCCCGGCAGCGATCCAACAGCCCAGCCAATCGACGGTCGACGCATGAAAACTGCTGGACATGGACACCTCAAAGCCGTTCGCGATGGGTGTCCACGCTAATCATCATATGATTGGCTGTCAAACTGATTTTTCAGAGAGTGCATAGAACAAAATGTGGGAGCGGGCTTGCTCGCGAAAGTGTCTGTACATCTAACATCCATGTGTCAGGCACACCGCCTTCGCGAGCAAGCCCGCTCCCACATTTTTAACCGATTAAGGTTCTAGACCGATGGGGAAGAATTCACCGCCACTCCACACCCCCAACCAGCGCTGACCCTCGATCTCACGGCTCACCGCCAGCTCAACCAGTTGATAGAACACATTCCGATGGATCAGCGCTTCGAGGTTGGTGCGCACATGCACATAAGGCGCAGGTTCTTGTGTGTCGGGATCGATGACCACGCGAATCGGATGCTCTGTGCCGGCCTCGGCAGTCTCATCGACGTTGGTGGTGAAGCGCAGGACCTGCGCCTCACCCTCACCTTCCACTTCCACGGCAATCGCCACAAAGGGTGCGTCATCGACCTTGATGCCAACCTTCTCCACCGGCGTGATCAGGAAGTAATCATCACCATCGCGGCGAATGATGGTGGAGAACAGCTTGACCATCGGCTTGCGCCCGATCGGCGTGCCCAGGTAATACCAGGTACCGTCGCGGGCGATGCGCATGTCGATGTCGCCGCAGAAGTCGGGGTTCCACAGGTGGACCGGTGGCAAGCCTTGGGTCTTGGGGATTTGCCCCAGCAGGTCGTTGGCTTTTTGCGGGCCACTCATGGCGTTCTCCTTGAAATTACTGGTCGCTGAGCCCCAGCAGGCTGCGCGCGTACTGTTGCAGCGGCGGGCCCATCAGGTCTTCGGGTTTTTCGTCGTGGAAGGTCAGCAGACCACCACGACCCTGGATACGTGCAGTATCAATCAAATACTGGGTGCTGGTCTCGATCAACATGATCTGAATCACTCCGGTGTCGATACCGAGGCGATCCAGCGCTTCCTGGTCCAGCCACTCATCCGAGTTGCCGATGCGGTCATCGGAGTTGGCGAAACGCGTATAGAGCAGGTAATGGGCGCCCACGGCACGGGCTTCGCCCATGGCCTGATCAAGACCTTGCGGTGTGCGGGCGCGGCGGACCATCGGGAAATACTCGACGAAACCATCGAAGGCGACTTCGGCGATCACGTTGGGGCGTGGGTAGACGGCGCTGCCAGGCGGCACAAAGGCGCCCTGGGCAATGTAGACGAAGGAGTCCGGCTGAATGCGCAGGTTGTTCACCCGGCGGCTGTCGCTGTGGTCCAGCAGGCCGGCGTCGCTCATGTGGTAGCGAGTCCCTTCGGCCATGTCGCTGACATTCATGCAGCCACCGAGCGCCAATATGGCCAGCAGCAAAACCAGGCTACGCATCCTATCCTCCAGAGGCCGGTGACGGAAAACCGGCGAATGGCCGTGGGATGCAGCTTTTGCGCCAGCTCAGCCGCCAATAATCTTCATGACCGTGGCACCACCGGAAAACGCCACTTCCTGCTTGTCGCCCAACGCCTTGACCAACAGTCGCTGCAAGGCCGGCAAAGCCTGATGGCGCGGCTTGTCCAGCAGGTCGCCGACATAGTGGCGATTGCTCGACGACAGGCAGCCATGCAGCCAGCCAGTGGAGGACAGGCGCAACCGCGAGCAGGTGCGGCAGAACGGAACGCTTTCGTTGGCAATCACGCCAAAATAGCCCTGCCCCGGAATCTCGTAGCGCACGGCGGTAGCATCGACAGGCGCATCGGCCTGGAGATACTCATAACGCTCGCCGATCAGGCTCAGCAGCTGTTGCAGGCTGACAAACTGCTGCAGGAAGGCATTGGAGTCGCTAGCCAGGTGGCCCATGCGCATCAACTCGATAAAGCGCAGTTCATAGCCACGCTCCAGGCAATAGTCGAGCAGTGGCATCACCTGGTCGAGGTTCTGGCCGCGCAGCGGCACCATGTTGACCTTGACCTTCATGCCCGCCGCACGGGCCTGGTCCATGCCGCCGAGCACCGTCGCCAGATCGCCGCCACGGGCAATGGTGCGAAACGCAGAGGCGTCCAGAGTATCGAGGGAAACGTTGATGCGCCGGATGCCGGCATCGATCAGGATCGGCAGCTTCTTCGCCAGCAGCTGCCCGTTGGTGGTCAGGCTGATGTCCTGCAGCCCCATCTGCCCGACCGCGGCCATGAAGGCTTCGAGTTTCGGGCTGACCAGCGGTTCGCCACCGGTAATGCGCAAGCGCTCGATGCCCGCCGCTTCGATCAGATAGGCCACTCCACGCGCCATGGCTTCGGCCGACAATTCATCCTGCGCAGCCACCAGCCGCTTGCCGTTGGGCACGCAGTAGGTACAAGCGTAATTGCAGGCTGAGGTCAGGCTGACTCTTAAATTGCGAAAGCGCCTGCCTTGACGGTCGACGATCATGATGACTCCGGCGAAGAATATACGGGCTGGTAAAACTTGACTCACAAATCAAGTTTTAGCAAGCCCTATGCCTGAGTATATTCCTGCGGTACTGCGCCATGTTGAGAAATCATGGGCAATAAGGCGGCTGAATGGCTCAGCTGCTCGGGGTGTCGTTGTCGCGCTTGCGCTTGTTGCCCATGCGCACGCCGATGTCCATCAGGAACTGGAAGAAGCCTTCCTGGTCTTCCAGCACGTTGCTCCAGAACGGCGAGTGATACAGCGCCACGGCACCGTGTACCAGCGCCCAGGACGCGCAGTAATGGAAGTAAGGCGGCACGTCTTCAAGCTTGCCTTCGCTGATCCGGCCCTTGATGAGCAAGGTCAGGCGTTCGAAGTTAGAGGCGCGGATCTTGTGCAGTTCCTCGACCATCTCCGGTACCTGGTTGCCCTTGACGACCTTCTCTTCCAGGCGGTCAAACAAGCGGTAACGCTGGGGATCGCGCATGCGGAATTCGAAATAGGCGCGGGACAGGGCTTCCTTGTCCTTGTCGACATCGGCCGAATGCAACAGCTCGTTCAAATCGCGCTCATAGTCGAGCATCAGGCGCAGATAGATCTCGGCCTTGGACTTGAAGTGCTTGTAGATCGTGCCTTTGCCGATACCGACAGCATCAGCGATCATCTCGACGGTGACACTGTCTTCACCCTGGTCGAGGAACAGCTTGAGCGCGGTATCGAGAATTTCTTGCTCGCGGCGACGAAACTCACGGACCTTACGAGGTTCTTTATGCATAAGAAAAGGTCTGTAGGGGTCAAAATTCGAAGCCGCGTATTATGCCTAAATTGCGCCAAAATGCACGGATCATCCGACCATATCTGTGTTTCTTGATGATTTCGCGCAAGACAGCCGCTTGATGAGAACTCTTCTGAAGCGTGCGTATTCCAAATTTGTTTAAAAACCGCAGCCTACAAACTGGACGGTGCGAAATACTGATCAATACTTGAACTGTCGGCGGGGCATCTCCCCCAAGTGTCACGCCGATATTGGTACCAACGGACCGCGTGCCATTGTTTTACTCCTAATGGTCTTAACCCGGATTCACCCCCCAGAACCCGGGTTTTTTTTGCCTGCGATTTAACCTTTCACATGCGCCAGCGGGAACAACCGCTTGAAGTTTTCGGTGGTCTGCTCGGCAAATCGCTCGTAAGCCTCACCCCGCAACATTGCCAGAAATTCCGCTACTTCACGAACGTACTGCGGCAGGTTCGGCTTGCCACGGTACGGGATCGGCGCCAGGTACGGTGAGTCGGTTTCCACCAGCAAACGGTCGGCCGGCACCTTGCTGGCCACGTCGCGCAGCGCGTCGGCATTGCGGAACGTGACAATCCCGGACAGGGAAATGTAGTAACCCATGTCCAGCGCGGCTTTCGCCATGTCCCAGTCCTCGGTGAAACAGTGCAGCACGCCCGCCTGGGGCAGCGCCGCTTCACGCAGCAGGTCCAAGGTATCGGAGCGCGCGCCGCGGGTATGGATGATTACGGGTTTGCCGGTTTGCTGGGCCGCTTGCAGGTGCAGCCTGAAGGATTGCTGCTGCAACTCTGCCGCTTCCGGTTCGTAGTGATAATCCAGGCCGGTTTCACCGATCGCCACGACGCGCGGATGATTGAGCTCGTGCAACAGCCAGTCCAGCGCAGGCGCCGCACCCGGCTGCACGTCCAGCGGATGCACGCCGACTGAACAATCGACGTCGTCGTAACGCTCAGCCAGGGCTTTGACATCGGCCGCGTTGTCGGCGCTGACACCGATGCACAGGAAGTGCCCTACCCCGCGCTGGCGGGCCGCCTCGAGGGCGGCATCCAGCGAGCCGTCATGGGCGGCGAGGTCAAGGCGATCAAGGTGACAATGGGAATCTACGAGCATAAAGGGCTGCAACTTACATCGTATGAGTGGGACAGTCGGTTTGTCTGATACCTGGAGTCTAGGCGCAGACGGTTACCTCTGGGTAGGCAAAGTCGCCCATTGCACCAGCAACGCCTCCAGCAACAACACCCGGTTGAGGTTGGCTTTGCTCAACACTTTCTGCCGCTGGGCGAGGATCCAGTCCTGGATATTCAGGACTTTGTCCTGCGCGGTTTTTTGCGCCAGGTACTGAATCACCTTGCGCATGTCCATCAGCCCCAGGCCTTCTTCATCCTGGGTCAGCTGATAACGCAGGATCAGGCTCGACCAGTCACAGAACCAGTCGAACAGCAGCAACAACGGAATCGCATTCCAGCCCTCGGCCAGCTGCGTCGGCGACTGTTGCTGCTTGAGCAATTTCTTCACCCCATCGACCACTTGCGCGCGCTGCTCGCGCACGCCCTGGGCGTGCAGGTTGACGGCGGCCAGCGGCGAACCGGCGGCCAGGGTCAGTAACTCGACGCGTTCTTCCTGCGAACAGTCGGGCAAGGCCCTGGCCAGCCAGTCCAGGCTCATGGCCTCGCCCGGCAGCGGGCAGGCTTGCTGCACACAGCGGCTCTTGATAGTCGGCAACAGCCGGCTGGGCTGGTGGCTGACCAGGAGCAATACGGTGTCGCCGGACGGCTCTTCCAGGCTTTTGAGCAAAGCGTTGGCGGCGTTGATGTTCATCGACTCGACCGGCTCGATCAGCACCACCTTGCGTCCACCCAGCTGTGCGGTCTGCACCACGAAACTCACCAGGTCGCGCACCTGGTCGACCTTGATCGCCTTGTCGGCCTCTTCCGGCTCCAGGATGTAGTTATCGGGATGACTGCCGGCCTTGAGCAGCAGGCACGACTTGCATTCGCCACAGGCGCCCTGGGCGGTCGGACGCTGGCACAGCAGGCTGGCCATCAGGCGCTCGGCCAGCGCCCGCTTGCCGATCCCGGCCGGGCCATGCAGCAAATAGGCGTGGGCGTGTTGCGCACGACCGGCCAGTTGCTGCCAGAGACTGTCCTGCCACGGATAGGCGTCAGCCACGGCTCAACTCCAGCAGGCGTGGCAGCAAGGCATCCAGGGATTGCTGAACCTGCGCCAATGGCTGCGCGGCGTCGATCAGCACGTAACGCGCAGGCTGCGCCGCCGCGCGCTTGAGGAAAGCACCGCGCACGGCATCGAAAAAGGTCCGGCCTTCCAGCTCGAAACGATCCAGGCGTCCGCGGGCACTGGCGCGCGCCAGGCCCACTTCCACCGGCAAGTCGAAAATCAAGGTCAGGTCGGGACGCAGGTCGCCCTGAACAAAGCTTTCCAGGGTCTCGATACGCTCCAGGGACAGGCCACGGCCACCGCCCTGGTAGGCGTAGGTCGAATCGGTGAAGCGATCACACAACACCACGGCACCACGGGCCAGCGCCGGGCGAATGACTTCGGCCAGGTGCTGGGCGCGCGCGGCGAACACCAGCAACAGCTCGGTGTCCGGGTTCATGACTTCTTCGATCGGCGCCAACAATACTTCGCGGATGCGTTCGGCCAGTGGCGTGCCACCCGGTTCGCGGGTCAGCACCACCTCGATACCGGCCGCACGCAGGCGTTCGGCCAGGTATTCGCGATTGGTGCTCTTGCCGGCGCCTTCCGGGCCTTCCAGCGTAATAAACAAGCCAGTCACAGGCAGTCCTTAGTCAGATTCATTGCGGGCTTTGCGGTGTTGTCGCATTCGGTTGTGGTTCAGGCTCCGGGGGCGCCTGCGGAGCAACTGCAGGTTCAGGCGCAGGCTCTTGCACGGGAGGTGCAGCCTCGGGCGCCGGGTCGGGCGAAGCCGCCGGGACAGGGGGCTGGGCCTCGGGAACCTCAGTAGCTTCAGTAGCCTCAGGTTGCGCCGTCTCGACTGGCGGCACCTGGGTATCCGGTGCTTCGGGCGTTTCGGGCGCCGTCGCCGGCGCCGGGCTGGAACGATAATCGGCGCGACGTTTGAGCTGGAACTCTCGCACGGCGTTGTTGTGCGCGTCCAGGTCATCGGAGAACACATGGCTGCCATCGCCGCGAGCCACGAAGTAAAGGCTGCTGCCCTCCACCGGATTGAGCGCCGCATGGATGGCTTCGCGGCCGACCATGGCAATCGGGGTCGGCGGCAGTCCGGCGATCATGTAGGTGTTGTAAGGGGTCGCTTCCTTCAGATGGGCGCGGGTCAGCTTGCCGTTGTAGCGGTCACCCAGGCCGTAGATCACCGTCGGGTCGGTTTGCAACAGCATGCCGATCGCCATGCGACGCACGAACACCCCGGCAATCTGCCCGCGTTCCTGCGGCACGCCGGTTTCCTTCTCCACCAGCGAGGCCATGATCAGGGCTTCATACGGACCGGAGTAAGGCAGGTCGGCCGCCCGCTGGTTCCACTCCTTGGCCAGCACTTCGTCGAGGCGGTCGTAAGCGGTTTTCAGCAGCTCGGTGTCGGACATACCGCGCACGAAGCGGTAAGTGTCGGGAAAGAATCGCCCTTCAGGAAAAATCCCGTTGTGGCCGAGCTTGTCCATGACCTGACTGTCGCTCAAGCCGTTCAGGGTTTGCTCGAGTTTTTCTTCCTTGGCCAGGGCCGCACGGACCTGGTGGAAATTCCAGCCTTCGACCAGGGTCAGGCTGTACTGCACCATTTCCCCGCGCTTCCACAGATCGATCAGGCCTTCGACGGTCATACCCGGCGTCATGCGGTACTCGCCGCTGTGCAACGGCTGTTTCGGCAAGTTGAAGCGCCAATAGACGCGCAGCCAGAAGGAGTCCTTGATGACGCCATCGGCTTCCATGCGCAGGAAAGTGCGGTTCGGGGTGGTGCCCTTGGGCACCTCAAGCAGTTCTTCCTGTGTGATATTCAGCGGCTGCACCAGCGCCGAATGAATTTTCCAGGCAGAAGCACCTAACGTCAGCCCCGCCAGAACCAGTCCGGTTTCCAGCAGCAGCAAGAGTTTACGTCTCACGTATCAAGCATCCAGTAGCGCGCGGGCAATGGTTTGGAGTTTACGGGTGAGCGGCCCAACCGGCCAGCTCAGTGCTGCATAGGCGCGCACCGGCCAAACGCCATACACGCTGTTGCAGACAAAGACTTCGTCAGCGTCTTGCAGCTGCTCGAGCGTGATATCGGTGATTTGTATGGGGATGCCCAACGATTCGGCCTGAGACAACAACTCGGCACGCATCACACCTTCTACGCCGCAGCAGCTCAAATCCGCGGTGATCAACACGCCGTCACGCACCAGGAACAGGTTGCTGAAAACGCCCTCGATCACGCGACCGGCCTGATCGAGCATCAAGCCTTCGGCATGTTCGGTATCCTGCCATTCGGCGCGCGCCATCACCTGCTCAAGACGATTCAGGTGCTTGAGCCCTGCGAGAAGAGGTTGAAAGGAAAGGCGTGTGGTGCACGGGAACAGGCGTATGCCCTGCTCTGCATGGGCGTGCGGGTAAACCGCAGGAGGATTACCCGACAGGATACGACGGGCCTGGGCCGAAGGATCGAAAGCGTAACCGCGCAGGCTGTCGCCGCGGGTAACGATCAGCTTGATTACGCCTTCGTTCAGCTGCTCGGCATAGGTCAACAATTCCGCGACCACGACACCCTGATCAAGATTGATCGCCAACCGCCGGCAGCCCCTGGCCAGCCGCACCAGATGACGATCCAGCAGGACCGGAAAGCCATCATGCACGGCGATGGTCTCGAACAGACCGTCGCCGTAGGCCAGGCCGCGATCCTTCAGCGACAATGCGTCAGCCGGCTGACCGTCGACCCAGCTGTCCATCAACCTGCGAACCGGCGGAACACCAGCGAGCCGTTGGTACCGCCAAAACCGAAGGAGTTGGACAGGACCACATCGATATCCATGTTGCGCGCGGTGTGCGGCACGAAATCGAGGTCGCAGCCTTCGTCCGGCTCGTCGAGGTTGATGGTCGGTGGCGCCACCTGGCTGTTGATCGCCAGCACGCTGAAGATCGCCTCCACCGCGCCCGCCGCGCCCAGCAAATGCCCGGTCATCGACTTGGTCGAACTGACGGCCATCTTGTAGGCGTGCTCGCCGAACACCGACTTGATCGCATTGACTTCCGCGAGGTCGCCAGCCGGCGTCGAGGTGCCGTGGGCATTGATGTACTGCACCTGATCGCCATTGATCCTGGCGTCACGCAGCGCATTGGTGATGCAGCGCGCAGCCCCGGCACCATCGGCGGGTGGCGAAGTCATGTGGTAGGCGTCGCCACTGGTGCCGAAACCGATCAGTTCGGCATAGATGGTCGCGCCGCGGGCCTTGGCGTGTTCCAGCTCTTCCAGGACCAGCGCACCGGCGCCATTGGACAATACGAAGCCATCACGGCCCTTGTCCCATGGACGGCTGGCGCGGGTCGGCTCGTCGTTGCGGGTCGACAGTGCGCGGGAGGCGCCAAAACCGCCCATGCCCAGGCCGCAAGCGGCCATTTCGGCGCCACCGGCGATCATCACGTCGGCTTCGTCGTACATGATGTTGCGCGCAGCCATGCCGATGCAGTGCGTACCGGTGGTACACGCCGTGGCGATGGCATAGTTAGGCCCCTGTGCCCCCAGGTGGATGGACAGGAAACCGGAAATCATGTTGATGATCGAGCCAGGCACGAAGAACGGAGAAATTCGTCGCGGGCCGGTCTCATGCAAGGTGCGGCTGGTTTCTTCGATGTTGGTCAGCCCACCGATACCCGAACCCATGGCCACGCCGATGCGCTCGCGGTTGGCGTCGGTGACTTCCAGGCCGGCATTGCGCACTGCCTGGAAACCTGCGGCCAGACCGTACTGAATGAACAGGTCGAGCTTGCGCGCTTCCTTGAGCGACAGGTATTCCTCGACATTGAAGCCCTTTACCGAGCCGCCAAAACGAGTGGAATAGGCAGAAAGGTCGGTGTGTTCGATCAGACCAATGCCACTGCGGCCAGCCAGAATGCCCTGCCAGCTGCTCGGCACATCAGTGCCCAGTGGCGACAACATACCCATACCGGTGACTACGACGCGTCTACGCGACACAGCACTCTCCTTTTTTCAAATGACGACTTTGCATCAGGCCTAAAGAAAAAACCGCACGCCATGATGGCAGTGCGGTTTTTCCATGACAGCGAGCAACGATTACAAACTATTACGCCTGGTGGGCAGTAACGTAGTCGATTGCAGCTTGTACAGTAGTGATCTTCTCAGCTTCTTCGTCAGGGATTTCGGTCTCGAATTCCTCTTCCAGAGCCATCACCAGCTCAACGGTGTCAAGGGAGTCAGCACCCAGGTCTTCAACGAAGGAAGCAGTGTTGACCACTTCTTCTTCTTTAACGCCCAGTTGCTCGGCAACGATTTTCTTGACGCGCTCTTCGATGGTGCTCATACCTTGTTTTCACTCCTAATGGACAAATTCAGGCAGCTGGCCAGTGGGTAAGTGTATAGAAAGACTTTTCAGCTTTTCAACTGAAAGCTTCACTCCTCAAACCCGGCGACCCGCTGCCTATAAATAGATTGCAGCTTTATAACGGATTTTAGACAGCTCGTATGACATTTTTTTGAAACGATCCGTCACATTTAACTCATGTACATCCCGCCGTTCACCGGGATTGTAGCCCCAGTAACGTAAGCCGCACCGTCCGACGCAAGAAAAGCGACCACAGACGCGATCTCTTGAGCTTGCCCCAGACGACCCAGCGGAATCTGCGTCTGCAAGGCTTCACGCTGTGCCTCGGGCAGTTCGCGGGTCATATCGGTATCGATGAACCCTGGGGTCACCGAGTTTACCGTAATCGAACGCGAACCGACTTCACGCGCCAGAGAGCGGCTGAAACCTTCCAGGCCGGCCTTGGCGGCAGCGTAGTTTACTTGGCCTGCGTTGCCCATGGCACCCACAACCGAGCCAATACTGATAATTCGTCCCCAACGGGCCTTGGTCATACCGCGCAAAACGCCCTTGGACAGGCGGAACAGACTGTTCAGGTTGGTATCGACCACGCTATGCCACTCGTCGTCTTTCATCCGCATCATCAGGTTATCGCGGGTGATGCCGGCATTGTTGACCAGGATCGCCGGCGCACCGAACTGCGCCTGAATGCTCGCCAGGACAGCCGCCACGGACTCGTCGCTGGTGACATTGAGCTCAAGGCCAGTGCCCTGAATGCCATTTTCCTTCAGGGTGGCGGCAATGCGCTCGGCACCCGAGGCGGAGGTCGCGGTGCCGACAACGATGGCGCCCTGACGACCCAGTTCCAGGGCGATGGCCTGGCCGATACCGCGGCTCGCACCGGTGACCAGTGCAACTTTACCTTGCAGACTCATGCAAGCTTCTCCTGATTCAGGCCAGCGCTGCACGGGCGGCAGCGAAAGCGTCTGGGGTGTTGAGATTGGAAGTCGATACGCCTTCGGCGCAGCGCTTGTTCAGACCGGCCAGTACTTTGCCCGGGCCGCATTCGACAAGATTGGTCGCGCCTTTGGCGGCCAGGGTCTGCACGGATTCTACCCAGCGTACTGGCTTGTACAGTTGCTCGAGCAGATCACGCTTGAGGGTTTCCAGATCCGCCGGCACCTGGGCGCTGACGTTCTGTACCACCGGGATCTGCGGGGCCTGCCAATCGATCGCCGCGATCGACTCGGCGAAACGCTCGGCCGCCGGACGCATCAGTTCGCAGTGCGACGGCACGCTGACCGGCAACGGCATGGCACGCTTGGCGCCACGGGCCTTGCAACCTTCGATGGCACGCTCGACCGCTGCCTTCGCACCGGCAATGACCACTTGGCCCGGGGAGTTGAAGTTGACCGCGCTGACCACTTCGCCCTGCGCCGCTTCGGCACAGGCAGCCAGTACGTCGGCGTCTTCCAGGCCGAGGATCGCAGCCATGCCGCCCTGCCCGGCCGGAACAGCTTCCTGCATCAGCTGGCCACGGCGCTCGACGAGCTTCACCGCGTCCGCCAGGCTCAGGCTGCCAGCCGCCACCAGGGCGCTGTATTCGCCCAGGCTGTGACCGGCGACATAAGCCGGACGCGCGCCGCCTTCAGCCAGCCACAGACGCCACAGGGCGATCGAAGCGGTGAGGATCGCCGGTTGGGTTTTATCGGTCTGGTTGAGTTGCTCTTCCGGCCCTTGTTGGGTCAGGGCCCACAGGTCGTAACCGAGGGCATCGGAAGCTTCTTTGAAAGTGTCGAGGACGACCGGGTGTTGCGCGCCCAACTCGGCCAGCATGCCGAGGGACTGCGAACCCTGTCCCGGAAAGACGAATGCGAGGGAAGCAGACATGTAACAAGCCCCTAATGATCTGGTCGTCGGAGAATTGGCGCCCCACTCGGGGGACGCAAGAAACTGACAGTTGGATGGCCAAATAGCCCAAGCGGTCACATTTAAGCATTGTCCGACGAAAACGCCTAAAGCAACAAATCCTCCAGACGACCGTGGATGCGTTCCGGCAGGTTTTCCTGGATCTCGATCAAGGCGCGGGAAATCGCACTCTGGAAGCCCTGCACCCCCGCAGATCCGTGGCTTTTAACCACGATACCCTGCAACCCGAGGAAGCTCGCGCCGTTATGCCGTGCGGGTGCCAGGTCGGCCTGCAGTCGCTTCATCAGTGGCAAGGCCAAGGCTCCGACCATGCGCGATGGCAGGCTTTTCTTGAACAACGCCTCGATGCGCCCGGCAATCATCGTGGCCAGGCCCTCGCTGGACTTGAGCAGGATGTTGCCGACAAAACCATCACAGACCACGACGTCCGCTTCACCACGGTACAACCCGTCGCCTTCGACAAAACCGATGTAGTTGATGCCACGGGCACTTTGCAACAGGGTTGCAGCCAACTTGACCTGCTGATTGCCCTTGATATCTTCGGTGCCGATGTTCAGCAGGGCCACGCGCGGGCGCACGATGCCCAGGGTTTCCGCCGCGACGGAACCCATCACCGCGAACTGCAACAGATGCTCGGCGCTGCAATCGACATTGGCGCCCAGGTCGAGCAACTGGCAGTAACCTTTCTGCGTCGGGATCGCCGCCACCATGGCCGGCCGATCGATGCCCGGCAAGGTCTTGAGCACAAAGCGCGACAACGCCATCAGCGCCCCGGTATTACCGGCACTGACACAGGCCTGGACCTTGCCGTCGCGCAGCAATTCAAGGGCCACGCGCATCGACGAGTCGGGCTTGCCACGCAGGGCCTGGGTCGGCTTTTCGTCCATGGCGATGACTTCGGACGCTGCAGCAATCGACAGGCGCGCGCGATCCACAGCCGGTTGGCCAGCGATCAATTCTTCAAGGAGGGAGGGTTGACCGACGAGGGTCAGGTGCAGCGAGGGCGTGGCAGACAGGCAAGCAAGGCTGGCCTGGACAATGCTGCGGGGACCGAAGTCCCCGCCCATTGCGTCAATCGCGATGACTTGAGCGGACAAGTGATTACTCGTCAGCGCCCTTGTCGATCACTTTACGACCACGGTATACGCCTTCTGGCGATACGTGGTGACGCAGGTGAACTTCACCGGTGGTTTTTTCTACAGACAGGGTGCTAGCCTCGAGAGCGTCGTGCGAACGGCGCATGTCACGGGCAGAGCGGGATTTTTTGTTCTGCTGAACAGCCATAATTGATTAACTCCTAAACGTTTGGGTCACGCTTTAACTGCGCCAATACACTGAACGGGTTGGACCGCGTTACCTCGTCCTCGCTCGGTTCGGGCTCATCTGCTCCCGCCGGCTGCTGGCATTCTTCCGGATGATGAGCAGGCACAATGGGCAAGGCGAGCAGAAGCTCCTCCTCGATCAGTGACTGCAGATCCAATGGATCTTCGCCCAGTTCCAGCACGTCATAACCTTTCGGTAACGACTGGGTATTCGCACCCTCCTTCACCACAGCGTAACTGCATTCGCTATGGATCGGCAGGGTGACCAGCTCAAGACAACGCTGGCAAACCATTTTGACTTCGGTGTCGATAAAGCTGTGGATGACCACAGATTTACGTTCATCTCGTTCAAAAACGAATTTAGCCTGCACCGTACCGACATTGTCGGAAAGCGGGTCGCAGAGTCTCTTCAAATCGGCCAGCAGCATTTCACCCTGGAGGGTGGTGCCACGATCAGCCAATTTGCGCGGGTCAACGTGAGGTGGAATCGGGTCATTCAACATAGGCGCAGCATTATAGGGATGCACCCGCCCATGTCAAAGGAAATTCAGCCCTGTCCGTCACTTGGAAGCCTCGCTAGAATTCGCGCCAGTCATTTGGAGTTGCCCATGCTGCCTTTATTACTCGCTTCCAGCTCGGTCTATCGCCGGGATTTGCTGGCCCGCCTGCAGCTGCCATTCAGCTGCAGCTCGCCGGATATCGACGAAAGCCACCGCCCTGGCGAATCCGCCATCGAACTGGTCAAACGCCTCGCCGAACAGAAAGCGCGGGCACTGGCCGCCAGCCATACCGCTCATCTGATTATCGGCTCCGACCAGGTCGCGGTGCTGGGCGAGCGGATTATCGGCAAGCCCCACACCTTTGAAAAAGCCCGCGAGCAGCTCCTGGCCTCCAGCGGCGCCAGCGTGACGTTTCTGACCGGGCTCGCCCTGCTGAACAGCCAGACCGGCCATTGTCAGGTCGACTGCGTGCCGTTCACGGTACACATGCGAACACTCGACAGCGAACGCATCGAACGCTATCTGCACGCTGAACAACCCTACGATTGCGCTGGCAGCTTCAAGGCCGAGGGATTGGGGGTGAGCCTGTTTCAAAGCACCGAAGGGCCTGATGCTACCAGCCTGGTAGGCCTGCCGCTGATTCGCCTGGTGGATATGTTGTTGGCCGAAGGCGTGAAAGTCCCTTGAAAGCAAAAGATCGCAGCCTTCGGCAGCTCCTACAGGTGTACACATAACCTTGTAGGAGCTGCCGCAGGCTGCGATCTTTTGATGTTTAAAGCGGCTTAGCGCAGCGACGGACCGTTAAACCCCATCCACATCGCCAAATGCTCAGCCACGCTGGCACCGAGCTTTTTCGAGAAGCGGTCGAATGGCGATTCCTGAACGGTGAAGTCCACCTGCTCTTTTTCGCCGACCACATCGCGAGCCACCGAACTGGCACTGCCCAGGCCATCGATCAATCCCAGCGGCAGCGCCTGCTCACCCGACCAGACCAGCCCGGAATACAGCTCCGGATGTTCCTTGTCTTTCAGGCGGTCGCCACGACCCTGCTTGACGCTGTTGATGAACTGTTTGTGAGTGGTATCCAACACGCCCTGCCAGAACGCCGTTTCTTCAGGCTTCTGCGGCTGGAACGGATCGAGGAAGGACTTGTGCTCGCCCGAGGTGTAGGTGCGACGCTCCACACCCAGCTTCTCCATGGTGCCGACGAAGCCATAACCAGCCGCCGTAACCCCAATGGAACCCACCAGGCTCGCCTTGTCGGCATAGATCTGGTCCGCCGCACTGGCAATGTAATACGCACCGGAAGCACCCAGGTCGGAAATCACTGCGTAGAGCTTCGTATCCGGATGCAGGCCACGCAGACGGCGGATCTCGTCATAGACGTAGCCCGACTGCACCGGACTGCCGCCAGGGCTGTTGATACGCAGGATGACGCCCTTGACCTTTTCGTCTTCGAAAGCGGCCCGCAGGCTGCCGACAATATTATCGGCGCTGGCCGGTTCCTTGTCGGCGATCATGCCGGTGATGTCGATCAACGCGGTGTAATTGCCACTGCGGGTAGCGGCCTTCTCCATGTCCATCAGCGGCGTAAACAGCGCCAGCGCGACAAACAGGTACACGAAGGTCAGCAACTTGAAGAAAATCCCCCAGCGCCGGGAGCGACGCTGCTCCTGCACACCGGCCAGCAGGGTCTTTTCCAGCAGCTTCCAGCTTTTTTCGTCACCGCTCTCTGCACTCGCCTTGGCGGGCGCTTTCCATTCGTCGGCCATGCCATCTACCCCAGCAATAACGTATTAAGCCCGCTGGCCCAGCCAGTCGTGCAATTGTGAAAAACGATCGATGGTCAGTCGCGGCTCGAACAGCTTCAGCGCTTCGATCGATTGCGCGCCGTAGCTGACCGCCACCGAATCCATGCCGGCATTGCGTGCCATCTGCAAGTCGAAGGACGAATCACCCACCATCAGCGCCTGGTCCGCACGCACCTCGCAATGGGCAAGTATCTGCTCCAGCATCAACGGATGGGGCTTGCTGGCCGTCTCGTCGGCGGCACGGGTGATGTCGAAGTAATCTTCCCACCCATGGGACTTCAGCACCCGATCCAGCCCGCGACGGGCCTTGCCCGTGGCCACGGCCAGGTGATAACCCTGGGCACGGAACGCCTCGAGCGACTCGACCACGCCGTCAAACAAGGGCGAAGGCTCCGCCTCCGAGGCGATATAGTGGTCGGCGTAGTGCTGACGGAAGGCAATCAACTCGGCCTCGCCGATCTCGGGATACAGGGTACGGATAGCCTCCGGCAGCCCCAGGCCGATGATGCCCTTGACGGCAAAGTCATCGCACTGCGCAAACCCGGACCGCTGCGATGCCACATGCATTGCCTCGACAATCCGACCAATGGAATCGGCCAAGGTGCCGTCCCAATCGAAAATCAGCAGCTTGTAATCAGATGGGCGCACTCAAACGCTCCACAGTCTTGGCCCACATCTCGTCGACCGGGGCCTGCAACTTCAACTCGCCGCCATCGGGCAACGGCACGGTCAGCATGTAGGCATGCAGGAACAGGCGCTTGCCGCCCAGATCGCGGATTTCCTTGCTGAAACCTTCCTCACCATATTTGCTGTCGCCAGCGATGCAATGCCCGGCGTGCAGGGTGTGGACACGGATCTGGTGAGTGCGGCCGGTAATCGGCTTGGCTTCGATCAGGGTGGCGAAGTCGCCGAAGCGGCGCAGGACCTTGAACACGGTCACGGACTCCTTGCCCTCCTCCTCGTCGACCTCGACCATGCGCTCGCCAGAGCGCAGGTTACTTTTGCCAAGCGGCGCACGGATTTGCTTGATCGAGCTCGCCCAGTTACCGCGCACCAGCGCCATGTAGCGCTTGTCGACGCCATCACCGCGCAACGCGGTATGCAAGTGGCGCAACATGCTGCGCTTCTTGGCGATCATCAGCAGGCCGGAGGTATCACGGTCGAGACGGTGAACCAGTTCGAGCTCCTTGCAATCGGGGCGCAACTGACGAAAGGCTTCGATCACCCCGAACGTCAGGCCGCTGCCGCCGTGAACCGCAATGCCGGCGGGCTTGTTGATCACGATCAGGGCCTTGTCTTCGAAGACAATCGAGGCTTCCAGGCGCTGCAGCAGCCCCTGGGCCAGCGGCACCGGCTCGTCGCGTTCAGGCACGCGAACCGGCGGCACGCGCACGATATCGCCCGCCTGCAGCTTGTATTCGGGCTTGATCCGGCCCTTGTTCACTCGCACTTCGCCTTTGCGCAAAATGCGGTAAATCAAGGTCTTGGGCACGCCTTTGAGCCGAGCGAGAAGGAAGTTGTCAATACGTTGGCCGGCATATTCCGGCGAGACCTCAAGCAGTTGTACGCCTGGAGTCGGGGGGGTAGTCGTCGTCATGCCGCGGATGATAACAATTTTTTATGGAATTGAAGCACTTAATCATTGCTGCTATAGTCGCGAACGCCGCCAAAAGCGGCCTGGACAGCGGACCAACGGTCAAAAACCGGCCCTGACCAACGCAATTCACCAGGACGCGAGGCCGTCCTACGGGGCTTTCGCTACGTAACGGTGGAGTTTGCAGGTGTAACAAGCGCAGGTGACATGAGGCCTGAATCAAGCCGCAGAACAGAGTTTTGACTCGTCCTGCGAGTGAATATTCACGGCCAGTTCACAAAGTGCAGTCAGCTGCGAATGACCCCGAGCGAATGCTACGGAAACAACGCCTAAATTAGCCATGATGCGTGACCCTCCCCTTTCGGAGCTCACGGTAAATGCCAACCCGCTGCGGATTCTGCGCGCGGCAGCACCCGAATTATCAGGGATACGTGTAGGGTGGAGATGCACAACCGCTGGCCTGTGTAGCAATAGGCTTTATCAAGACGCTTCATCTCGTCCACAGCCGCCGGTTGATTCCTCCTCCTGACTGAGTGCTTAAGTAGCCACAGCAAGCAGGACGCGTACGTCGCGATGAAGGCCCACATTGGCCGGACTTCGCTGGACACGGGAATGGCCAACCACTCCCGACGCACCTGACACCGACCATGAGAAGTCGTGTGTGCCGAACGCCGTTTCCGGCAGCCCGGAAACCGACGGTACTACATGAAAAGAATGCTGATTAACGCAACTCAACCCGAAGAGTTGCGTGTTGCACTGGTAGATGGCCAACGCCTCTACGACCTGGACATCGAATCCGGTGCACGCGAGCAGAAGAAGGCCAACATCTATAAAGGCCGGATTACTCGCATCGAACCAAGCCTTGAGGCTGCCTTTGTCGATTTCGGCTCTGAGCGCCACGGCTTCCTGCCCCTCAAAGAAATCTCCCGCGAATACTTCAAAAAAGCCCCTGAAGGCCGCGTCAACATCAAGGACGTCCTGAGCGAAGGCCAGGAAGTCATCGTTCAGGTCGAAAAAGAAGAACGTGGCAACAAGGGCGCGGCCCTGACCACCTTCATCAGCCTGGCCGGTCGTTACCTGGTGCTGATGCCGAACAACCCGCGTGCCGGCGGTATCTCCCGTCGCATTGAAGGTGAAGAGCGCAACGAACTGCGTGAAGCGCTGAACGGCCTGGTTGCACCGGCCGACATGGGCCTGATCGTGCGCACTGCCGGCCTGGGCCGCAGCAGCGAAGAAATGCAGTGGGACCTCGACTACCTGCTGCAACTGTGGACCGCCATCAAAGAAGCTTCGCTGGATCGTTCCGCGCCTTTCCTGATCTACCAGGAAAGCAACGTGATCATCCGCGCGATCCGCGATTACCTGCGCCAGGACATCGGCGAAGTGCTGATCGACAGCGTTGAAGCCCAGGACGAAGCCCTGACCTTCATCCGCCAGGTGATGCCGCAGTACGCCAGCAAGATCAAGCTGTACGAAGACAGCGTTCCGCTGTTCAACCGCTTCCAGATCGAAAGCCAGATCGAAACCGCCTTCCAGCGCGTGGTCGAACTGCCTTCCGGTGGTTCCATCGTTATCGACCCGACCGAAGCCCTGGTGTCCATCGACATCAACTCGGCCCGCGCCACCAAAGGCAGCGATATCGAAGAAACCGCCCTGCAGACCAACCTTGAAGCCGCCGAAGAAATCGCCCGTCAGTTGCGCCTGCGCGACATCGGCGGCCTGATCGTCATCGACTTCATCGACATGACCCCGGCCAAGAACCAGCGCGCCGTGGAAGAAAAAGTCCGCGAATGCCTGGAAGCCGACCGCGCTCGCGTGCAAGTCGGTCGCATCTCGCGATTCGGCCTGCTGGAAATGTCCCGTCAGCGCCTGCGTCCATCCCTGGGTGAAAGCAGCGGCATCGTTTGCCCGCGTTGCAACGGCACCGGCATCATCCGTGACGTTGAATCGCTGTCCCTGGCGATCCTGCGCCTGATCGAAGAAGAAGCCCTGAAAGACCGTACCGCCGAAGTTCGTGCACAAGTGCCGATCCCGGTGGCCGCGTTCCTGCTCAACGAAAAACGCAACTCGATCACCAAGATCGAACTGCGCACCCGTGCCCGCATCGTCATCCTGCCGAACGATCACCTCGAAACGCCGCACTTCGAAGTGCAGCGCCTGCGCGATGACAGCCCGGAAGCCGCGATCAACCAGTCCAGCTACGAAATCGCCGCTGCCGCTGCCGAAGTGGAAGAAGTGCAACCCGCTGCCGCGACCCGCACCCTGGTTCGCCAGGAAGCCGCGGTCAAGACAGCTCCAGCCCGCGCCAATGCTCCGGTTCCGACCGAAGTCGTCGCCGCTCCGGTTGCCGCACCTGTCGCCGTACCAGAGCCAAGCCTGTTCAAAGGCCTGGTCAAGTCGCTGGTCAGCCTGTTCGCCACCAAGGAAGAGCCTGTCGCTCCGGCCGTGGTCGAGAAACCGGCTGCCACCGAGCGTCCGGCCCGTAGCAACGAAGAGCGTCGCAACGGCCGCCAGCAGAGCCGCAACCGTAACGGTCGCCGCGATGAAGAGCGCAAGCCACGTGAAGAGCGCGCACCTCGTGAAGAGCGTGCACCACGCGAACCGCGCGAAGAGCGTCAGCCTCGCGAAGTACGCGAACCTCGCGAAACCCGCGAAGAAACCCCGGCCGTAGCCCGCGAAGAACGCGCACCGCGCGCGCCACGTGAAGAACGTGCACCCCGCGCCCCACGCGAAGATCGCAAGCCACGTGGCGAGCGTGAAGAGCGTGTGCGTGAACTGCGTGAGCCTCTGGACGCCGTCGCTCCAGCCGCTGCCGCTGCCGCTGCTACTCCGGCTGCTGCCACTGAAGAACGCCCGGCCCGCCCGCCACGGGAAGAACGCGCTCCACGCCCACCGCGTGAAGAACGTCAACCTCGTGCCGAACAAGCGCCAGCCGTTGTTGAAGAAGAGCTGACCGGCAACGAAGAGCAACTGCAGGAAGACGGTCAGGAGGGCGCCGAAGGCGACCGTCCACGCCGCCGCTCCCGTGGCCAGCGTCGTCGCAGCAACCGTCGCGAGCGTCAGCGTGATGCCAACGGCAACGTGATCGAGGGTTCGGATGAGTCCGAAGCCGGCGAAAGCAATGAAGCGCCAAGCACTGCTGACCTGGCCGCCGGCCTGGCGGTTACCGCCGCCGTTGCCAGCAGCGTGATCAGCGCTCCGGCCGAAGCACAGGCCAACGAGCAAGCCGAACGCGCCACTGCCGCCACCCTGGAATCGGCTCCGGTCGAAGCACCAGTCGTGGAAGCGACGACGCCGGTCGAAGTCACCGCCTCGCCGGAAATCGAAGTGGCAGCAGCGCCAGAAGCACAGCCAGTGGTTGAAGCTGCCGCTGAGCCAGCCGTAGCTGCAGAACCGGTTGTCGAGACCGTCACTGAAACCGTGACCGAAGCCGTTCGTGAAGTTCGCGAAGAGCAAACCGCCTTCAACTGGGTTGCCGAGCCAGCTGTAGTCGAAACGCCTGCTCCGGCACCAGCTGCTGAAGCCGAAGTGGCTGAACCGGTAGTCTCCGAGCCGGTTGTCGCGGCTGCCGAGCCTGCTCCAGTGGTTGAAGCGCCGGTTGTTGCCGAAGTTGCCGAAGTTGCCGCTCCAGTCGTCGAAACGGCCCCTGTCAGCGCCCTGACGCCAAGTGGCCGTGCGCCGAACGACCCACGTGAAGTGCGTCGCCGCAAGCGTGAAGAAGAGCGTCTGCAGCGCGAAGCCGAATTGGCGGCCGCTGCTGCTCCGGTTGTCGCTGACGAGCCAGCGCCGGTTGCTGCCGAAGTGGTCGAGGCAGCTCCTGCCCCGGCTGCCGAAGTCGCTGCCGAGCAGGCTGAATCGGTAATCGCCGAAGCGCCTCGCTCCGTTCAGGAAGCGGTTGTGCAACACGAGCAAGCCCAGGAAAAAGAGCACGAGCCTAAACCTCTCGTCTGATTTCCTCGGCTAATGAAAAGCCCCGCCTGGTGATGCCAGGCGGGGCTTTTTTATGTTCCAGAAGATCAAAAGATCGCAGCCTTCGGCAGCTCCTACAGGATAGGCACCGTCTATGTAGGAGCTGCCGCAGGCTGCGATCTTTTAGGGCCCAAACGCCAACTTTTCGGGTACATCCACATCCCACAACACGCCGGGATCATCCACCGTCACTTCAACCACACGCCCCTGGGCAAAAAGCGCCTTGGCGCCACGATCACCCGCCAATGCCATCAAACCCGGACCAAAGCTGCGCCCGAAGCCCACCGGATGCCCGTACTCACCCTCCTGCACCGGCACACTGATGCAGTCATCGGCGATGTTCGCCACCACCTGTTCGATACTTGAAGGCAGGATGAACGGCATATCCCCCAGCACCATCAGCCAACCCTCAAGCTGCGCACACGCCTTCACCCCGGCCGCAATGCTGTCGCCCATCCCGGTCGATTCGATCAGGACGATCTCACAGCCATAGGCCTTGGCCATGCGGCTCACTTGCGGGCGATCCGCCGTGGTCACCAGCATGCGTTTTTCCAAGGTGGCAGGCAGATTGACCAGAACCTGTTCGATCACCGATCGAACCGTGCCATCACGCCCCGTGCAATCAGCCAGCAGCTTGTCCTTTTCGTCACCGGCGACCTGTCGGAAGCGACTGCCCTGCCCCGCCGCCAGCACGATCACCCCGATGGATTCACTCATACACCCTCCCGCAGCGGTTTTTTCTGCTTGAGCTCGACGCCATTCTTGATTGCGACAATCTCGGCCATCAGCGACAAGGCGATTTCCGCCGGGCTGTGGCTGCCGATGTGCAAGCCGACCGGACCATGCAGCCGCTCGATGGCCTGTTGCGACAAGCCGAGCTGAGCCAGGTTGTCCCGGCGCTGCTGGCTGTTGATGCGCGAGCCCAGCGCGCCGACATAAAAGGCCCGGGAATCGAGAGCCGTGAGCAGTGCCATGTCATCCAGGCGGGGGTCGTGAGTCAGGGCGACGATGGCCGTGCGCTCGTCTGTCTGGATGTTCACCACCGCCTCATCGGGCATGCCCGAGACGAATCGACCGTGCTGTTCCTCCCAGCCGTAGACGAACTCGCTGCGCGGATCGCAAATCAATACGTCGAAATCCAGCAGCCGCGCCATCTCGGCGACATAGCGGGACAACTGCCCGGCGCCGATCAATAGCAAGCGCCAGCGCGGACCATAGATGGCTCGCAGGGTCTGGCCATCGAAAGCCAGCACATCGGTCTTGTCGGCCGGCTGCAAAATCACCTCTCCGGTGGCGATATCCAGCGAACGTGCGACGATTTCATGGGCTTGGCAGCGCGCCAGCAGCTCGGCGACCCACGCAGGATCGCCGACGCGCTCCTCGGTCAAGCGCAAGGTGCCGCCGCAAGGTAAACCGAACCGAGCCGCCTCCTCACGGCTCACCCCGTAGGTGATCAGTTGCACCGGCGGCCCGGCGGGCGTAATGCGACCGTCATGCAACCGTGCGATCAGGTCGTCCTCGACACAACCACCGGACACCGAGCCGATCACCACGCCATCCTCACGCAGCGCCAGCATGGCGCCAGGCGCCCGGGGCGCGGTGCCCCAGGCCTGAACGACGCTGTACAGGATCACCCTCTGGCCGGCGCGGCGCCACTCCAGCACGCTGCGCAAGACATTCAGATCGGCACTGTCCATCACGCCTGGACCTTCTGCCAGCCCTGCAATTGATAACGGATCGGCAGGTCGCGGATACGCTTGCCGGTGGCGGCGAAGATCGCGTTGCACAGGGCCGGCGCAATCGGCGGCACACCCGGTTCGCCGACACCGCCCAACGGCACCTCGCCCGGCGGCGTGACTAGGTGCACCGCGACTTCCCTGGGCGCCAGGGACATGCGCGCCACTTCGTACATGTGGAAGTTGTCCTGCTGGACCTTGCCGTCCTTGAAGCTGATTTCGCCCAGCACCGCGTTGCCCAGGCCCATGACACAGGCCCCCTCGAACTGCGCGCGAATCCGTTCGGGGTTGATCTGCGGACCGCAATCCACGGCGATGTCCGCTTTGTGCACGATCAAGGTGCCATCGTCCTTGACCTCGACTTCAATCACCGCCGCCACATAGGTTACGAAGCTGTAATGCACCGCCAGGCCCAGGCCCCGGCCTTTGGACAACTCGCGGCCCCAGCCGGCGGCCTTGGCGGCGGTTTCCAGCACCGTGCGCAATCGCGCGGTGTCGATCGGATAACGCTCGGGCGATTCACCGTAGTTCCACTCTTCACTCAAGGTACGCGGATCGATCTGACGGTCCGGGCCGAGCAGCCTGACCTGGTACTTGAGCGGGTCCTCCCCGGCCTTGTGCGCCAGTTCATCGATGAAGCTCTGGATCGCAAAGCCGTGGGGGATGTTCGACACCGAGCGATACCAGCCCACCCGCGTATGCACGGTGGCCTCGGGGTTTTCCAGGCGAATGTTGGGAATCGCGTAGGCCATGTTGGTGAAGCCCATGCCCAATTCGAAGGCCGCCTCGTGGTTCATGCCCGGGGCGAACAACGCGGTGATACTCGGCGCCACCGTACGGTGCAGCCAGCCGGAAGGCAGCCCATCCTTGTTCAGGCTGGCCTTGAGGTATTCGGCCGATACCGTGTGAAAGTACGAATTGTGGATATCGTCTTCGCGGGTCCATTGCACCCTCACCGCTTTGCCGGGGAATTCCTTGGCCAGGATCGCCGCTTCGATGATGAAGTCGGGTTTGGACTTGCGCCCGAAGCCACCGCCCAGCAGCGTCACGTTGAACGTAACGTTATCGAAGGGCACGCCCAGGCGTTCACCGATCCGCTCGCGGGTGACTTGTGGCGCCTGGCTTGGCCCCCAGGCTTCGCACACTCCGTCCTTGTAGCGAGCGATGGCGACCATCGGTTCCATTGGCGATTGTGACAGGTGCGGCAAGTAGTAGGAGGCTTCCAGCGTGCTGTCGGCGCCGCTCATGGCCTCGTCGATATTGCCGGTGTTGCGCACCACTTTTCCGGGTTTGAGCGAGGCGGCCTCCAGCTCCTTGCGGTAGGCAATCGAGTCGTAGCTGGCGTTAGGGCCATCGTCCCATTCGATTTTCAGCGCATCGCGCCCCTTGATCGCTGCCCAAGTGTTGCTGGCCACCACTGCGATGCCGCCCAGGGGTTGAAACTCCGAGGGCAAGGGACGGCTCTCGATCTGGATGACCTTGACCACCCCCGGCACTTTCATCGCCGCACTGCCATCGAAGCTCTTGACCTTGCCGCCGTACACCGCCGGCCGGGCAATGGTGGCGAACAGCATGCCATCGAAATGCACGTCGGCGCCGTATACCGCGCGACCGTTGACGATGTCGTCGCCATCGATGGCCTTGGTGCCTTCCTTGCCGATATAGCGAAATTCCGCGGGCTGCTTGAGTCGCAAGCTGTCCCGTGCCGGCACGGCCAGGGCGCTGGCAGCTGTGGCCAGGGCGCCATACTCCAGCTCACGCCCGGAAGGCTTGTGGATGACTTTATGCAGCTGGGCATGGCATTCGCCCACCGGCACTTTCCACTGGTCGGCAGCGGCCTGTTCGAGCATCGTCCGCGCGGCGGCACCGCAGCGGCGCATCGGCTCGTACCAGTGACGCATGCTGCGCGAACCGTCGGTGTCCTGATTGCCGAAGCGCACTTCATCGCCCGGCGCCTGCTGCACCTTGACCCGTGCCCAATCGGCTTCCAGTTCATCGGCCACCACCATGGTCAGGCTGGTCCGTACGCCCTGGCCCATTTCCGAACGGTTGCACACCACCGTCACTGTGCCATCAGTGCCGATGCTCACATAAACCTTGGGATCGTCGACCCAGCCGTGGGGCATGCCGTCGGCACCGAACTTTTTCTGCGCTTCTTCGGCAAATGCGTCCTGCCAGCCCCAGCTCGCGGCGACCACCAGTGCACTGGCGGCGCCCACTCCCTTGAGAAAACCACGCCGACTGAGGTTGCTCAGGGCGAAATCATCGGGTAACCGGCTCATGCCTTGGCCTCCTTCAGGTGAGTGGATGCCTGGCGGATGGCGGTCTTGATGCGGTTGTAGGTGCCGCAGCGGCAGATGTTGCCGACCATTGCCTCTTCGATCTGTTCGTCGCTCGGGTTCGGGTTGGTCTTGAGCAGCGCGGTGGCGGACATGATCTGCCCGCCCTGGCAGTAACCGCATTGGGCCACGGCCGTATCGAGCCAGGCTTGCTGCACGACTTTGCCCACCGGGTCGGCATGCAGGTTGTCTATGGTGGTGACGTTCTGGCCGACTACCGAGCCGATCGGCGTGATGCAACTGCGCGCCGGAGCACCTTCGATATGAATCGTGCAGGCGCCGCAAAGGCCCATGCCACAGCCGAATTTGGTGCCGTTGTAACCGGCCACGTCGCGGATCGCCCAGAGCAAGGGCATATCCTCGGTGACGTCGAGCGGATGGTCTTGACCGTTGAGTTTCAGGGTAATCATGGGCACGCCCGCATAGTGCTTGGGTTATGGGGTCGAGCAATCTGCCGATGGATCTTGGGTGGGTAACGCAGATCGACTCAGGCTAATGGGCTCTCTTGTGCGAACGGACACGTCTGCACCGGGCCTTTGGTGGAGCAAATGCTTGCATCGTCAGCAGACCAGGTTAAGCCTGTATTAACAAAAAGCCCTGCTGAGGCAGGGCTTTTGGCTGCAAGCTTTAAGCTGCAAGTTTCAAGTAGAAGCAAGGCAGCGAGCAGCTCGAGATATAAAGATTGTAGCTCGCGGCTGAAAGCTTGAAGCTTGCAGCTTGCAGCTGCTTTCCTAATACCGGTTGGGCTCCATTTCCAGGTCGACATGAAAACGCTCTGAGATGTCTTTCTGGATACGCTGTGCCAGGTCCAGCAGTTGCAGTCCCGTCGCGCTGCCGTAATTGACCAGCACCAGTGCCTGCATCTTGTGCACGCCGGCATCGGCCTCGCGGAAACCTTTCCACCCTGCCCGCTCGATCAGCCAGCCCGCCGCCAGCTTCATCTGCCCGTCGGGTTGCGCGTAGGCCACCAGGTCCGGGTATTCGCCCTTGAGCCGGGCGACCAGCGCCGCTGGCACCAGGGGATTCTTGAAAAAGCTGCCGGCATTGCCGAGCACCGCCGGGTCCGGGAGTTTCTCGTTGCGAATGCTGCAGATGGCCTGGCTGACGTCCGTGGCGGTCGGATGATCGATGCCCTGCTCGGTCAGGCGCTGACGCACCGGACCATATTCCAGGTGCAGCTGTGCAGCGCGATCGAGGATGAAACGCACGCGCAGGATCAACCAGCGCCCAGGTTCCTGCTTGAACACGCTGTCGCGGTAAGCGAAGTTGCACTCTTGCAGGCTGAAGTCGCGCAACTCGCCACTCTGGCGATCAAGGGCGGTCAGGCCGGCGAACACATCCTTGATCTCCACGCCATAGGCGCCGATGTTCTGCATGGGCGCGGCGCCCACGGTGCCGGGAATCAGGCTGAGGTTTTCCAGGCCCGACAAGCCCTGCACCAGGGTGTGTTGCACGAACGGATGCCAGGGCTCGCCCGCCTCGGCCTCGATCACGACTTTGCTGCCATCGTCGCTGATCACGCGGATTCCGCGGCTGGCCATGCGCAGTACCAGTGATTCAACATCGGCCGTCAGCAGCAAGTTGCTGCCACCGCCGATCACCAGCAAGGGCACCTGGTGCTCCCGTGCATAAGCCAGGGCCTCACGCACATCAGCGTCGCTGTGGGCCTCGGCAAACAGACGGGCCTGGACATCCACGCCAAAGCTGTTGAACGGCTTGAGTGAAACCCCTGATCGCACCTGCAAACTCATAACCGTTCCTTCAGTTCGATCACCAGCAGGTCACTGGCGCGCTCGATCAGGTCCAACACAATTTCAAACCCATGCTCACTGTCGTTGTACGGGTCCGGGACTTCATCGATCTCCGACGGGTAGCGACGCAGGAACAGGTCCAGCTCCGCCCTGCCCTTGGCCGGTTGCAGGTCCATGAGGTTGCGCAGGTTGCTGTTGTCCATTGCCAGGATCAGGTCGTACTCGGCGAAATCGGCGCGGGTGACCTGCTGGGCGCGCTGGGCGGACAAATCATAACCGCGCTTTTTCGCCGCCGCCTGGCTGCGCTTGTCCGGTGCACTGCCCACGTGCCAGTCGCCGGTACCGGCGGAGGCCACTTCGACTTGATCGGCCAGCCCCGCTTCGCGCAGTTTATGCCGCAGTACACCTTCGGCCGTGGGTGAACGGCAGATATTGCCCAGGCAGACAAACAGAACCCGCATCAGGCCTCCAGCAGGCGACGAACGCGCTCAAGGTCTTCAAGGGTATCGACACCGGCCGGCGGCGCGATCAGCGCATCGGCGACGTGAATCCGGACGCCGTGCCACAAGGCACGCAGCTGTTCCAGGCATTCGGTGTTTTCCAGCCAGCACGGGCCCCAGCTGACGAAGTCATGCAGGAAACCGGCGCGGTAGGCATAGATGCCGATGTGGCGGCGATACGGCACACCTTCCGGCAACTGCTCGAGGCTCTTGGCGAAGGTGTCCCGGGCCCATGGCAAGGTGGCGCGACTGAAGGTCAGTGCCAGGCCATTGAGGTCGCTGACGACCTTGACCACGTTGGTATTGAACAGACTCTCGACGTCTTCGATCGGCTCGGCCAGGGTGGCCATGCGCGCTTCAGGGTGGGCCGCCAGGTTGACGGCCACCTGATCGATGACACTTGGCGGGATCAGCGGCTCGTCACCCTGGACGTTGACCACGATCGCGTCAGGCGCCAGGCCCAGCTTCGCTGCGACTTCGGCCAGGCGATCGGTGCCGGAGTTGTGATCCACGCGAGTCATCACCACTTGCGCACCGAACCCTTCGCAGGCCTGGGCGATGCGTACGTCGTCAGTGGCCACTACCACACGTTCGGCGCTGCTTTTGCACGCCTGTTCCCACACGTGCTGGATCATCGGCTTGCCGGCGATCAACAGCAGCGGTTTGCCCGGCAGACGGGTCGAGGCATAGCGCGCAGGAATAACAACGGTAAAGGCTGTAGTCATTTATCCAGACGCTCGTCGGTGGTCAGGGTGCGGGCTTCGCTTTCGAGCATGACCGGGATGCCGTCGCGAATCGGGTATGCAAGGCCAGCGCCCTTGCTGATCAGCTCGGTCTTGTCGGCGCTGAGCTTGAGCGGACCTTTGCAGACCGGGCAAGCGAGGATGTCGAGCAATTTGGTGTCCATGAACATTCCCTGGATAGAAACGGAGTTAAGGCAAAAGACGAGCCGGCAACAGGCGCATCAACTGTGTATCGAACCAGGCCGTGAAGGCTGGCGACGGCACAGCGTCGACCGCCAGGTACCACCAGTCGGCGGCGGCGAAGGCACGGCACTTCACCGCGTCCTTTTCGGTCATCACCAATGGCAATGGCGGATTGAAATTCAAGGCCTGCACGCTGTATTCGGCGTGGTCGGCGAACGCGTGCGGGATTGGCTGCCAGTGTAACGTCTCGAGGGTCTTGAAGAAACGCTGCGGGTTACCGATCCCGGCCACGGCATGCAGCGCCTGGCCCGCGGGAAAGTGATCGAGCGGGCGCCGTTCGCCGCTTTGCAGGTTGACCAGTGCGGTCGGTTGCAACTGGAAGGCAAAGCCGTCACCGCTGTCGGCCGTGGCGCCGTTGTAGAGCACCGCGTCGACACTTTGCAGTCGCTCGACCGGTTCACGCAGTGGCCCGGCCGGCAGGCAACGGCGGTTGCCCAGGCCACGGGCGGCGTCGATCAGCACCAGCTCCAGATCCCGGGCCAGGCGGTAATGCTGCATGCCGTCATCGGACAGGATCAGGTCCAGCGGCTCACTGGCCAGCAAGGCTTTGACCGCCGCGCTGCGATCTGGATCGATCATCAAGGGCACGCCGGTACGCTGCACGATCAACAGCGGCTCATCGCCAGCGATCTCGGCCCCTTGATCCGCCTCGACCCGCCATGGCAATTGCGCAGGCTTGGCGCCGTAACCGCGGCTGACCACGCCGACCCGCAAGCCGCTGCGTTGACAGTGCTGGATCATCCACAGGATCAGCGGGGTCTTGCCGGTGCCGCCGACGGTGATGTTGCCCACCACGATCAGCGGTACCGGTGGCTGATAGATCTCACCCTCGCCCGCCAGAAAGCGCTGGCGCTTGTTGTTGACCACGCGCCGGTACAACCACTCCAGCGGCTGTAGCAGTTTCAGGGCCGGATGGCCTCGGTACCACGCGGCGAGCAGGCGATCGGACATGGCCATCAGGGCGCGGGCGGCGCCGCCTCGACTGTGGTCATGCGCAAATGGCTGAAGCCAAGCTTGCCGGCGGCGTCCATGGCGGTGATGACCGACTGATGCTGGGATTTTCCGTCGGCGCTGATGGACAGCGGCCGGCTGGTGTCGCCATTTGATTGTTTCTGCAGGGCATCCATCAGCGTCGCCAGGTCGCTTTTGGGCAATACCTGGTTGTTCACCGAAAACACTCCGTCGGCGCTGATCGCGATATCCAGCTGCCGGGTCTGGTCGTCGGAAGGCGCGCCGCTGACCGCTTCGGGCAGATCGACGCGCAACTGGGTTTCACGGGTGAAGGTCGTGGTCACGACAAAAAACAGCAGCAGGATAAACACCACGTCGATCAGCGACGCGAGGTTGATGTCCACATTCTCCCGTTGCTTGCGGCGGAATTTCACGCTTTGACCCCCGCCAGATCCACGTCACGATCACCCTGCACCACTTCGACCAGCTTGATCGCTTCCTGCTCCATGCCTACCACCAGCTCATCGATCCGGCGTTGCAGGAAACGGTGGAAGAATACCGAAGGGATACCGACCATCAAGCCGGCAGCCGTGGTGATCAGCGCCTTGGAGATACCCCCGGCGAGCACTGCGGCGTTGGTGGTCATGCCCGTGCCCATGAACGCACTGAAAATGTCGATCATGCCCAGCACCGTACCCAAAAGCCCCAGCAACGGGGCCATGGCGGCGATGGTGCCGAGGGCATTGATGTAGCGTTCCAGCTCGTGGATGACCCGCGCGGCAGCCTCTTCGATACATTCCTTCATGATCTCGCGACCATGCCGGGAGTTGGCCAGGCCCGCGGCCAGGATTTCACCCAGGGGCGAATTGGCGCGCAGTTCCTTGAGCTTTTCCTTGTTCAGTTGCTTGTCCTTGATCCAGACCCAGACCTGCCCGAGCAAATGCTCCGGGGTCACGCGACTGGCTCGCAGGGTCCACAGACGTTCGGCAACGATCGCCATTGCCGCGATGGAACTCAGGATGATCGGCAGCATCATCCAGCCGCCGGATTTGACCAATTCCCACACAGTGACAGTCCCCTCGAAAAAGTGCGCCACTCTAACATAGGGGGTGGGCGCACCGAAGACTGTGATGTCGCATCCGGTCGGCCTTTGCTAACGCCCGGTTATTTGCCCGGGGGTGGTGGATCGCGCCAGAAGCGCCGTTCTTGACGCATCGCGCGTGGCGGCTCGAAACGCCCCAGTTGCAGATGAACGGCGCCTTGCTGCGCGCTGTCGTAGATCGCCGTGCCGCGATTTCGATAGCGGGCAATCACCACCGCATGCGGATGACCGAACGAGTTGCCCTGGCCACGGGAGATCAGCACCGCCTTGGGCTGCAAGACGTTGAGCAGCGCCATCGACGACGAACTGCGGCTGCCGTGGTGCGGGGCCTGCAACCAGTCGGTGGGCACGGCCAATGGGCTGTCGAGCAAGGCGCGCTCGGCGCTGCTGTCGATGTCGCCGCTGAGCAGCAAGCGCTCGCCATTGGCTGTTATCTGCAAGACGCAGGAATTCTGATTGCTGTCCCTGGCCTGTGGCCAATGCCAAAGCCGGAACTCGACCCCGTCCCACGTCCATTGCCGGCCGCTCTCACAGCCCTCGGCCTGCAACCCGGCAGGCAGGTCGGCAGGTTCGCCACTGACCACCCGTTTCACCGGCAACCCATTGGCAACGGCCCGGGCGCCACCGGCGTGATCGGCATGGGCATGGCTGATCAACATCAGGTCAAGCTCCTTCACCCCCAGTTTGCGTAACGCTGGCAGTACCACCCGCGCGCCCTGGTCGAGATCTCGAAAACGCGGGCCAGCGTCATACAGCAGCGTGTGATGGCGAGTACGCACCATGATCGCCAACCCTTGGCCCACATCCAGTTGCCAAACCTCGGCAATGCCTTCGGGCAGCAGCGGCCGCGGTGGAAAAACCAGGAGCAGCAGCAAAGGCCACCCTAGCGGACGCAGGGGCACGCCTCGCGGCAGCAACAACAGAAAGGCACCCAAAGTGCCGAGGCCCCAGACCCACAACGGGATGGCCGCGGGCAGCCACGCGGGCACCTTGCCGGCGACCAGTGCCAGCGCGGTGAACAGCCAATCGATCAAACCGCCCGCCAGCCACAGTAACCACTCGCCGACATGGGGCACCGGCAATAACAAAGTCCCGAGCAATGCCGGAGGCAGCACCACCAGGCTGATCCAGGGCACCGCCAGCAGATTGACCAGTGGGCCGCTGAGGCTGATCGGCAATCCCAGGACCAGCAAGAACGGGCCAAGGCCGATTGCGATCAGCCACTGGGCACGGGTCCAGGTTTGCCACCATGGCCAAGGGCCCAAGCGACCACCGAAGGTGAAGATCAACACCGCCACGGCCGCGAAGGACAGCCAGAAGCCCGGCTGCAGACTCGCCAACGGGTCCATCAGCAAGACGCCATTGAGTGCCAGCAACAGCGGCCACCACGCACCCAGGTGACGAAAGCGCAGGCGCCACAGCAGCACCAGGCCAATCATCAGACAAGCTCGGCGAACCGGCACTTCGAAGCCGGCCAGCAGCCCATAGCCAAGGGCGGCCGCAAAAGCCAGGCCGCAGGCCCAGGGCAACCAAGGCAGACGGCCTGGCCACAAGCCAAAACGGGCAAGTCCGGCGATCAACAGATAAACCATCCCAGCCAACAAGCCGACGTGTTGCCCGGAAATCACCAGCAGATGCACGGTGCCGGTGTCTTGCAACACCTGCCAGTCTTCGCGACTGAGGCCCGCGCCGTCTCCCAGCACCAACGCTGTCAGCACGCCCGTTCGCCCCTGGGCGTCCACAGCCTGCAGCCGCTGCCGGACACCGTCGCGCAAGGCCCACCGGGCTGGCGCCAGTCGCTCCCCGGCCTTGACGGTCCCGGTCGCACCGATGCGTTGCGCCAGCAGCCAGGCCTCATAATCGAAGGCATGGGGATTGAGCAAACCTACGGGTCGCTTCAGCTTGACCGCCAGCCGCCACTGTTCGCCGCTGTTGACCGGCGGGCCGTCGTACCAGGCCAGGCGCAAATGTCGCGGCAGGTCGCTGCGGCGTGACCGGCTGTCGGTCAGTTCGAAACGCACCACCCCTTCTGCGTTCTGTGGCAACCCGGTCACCCGCCCCTCAAGCCAGCGCGTTTCCCCGTCGAGGGTCGGCGCCAGCCGATCGTCCAGGGCCCATTGCGCATGGGCGCAAGCCCAACTCAGGCCGAACAGGAAAAACGCCGCCGGATACGTCCTGAACGGCAGCAAAATCAAACCTGCCACCGGCATCAACAACCACAACCAGACCGGCGGTAACACCGGTAAAAAACGCAAGGCCAACAGACCCAACGCCAGCGCCATCATCCCTGTGCGCATAAGCCCGTCCTTGAGAGTCCCGTCCCTAGGCATAGCCCGCGCAGGGCACGTCCGTCGTTAACAATTGTCACAAAGTCTGAATGGGCGCCTCATGGAATCCAGACATACTTGCCGACCTGACCGACCGAGAAGCCTTATGCCCCGGCGATTATTCAAACGTTACATGCCAGACCCGACCAGCATCAGGGAACACAAGTCCTTACGCTTTCTCGGCACCCTGCTGCATGACCCGAACCTCTGGCACCTCAATCGCCATTCCGTGGCCCGGGCCATGGCGGTCGGCCTGTTCGCGGCATTCCTGCCGATTCCATTGCAGATGCTGGTGGCGGCGATTCTTGCGATCATCGTGCGCGGCAACATGCCGATTGCGGTCAGCCTGGTCTGGCTGACCAACCCGATCACCATGCCGGCCGTGTTCTTCTGCACCTACCAGACCGGTGCCTGGCTGATGGACGTTCCGCCGCGCCATCTGCCGGACGAGCTGACCTGGGAATGGATCAGCGGCGAGCTCTCGACCTTGTGGCAACCGTTTTTGCTGGGGTCGGTGGTGACCGGGTTGGTGCTGGGGGCGTTGGCCTATTGCCTGGTGATGATGTATTGGCGCTGGTGGGTGGCGCGACAGTGGCGTCGGCGCAAGCAAAGTCGGCTGTGACAATGCAAAACGGCGCCATAAGGCGCCGTTTTGATTTGGAATGCAACGCGTACCACCAAACAACAAGGTCGAGCGTTAGCTCGCCTCGCTTTTGCTTTGGCTTTTGATCTTGATTTTCTTGCCCCGTCGAGAGGCCGAGTGGAGGTTCTGCGCAGTGGGCAAACCGGCATGGATGCCGGTTTAGCCGCCCTCGGCCCAGAGTGTGTAAAAACGCTTCGCCAAAATTTAACTGTGCGCGTCTACGTTCAATCTGAAATTTATTGGCCTGTCAGCAGATGTGGATTTCGCATAGAAGCGCGATTTCCAGTCCGGTTTTGAGTACCTGTCGCGCTGAAAAACGTTTTTACACAGTCTCGGCCATGGATGGCCGATGGCGGCGGGCCCACGGAGCAGGACCGGAAGGAGGACATGCCGAGCCACAGCGAGGCACCGAACGTCAGGGGCAAGAGCCCTTGGTTACTTGGG
>NZ_JAXDEQ010000036.1:0-61516 GCF_035065025.1 Pseudomonas sp. YuFO8 | reverse complement strand
CTCACCTACGGCAGCGACCCCGACGCCCCGGCGCTGACCCAGCACGGGACCTTCACCGTCAACGCCCCGGATGGCCTGCAGAGCCTGAGCATTTCCGGCGTCGAGATCATCAGCGGTGGCGTGGTGCAGGGCTTGCCGATCTCGGGCAGCACCTGGATAGGCAGCACCCTGACCATCACCGGCTTTGACCCGGCCACAGGGGTCGTGAGCTACAGCTACACCCTCAACTACACCGACACCCACCCCAACGCCGATGGCGCCAACAGCATCACCGAGAACTTTGAAGTCATCGCCATCGATGCCGACGGCAGCGAGGCGCGGGGGGAAATCAACGTCAAGGTCGTGGACGACCTGCCGACCGCTCGCGCCGATGCAACCTCGGTGGCCGAGGGCGGCAACGTCACCGGCAACGTGCTGGTAAACGATATCGGCGGTTCCGATGGCTCCGGCGGTGGCGTGGTCGGCGTGCGTGCCGGCTCCGACACCTCGACCCCGGTGCATGGCGGCCTGAACAGCCAGATCAACGGCACCTACGGTTACCTGACCCTGGATGCGGCGGGCAACGCCGTGTACCACAGCTACCCGAACTCGGTGAGCGAGCCGGGTGCGAGCGATGTGTTCACCTACACCCTGCGCGATGCCGACGGTGACGAAAGCACCACCACCGTCACCATCGACGTGCACAACAGTTGCCTGGTCGCGGCCAGCGACCAGGACGTGACCGTCTACGAAAATGCCCTGGAGCAGCCATGCAACACCGGCGAAATCGCCAGCGGCACCCTGGTGGGTGCGGTCCATGGGGGCAGCGGCGCCATTACCTACAGCCTGGTCAGCAACGCCATCGGCACCTACGGCCAATTGTTGCTGCACCCTGATGGCAGCTATACCTACACCCTGACTTCGCCAGCCAGCACCACGCCGCTGGCCAACGATGGCGCCAACGTCCTGCACGAAACCTTCACCTACCAGGCCACTGACGCCCTGGGCAACATCGCCACCAGCACCATCGTGGTCAACATCGTCGATGACGTGCCGACCGCAATCCCGGACATTGCGTCCGTGGGAGAGGGCGGCTACATCGGTGGCAACGTAATCTGGAATGACCACGCAGGGGCCGATGGCCAGTTCGCCGGCGGTGGTGTGGTCGGCGTGCGCGCTGGCGACGACACCTCGACCCCGGTGCATGGCGGCGTGGGCAGCCAGATCAACGGCACCTACGGCTACCTGACCCTGGATGCGGCAGGCAACGCGCTGTACCACAGCTACCCGAACTCGGTGGGCGGGGCGGGTGCGAGTGATGTGTTCACCTACACCCTGCGCGACGGTGACGGTGATGAAAGCACCACCACGATCACCATCGACGTGAACAACAGCTGCATGGTGACGGCCCACGACAGCGGTGCGAGCGTCCACGAAAAAGCCTCGGAGCCCGCAAAAGGGGCAGACTTTACCGGGACCAAACCGAACTACAGTGTCTCCGGCGACAATGCCGATATCGCCCGCAGCGCCTTCGTCGCGAATACGGCGGCCATGACCGCGGTCCTGGTGGTCAGCGGAGCGCTGGGTGCGGTCAACGGTCACAACAGCGATGACCTGATCACCGTCAATCTCAAGCAGGGGGAAACCCTCAACCTGGATCACAACCTCACTGCCGGTCAGGTCAGCCTGGAGTACTCGATCAACGATGACGCCTACACGCCCATCGCTGATGGCCAGACCCTTACGGCGAAGGAGGATGCGACCTATCACATCCACATCACCAACATCCCCGACGGTCCGGGCCCAGGCGCAAACAGCGCTGAAAACTACGAGTTGAAGATGACCGTCGATTACTCCGCGGCCAAGGACACTGCGCCGGACCACAGCTACTCCGCCAGCGACCCCCATGGCGGCAGCGACAGCATCAGCTACCAGGCTGACCACATCCTCACCGGGACAGCGGGGGATGACGCGCTGGTCGCCGGCACCGGCAACAACGAGCTGCACGGTGGAGCAGGCAACGACTTGCTCTACAGCGGACCGGGCAACGACCTGCTCGATGGCGGTACGGGCATCGACACCGCGAGCTATGCCCACGCCACCGCCGGGGTCACGGTCAATCTCGGCGAGAGCGGCGCACAGAACACCATCGGTGCCGGCACCGACACCCTGACCGCCATCGAAAACCTGACCGGCTCCAACTTCAATGACTCGCTCACCGGCGATCACAACAGCAACATCATCACCGGTGGCCTGGGTAACGACGTGCTCAACGGCGCGGGTGGCGACGACTTCCTGATCGGTGGATTGGGCAATAACACCCTCACCGGCGGAAGTGGCGCCGACACCTTCCAGTGGCTCAACGGCAACAGCGGTCACGACGTCATCACCGACTTCACACCGGGTGCCGACAAGCTCGACCTGTCGCAACTGCTGCAAGGAGAGACCAACACCGCGGCTTCACTGGATGACTACCTGCATTTCACCGTCAGCGGCAGCGGCGCGTCACTGGTGACCAGCATCGACGTCAGCGCCATGGCCGGCGCCGCGCCGAACCAGACCATCGACCTGGCCGGCGTCAACCTGGCCAGCCACTATGGGGTCATGCCGGGGGCGGGCGGGGTCGTTGGCTCAGCGGATGCGGCCACCATCATCAACGGCATGCTCAATGACCATTCATTGAAGGTGGATACCGTGTGACCTGAAAACCGCAATAAAAAAACCGCTCTTCCTGTGACAGGGGAGAGCGGTTTTTTTTGCCTGCGACCGTCCGCAGATCACATCGGCTGCGGCTCACCGATCAAGCGCCCCATCACGCCAAACACCCCCAATGCCCGGATCGCTTCCAGCTCCCCCTGGGTTTCCACTTTTTCTGCGATCAAGGGTAAGTCGATGCTGTGGGTCGTGCGGCAAACCGCCTCGATGAACAGCCGTTTATCATGCTCGGCATCGATGCCACGGATGTAGGCGCCGTCGATTTTAAGGTACGCCAGCCCCAGTTGCGTGAGGTTGCCGATCTGGCTGAAATGGCCGCCAAAATGCTGCAGCCCGATACGGTAACCGGTGGCGAGCAGGCTGTGGCTCAAGCGTTGCAACGGGTCTGGCGGAGGCAGTTGGCGCTCATCGATTTCCAGGGTCAGGAAGGGCGCCAGTTCCGGCAGGGATTCAAGCATGTCGAGGATCAGTTGCACCTGCGCCTGATCGCGCAAGGTGCTGCCGGACAGGCTCAATGCCAGGGGCATCCGGTTGATGACGAGGTATTCGAGGGTGGCTTCGAGCATCGCCAGGTCAAAGCGCGCCGACCAGCCAAACCGCTCGATCCACGGCAAGAACTGGCCGGCGGCGATCGCTTCGCCCTGTGGATCGAGCAGGCGTGCGAGGACCTTGTGATGCAGCACCTGACGAGTCTCGGCGCATAACACCACCGGTTGAAAATACAACTGCAGCTGGCCTTCGTTCAGGGCAGCGTCGAGCCAGGTGTGCCAGTGGTGTTGGGCCTGCTTTGGTGCGCTGTCGCTGTGGCCCAACACGGCCCAGGGGCGCTCGGGATGTTGCCGGGCTTCGTTCAGTGCCTGGTCAAGTTGATGCAGCACGTGGCTCGCCGGGTCGCCGGGATGGAAGGCGACGACGCCCAGATGGGCGACGGGCATGCAGTCACTGGCACCGGTGAGGCGCAGGTTTTCCAGGGTGGCGCTGAGCTCGGCAGCCAGGCGCGTTGCCTCCTCGGTATCGAGATCCGGTGCCAGCAGGCTGAATTCGCCACCGCGATTGCGCGCTGCCAGCCAGGTGCGCCGTTGCGGTACCTGAGTCAGGCGCTTGAGCAAGTCGCCGACCGCGCCAATCAACGCATCGGTGCGTTGCCCGCCAAGGCGTTGATTGAGCCCGGCCAAATCGTTGAGCTGCAACATCAGCAGATGACCGTCGCCATTTTGCTCGGAGATCCGCAATTGATCGGCCAGTTGTTCATCGAGCAATCGCCGGTTGGCCAGCCCTGTCAGGCTGTCCCGGTAGGACTCGCCGAGCAGTTTTTCACTGCGCGCCGCCTCTTCGGCGAACAGCGTCTTGAGCTTCTCGACCATCTGGTTCATCGCCAGCACCACGCGTTTCAACTCCGGTGTGCGCGGCAGCGTCGGCAAGCTGAGAAACTCGCGTTTGCTGATGGCGTCGGCCTGCCGGACCATGGTGTCCAGCGGACGTAATTGCCGACGCAGCAGCCAGCCACCGAACACTGCACTGAGCAGCCCGCAGAGCAGCAACCAGACGAGGCTTCCCAGTGTGCTGTCCCAGAGTTTGGCCAGGGCGAACTGGGGATTGCTCAACACTTCAACGCGCGCCACCTGTTGCCAGCCACGGGTGATCAATGCATCGCCGCCCTCGGGGCGCAAATTCACCAAGTTGACGAACCAGCCGGGCACGCCGTCGATTCGCTCGGGGACGCTGCGCTGCACCAGCACCTGCCGATTCTCCAGGTGGGTGACGCGGATGTCGCTGTAATAGCCGCTGTCGAAAATCGAGCTGACCATCAACTCCATCATCGCCGGGTCGTCGACCTGGGTGGTCAAGGTCAGGCCCAGGGCGGTCGCGGCGTCCTGGGCATGGGCGCGCAACTGGCCCAGCGTTTGCTCGCGAGAGCTTTCCAGGCTGGCATAAAAACTGCCGCTGAACGCCACCAGCAAGAACAGGCAGATGGCAAGAAACAACTGGTTGCGCAGTTTCATCGAGCGCTCCTTGGCGTGGCGACTAACCGTCGCCGACGGCGAATCCTTCGGTTTGCATTTTTTTCAGGACGTCTTGCCAGCGCGACAGTTTTTTCGAGTCGCCGCTGCGCGGGTGGCCAGGTTTGCCGGGCAGGTACAGGCCTTCGGCGTTGAAGGCATACACCGGCAACAGGTCCTTGCGCTGCGAGGCGGGGCGGATTTCGCCGATCAGGTTGTCGAGCACCAGCGGTTCGGCGCCAGGGCTGCTGTAATAGGTCAGCACCATGTGCGCCTGGTTCTGTTTCAGGGCCTTGACGTAGGTAATGCGCAACTTGTCGCTGGGAATGCCCAGCTGGCGCAGGCTGAAATATTTCGCCAGGGCATAGTCTTCGCAATCGCCCGCGGCCTTGATCAGCGCCTCGACGGGCGTGGCCCAGTAATCGGCCTGGCGCCAGAGGCGGGCGTCGTCCTGGAAATCCAGCTGCTGGTTGAAGAAGCGATTGACCGCAGTTAATTGCTCCAGCTCGGGCAGGTTGCGTTCACCTTGCAGCATTTCACTCCAGGGTTGGAGGCGTCCCTGGGTCGGCCCCAGGCTGGCATAGCGTTTTTGTGCGGTATGCGAAATCTGCGCGAAATCCCAGGCGGGCCAGGCGCTGGCAAGCCCGGCCAGGGGAAAACTGGCCAGCAGCAGCCATCCGCCAAACCGAAGTCGGAGTGTTGGCCATCCTGGACTACCCGGACTGCGCGGCATGACTGGCTGCTCGAGTGCAGAGACCTGAAGTCTAGGTGGTGGTCGGGTCAGCGTCGACCTGCAGGCGGGGGAATCTCAGGACTTGTGCAGGGTTTTCTGCTTGAGGATGTACAGGGTCACCAGCACCGCACTGGTCAGCATGAACGCCCGCGCCCAGGGCATCGGCACCAGGTAGCAGGAGAACAGGATGCTGGCCCACATCAGGCCAATGGCATAGACCTTGCCCTTGAGCGGAATGCCATTACCTTCGAGGTAGTCACGAATCCACGGCCCGAGCCGCGGGTGATTGACCAGCCACTGATAGAAACGCGGCGAACTGCGGGCGAAACAGGCAGCCGCCAGCAACAGGAAGGGTGTGGTGGGCAGCACGGGCAGGAAAATCCCGATCACCCCCAGCGCCACGCTCAGCCAGCCGATGGCCAGCAGCACGTAGCGCAACATCAGGGAGCGGTTGCCTATGGGGTTGTCCATAGGCGGGACCTTAGTGATGGCGTGGCTTGAGGATCGCCGGTTTTTCGTCTGGTGCGTTGCACAGCAGGTACAGCGCAGTCAGGGCTTCCGGGATCTGCACGATCATGTCGTCCATCAGGTTGGCGTCGGCGGCGATGTCGGAGAACTCCGGTTGCTCGTCGAACAGGCCCGAACCGACCATGATCGGCAGGAGCATTTCGCTGACTTCGTCTTCGGCGGTTTCGAACCAGGCTTCTTCGCGCAGGAACACGCCTTCCATGAAACCGATGCACCAGCCGCGCAGCTCGGAATCGTCCGGGTCGTCGCCCAGGTCGAGGTCGCACGGCAGCTCGAACTCTTCATCGGAGGCCAGTTGGCGGGCGATGTGAGCCTTGAGGCCGATCAGCGTGGCTTCGATTTCTTCGCGTTGGGCTTCGCCGCTGTAGTGCGGCTCTTCGGCGAAGAGGGCGTCGATCCATTCACGGTCGGGAACGTCTTCGGAACAGATCGACAGCGCGGTGAGGTAGCCGTGGGCGGCCACGTAGTCCAGCGCCTCGTCATGCAGTTCATCGGCGTCGAGGAAGACTTGCAGGCGGGTTAGTTGCTCAGCGAAGGACATTAAAGGGCTACCTTGGGGAATATTCGATGCGGGAATTCTAGGCCTTCTTGAGCGCTTGGGCCAGCCGCGCGGCATATTTGCCCCTCTTGGATGCAGCATTCCCTGTAGGAGCAGCCTTCGGCAGCTCCAGGGGTTCATCTTCATCCGCTCTTATCAGCGGTGCCCTGCGCGAGGGAGGGCTCGGGTATACTCGCGCGTTTTGTGATGCCCTGCTGGCGTCATGGCTGAAATGTGAAGCGACATGCAATGCGCACTTACGATTTGTCGGTGCAAAGTTGCGGGTTCTGCACCAGCCTTGCAGGGATGTTTCGGTGATTTTTGGAGTTTTTATGCTCGAACAGGCTCAGCGCGTCCTCAAGGACATCTTCGGCTACGACAGTTTCCGTGGCCGCCAGGGTGCAATCATTGAGCGCGTGGCCAGTGGCGGCGATGCCCTGGTCCTGATGCCTACCGGTGGGGGTAAATCCCTGTGCTTCCAGGTGCCGGCGCTGCTGCGCGACGGCCTGGCGGTCGTGGTTTCGCCGCTGATCGCGCTGATGGACGATCAGGTCGCGACCCTGGAAGAACTGGGTGTGGCCGCCGCGGCATTGAACTCCACGCTCAGTGCCGAGCAACAGCGTGACCTGGCGGCACGGATCCGCCGCGGTGAAGTGAAAATGCTCTACCTCGCGCCCGAGCGTCTGGTGCAGCCGCGCATGCTGAGCTTCCTGCAAGGGCTGAACATCTCGCTGTTCGCCATTGACGAAGCCCACTGCGTGTCCCAATGGGGCCATGACTTCCGCCCGGAATACCTGCAACTGGGCCAGTTGGCGGAACTGTTCCCCGACGTACCGCGCATCGCCCTGACCGCCACCGCCGACAAGCGAACCCGGGAAGAGATCGTCACCCGCCTGCACCTGCAGAATGCCGAGCGCTTCCTGTCGAGTTTCGACCGGCCGAACATTTTTTATCGCATCGTGCCCAAGGAGCAGCCGCGCAAGCAGTTGCTGGCGTTCCTCACCGAGCGTCGCAGCGATGCCGGTATCGTCTATTGCCTGTCGCGCAAGAAAGTCGAGGAAGTGGCGACCTTCCTCAGCGAGCAAGGCTTCCCGGCGCTGCCGTATCACGCCGGCCTGCCCAACGACCTGCGGGCCCACAACCAGAAACGCTTCCTCAACGAGGAAGGCCTGATCATGGTCGCTACCGTGGCCTTTGGCATGGGCATCGACAAGCCCAACGTGCGCTTTGTCGCACACCTCGACTTGCCGAAGTCGCTTGAGGCCTATTACCAGGAAACCGGGCGCGGCGGCCGTGACGGTCTGCCCGCCGATGCCTGGATGGCCTATGGCCTGCAGGACGTGGTGATGCTCAAGCAGATGCTGCAGAACTCCGAAGGCGACGAGCGCCACAAGCGTCTGGAGCAACACAAGCTCGATGCCATGCTCTCGCTGTGCGAGGAAACCCGCTGCCGTCGCCAGACGCTGCTGGCCTACTTTGACGAAGACATGCCAGAGCCCTGCGGCCATTGCGACAACTGTGTCGATGGCGTGCAGACCTGGGACGCCACCGAACCCGCCCGTCAGGCCCTTTCGGCGATCTACCGCACCGGCCAGCGCTACGGCGTCGGGCACCTGGTGGATGTCCTGCTGGGCAAGGACAACGAAAAGGTGCGCAACTTCGGGCACCAGCACCTTTCGGTGTACGGGGTCGGCAAGGCGATGGCCGAAGGCGAGTGGCGTTCGCTGTTCCGCCAGTTGGTGGCTCGCGGCCTGGCCGACATCGACCTGGAAGGCTACGGCGGCCTGCGCCTGAGCGACACCTGCCGTCCGCTGCTCAAAGGCGAAGTGACCCTGGAACTGCGTCGCGACCTGAAGGCGCAAACCACTGCCAAGAGCAGCAAGAGCCAGGCGAGCCAGCTGGTGCGTGGCGAAGAGCGCGAACAGTGGGAAGCCCTGCGTGCCCTGCGGCGCAAGCTGGCCGAAGAACACGGCGTACCGCCGTACGTCATTTTCCCCGACTCGACCTTGCTGGAAATGCTGCGCAGCCAACCGACCTCGCTGGCGCAAATGGCCCGGGTCAGTGGCGTCGGCGCCCGCAAGCTGGAGCGTTATGGCGAGGCGTTCCTCGAAGTGCTCGGTGGCCAGGTCGAGGCACCGAAAGTTGTCGCAGACCTGCGCCACGAGCTGATCACCCTGGCCCGTGCCGGCATGACGCCGTTGCAGATCGCCGGTCAGTTGCAATGCTCGGAAAAGAACGTCTACACCCTGCTCGCCGAGGCGATCGGCAAGCAGCAGTTGTCGCTGGAGCAGGCGCTGGACTTGCCGGAGGACTTGATGGGCGAAGTCCAGGACGCGTTCCTCGACGGAGAGGGCGAACTGCCGCCGGTAGCGGAAATTTCCGCGCTGTTCGCAGGGAGGGTGCCCGAAGGGGTCCTGTACTGTATTCGGGCGGCTTTGCAGTCCGAATTCGAACTTTGAATGACCAGCCTCATTGATGTAACGATTCAGTACAGAACAAGCCTTGCCTCCAGCCAAGGCTCATGCTTAGCTGACTAATTATTAGTATTTCTCTTATTTCAGTCTGATCATGAGTGTTTTATGTCGTTGACCGATCAACACCGTTTTGGCATGCAGTTGGCACAAATGTCCCGTGGCTGGCGCGCCGAGCTCGACCGCCGCCTTGCCGGACTTGGCCTGTCCCAGGCCCGCTGGCTGGTGCTGCTGCACCTGGCGCGCTTCGAGCAAGCCCCGACCCAGCGTGAGCTGGCGCAAAGCGTCGGCGTCGAGGGGCCAACCCTGGCGCGGCTGCTCGACAGTCTGGAAAGCCAGGGCCTGGTGCAACGCCAGGCGGTGGTGGAAGACCGTCGGGCGAAAAAAATTGTGCTTTGCGCGCCGGCGCTGCCCCTGATCGAACAAATTGAAACCATTGCCACCCAGCTGCGTCATGAACTCTTCGAAGGTGTCGATGAGGCGGACGTAAAGGTCTGCATGCGTGTTCACGGGCACATCCTCGCCAACCTCGAAAAATCCTGAGACACAACCTCCCGCCCAGGCTTTTGAGCCAGGGCATTGGGCGGACTATAAGAACTAGTCGGCAATATCGTGTTCGTACCGCAGGTGCGAACACGTGCAGATTGGTTTTTGGTTTACCTAAGGGATGTTCATGCTCCAGAGTCGGCTATTGGTTGTACGGTTTGGCGCCAGGCTGTTGCTGGCCTGTGCCGCTGTTACTTATTCGGCCTGGGTGCCGGCGTTGGGCCTCGGTGAAATCACCCTGCACTCGGCACTGAATCAGCCGCTGCGCGCGGAGATCGCCCTGGTGGATGCCGCCGCAGTGGCTGAGGGCGAGCTGTCGGTCAGCCTGGCGACGGCGGACGAGTTCAGCCGCGCCGGCGTCGAGCGCGTGGCCTTCCTCAACGACCTGACATTCACGCCCATCCTGCGGGGCAATCGCAGCCTGGTCCGGGTCAGCTCCAACAAACCGGTCAAGGAACCCTACCTGGATTTTCTGGTGCAGCTCGACCAGCCCAATGGCCGCGTGTTGCGCGAGTACACCGTGCTGATCGATCCTCCAGGTGCGGAAAACCTGGCACCGATCAGTGATGAACCAGCGGTGAACCGTCCCTCTTCAGCATTCCCGAGTGTCGAGCCGGCAGTCGCACCATTACCTGCACGCACGGAATCGGCGGCAAGGCCTGTCGCCGATCCCCTGGCTGAACAACTGGCCGCCAGCGTCCTGCACAACCAACAGTTGCAGGCGAGCGTCGATGAACTCAACGTGAAACTTCAGGCCAGGGACGAGCAGATCGCCGTTGAGAAAAAGCAGGTCGCCGAGTTGCAAGCCCGATTGGCCGAGGTCAAGCAGGCACCCACGGAGCCTGTTGCGTCGGTTGACGTGGCGCCAGCGCCAGTGGCGGAGCCTGGGTCGAACTGGCTAGCGATCGGAGGGTTGCTGGCGCTGGTGGCGTTGGCGTTACTGCTGGTGCGGGTTCGTCGGCAAAGACAGCAGGACCAGGTATCGCTGGAACCATCGCAACCAGACCCGCAGCCCGATGGGCAGAGCCTTCAGGAAGTGCCCGTCCGCCAATCGCCATTGCAACCTCTTGCGCCGGTTGTGCTTGCAGCACCGGTACTTTTGCCCCTGGTGACGCCATCGCCGCCATTACCCTTCGATGAGTTCCAGCTGAATCTGGACGACTTGTCGATGGAAACGAACTGGGATCTGGGCCCGATGGACCCTTCTCCTACCGCCGAGCAGCCGCCGAAAGCGCCAGCGCTGCCCGAGGCTGAGATTGAATGGGTAATCGAACCCGCCGAACCGGTTAACAGGCAATAAACACCGTTATCATGGTGGCGCCCTCTGCCTCAGGAGTTTCGCCGATCATGACCGCCAGCAAACCGGAAATCGTCATCACCTATTGCACCCAATGCCAGTGGCTGCTGCGTGCGGCCTGGCTCGCCCAGGAGCTGCTCAGCACCTTTGGCGATGACCTGGGCAAGGTGTCCCTGGTGCCCGGCACGGGTGGGGTCTTTCACATTTTCTGTGACCAGGTGCAGCTCTGGGAGCGCAAGGCTGATGGCGGTTTCCCCGAGGCCAAGGTGCTCAAGCAGCGGGTCCGCGACCAGATCGATCCGGACCGCGACCTGGGGCACAACGATCGCACTCAGTGAGACACCGCCTCGGCGGCAACGGTTTTCTTGCTCGCACCACTCGATAGCCTGCTGGACACCACGATCGCGACGATGATCAATGCGCCACCCAGCAGCATGCGCAGGGTCGGGTTTTCATCGAACAGCAGCCAGGCGATGGTGATCCCGTAGACCGGCTCCAGGGCGAAGACCACGGCGGCGGTCCGTGCCTTGATCACCGCCAGGCTGGCGACAAACAGGCTGTGGGCGACGCCGGTGCAGAACACCCCGAGCAGGCCGATCCACAGCCAGTCGATGGCGCGCACTTCACTCAGGTGCGGGGCTGCGGCTGGCAGCAGGCACAATCCGACCACCACGTTCTGGCACAACGCCGCCTGCACCGGCGGGATGCGCGCGGAGCTGGCGCGGTTGGTCAGCGACAACAAGGAAAACAGCAAGCCCGAGGCGATCGACCAGAGCAGGCCGGTGGTGGCGCCACTGCCCAGATCGAACGCAGGCGTGACCAGCACCAGCCCGACACTCACCAGCGCCACCAGCAGAATTTCATTGGCGCGGATGCGCTCACGGAAAATCAGCCCTTCAAGGATCACGGTAAAGGCCGGGAAACTGGCAAAACCCAGGGTCGCGATGGCAACGCCGGCGACCTTCACCGAGATGAAGAAACTCACCCAGTGCCCGGCCAGCAGCAAGCCGCTGAGCAGCAGTCGGCGCACATCCACCGCTTCGAGTCTTCGCCAACGGCTTTGGCTGGCAAAGCGCGCAAAGAACGCCAGCGCCAGCACCGCGAACGCCGCCCGGCCGAAGACGATGATCGCCGGCGAAGCGGCGGCGAGTTTGCCGAATACGCCGGTCAGGCCGAACATCAATGCGCCGATATGCAGGGCGCCCAAGGCGGTACGGGGAGTCATGGCAATCCTTGATAAACGTGGCCGACAACACCGCCGACCCTTGTAGGAGCTGCCGCAGGCTGCGATCTTTTGATCTTTATCCTGAAAGCAAGATCAAAAGATCGCAGCCTGCGGCAGCTCCTACATTGAACGTGTAAACGAACCCTGTGTCTGTCGCCAGACTCGCGTCATTTGTCGCCAGCCTCGCGCCGCAATCTACCCGGCGATGCGCCGAACTCGCGCAGCACCGCTGCGGCAAAGGCACTCTGGGAGCTGTAGCCGACCCGACAGGCAATCTCGCCAATGGGCAGCGCCGAATTGCGCAGCAGTCCCACGGCCTTGTGCAGGCGTCGGCTGCGGATGTAGTCCATCGGCGTCTGCCCGCATTCGGCCACGAACCGGGCATGCAAACGGGCACTGGAAAGACCGGCCACGCGCGCCAGGTCGGCGACTTGCAGCGGGTAGGCGGCGTATTGGTCGATGTGTGCATTCAGGGCGGCGTAGGGCAGGCGCCGGCCGCCGACCGAGTCGGGCCTGGCGTTGTTGAGGCTCGCCAGCAACAGCACCGCGCCCTGTTGCGCAATGACCGGATCATCGACCGGGCTGTTGGCCAGCCACTCGACCAACTGGCTCTGTCCCGCATCCAGCGACAAGCGGCCGGCGTTGTCGAGCAGGCGTCGACTGGCATCGGCATGATCGCCCAGGGACTGGCCAAGCCATTGATCGCCGGGCACGTCGAGGACCAGGCAGCGGCTGCCGTTGGGGCTGCCGCAGGCATGATGAAAGCCGCCCGGAATCACCACGAAGCTTTGCTGGACCACCTGGCTGCCATGCCCGTCGACTTCGAAATCCAGCGCACCCGACAGCCCGAACACCAGTTGCGCATGCTCATGGCTGTGGACGATCAGGTCGTGGGTGTACTGGCGCAGGGTGAGGATCGGTCTCATCTCGGCTCTCGTTGCAGGGTTGATGCGTCAGGTCGCAGTCTACACCGACACCACCTGCGCGCGCTGTCACAGGACTGACTCGGCGCTGTCATGGGCCATTAACCCGGACGCGGCAAGCTTGCCAAAACTTGTCCTGAGGGTTGCCCATGACCAGCGCCGAGCTCGCCAAACCCAGTCGTAAGCAACGTGTGCGCACCCTGTGGATTTCCGATGTGCATCTGGGCACCCGCGATTGCCAGGCCGAGCATCTGTCGCAGTTCCTCAAGGGTTATCACGCGGACAAGGTCTACCTGGTCGGCGACATCATCGACGGCTGGAAACTGCGCGGCGGCATGTATTGGCCCCAGGCGCACACCAACGTGATCCGCCGCCTGTTGACCATGAGCAAGCGCGGCACCGAGGTGATCTACGTCACCGGCAACCACGACGAATTCCTGCGCCGCTATTCGAAGCTGATCCTGGGCAACATCCAGCTGGTGGACGAAGCGGTGCACGTGACCGCCGATGGCCGACACTTGCTGGTGATCCACGGCGATCAGTTCGATGTGATTACCCGCTACCATCGCTGGCTGGCGTTTCTCGGCGACTCGGCCTACGAATTCACCCTGACCCTCAACCGCTGGCTCAACCACTGGCGCGCCCGATACGGCTACGGCTACTGGTCGCTGTCGGCGTACCTCAAGCACAAGGTGAAAACCGCGGTGAGCTTCATCAGCGATTTTGAAGAAGCCATCGCCCACGAGTGCGTCAAGCGCGAACTCCACGGCGTGGTGTGCGGCCATATTCACCATGCCGAGATTCGCAAGGTGGGCGGGGTCGACTACCTCAATTGCGGCGACTGGGTGGAGTCGTGCACGGCGCTGATCGAGCATTGGGATGGCACGATCGAGTTGTATCGGCTGGCCGATGCGCAGGAGGCGCAATTGAAGGCAGTTAAAATGGCAGAGCCTGCGTAGACAGGTCCGGCGCCTTCGCTGTAGGAGCAAGCTTGCTCGCGATGGAATTCAACGATGACGCGGGAAACCAGACACCCCGCGGCGACCTCAGGTTTTTCGTCGGAACGCCGCCCGGAGCAAGCTCGCTCCTACATCGCCGCCTTGTAGATCGAGTTCTTCGGCTGCGCAAACAACCGTTCCATCATCGGCTCGAAGAAACTCAACGGCAGCGTGTCATACGCCGGGTCAAACGCCGCCGCATCGTATTTGGCGCAGAATTCGATGGTGGCCTGATACTGCGGGTGATCGCAGAATTGCTCGCGCAGATGCCGGTCCATGCCCAGGTGATGGAAGAAGTAGTAGCCCTGGAAAATCCCGTGTTTTTCCACCATCCACAGATTCTCGGCGCTGACAAACGGCTTGAGGATGGCCGCGGCGATGTCCGGGTGGTTGTAGGAACCCAGGGTGTCGCCGATGTCGTGGAGCAAGGCGCAGACCACATACTCTTCATCGCGGCCATCGCGCCAGGCACGGGTGGCGGTTTGCAGCGAGTGGGTCAGGCGGTCCACGGGGAACCCGCCGAAATCACCTTCGAGCAGCTTCAGGTGCGCCGCGATCCGAATCGGCAATTGGCGAGCGTAGGCGCTGAAGTCCGCGGCGATGATCGCCCAGTCTTCCTGCGTACCATCCTTCATGTGGGTAAAACGGGCATTGGCATTCATCGGCAATCCTCTGCTGATCTAGAACGGCACGCGTCCCAGGATCATGTCGCGATACATGACGAAATCGCCGAGAAGGCTGTAGAAAGGGTGCTGAAAGGTTGCAGGACGATTCTTCTCGAAGAAGAAATGGCCAACCCAGGCGAAGCTGTAACCCGCCAGCGGCAATACCCACAACAAGGTCCAGGCGCCACGACCGACGGTCAGCGCCAGAATGAAAATAACCAGCGTGGTGCCGATGAAGTGCAATCGTCGGCAGGTACTGTTGCTGTGTTCGCTGAGGTAATACGGATAAAACTCAGCGAAGCTATTGAAACGCTTGATGTTTTCCACGACCGCGATCTCTGTGGTTATTGTTCTGGCTGCAACTTGTTCTGCGGGTAGCTTATTTGAGTCTAGAGTGATCATTGGCGCGAGCCAGTGACAATAGGCGCCACTTTAGTATCCTTCGGAAAATTTGCCGCGACAGACGGCTCACCAAGACAGTAGACGCCATGAGCGAACGAACGACTTCTGCAAGCTGGGCGATGGGGATTGTCAAAGCACTGGAAATGGACGGCCTGGATTGCCGGGTTCTGTTCAATCAACTGGGGCTCGACTACGCGGCACTGGATGATCCGGATGCGCGCTTCCCGCAAGATTCCATGACACGACTGTGGCAACGGGCGGTTGAACTGTCCGGCAACCCGGCGATTGGCCTGAACATGGGCAAGGTGGTGCGACCGGCACAGTTCCATGTGACTGGTTACGCCTTGATGTCCAGCCAGACCCTGGCCGAAGGCTTCAGGCGACTGGTGCGTTACCAGCGGATCATCGCCGAAAGCGCCGACCTGAGTTTTCGCCTGCTGGATGAGGGCTATGCGCTGATCCTGACGGTGCACGGCGACCATTTGCCGCCGACCCGGCAAAGCGCCGAAGCCTCGTTGGCCTGCGCCCTGGCACTGTGCGGCTGGTTGACCGGACGCACGCTGCACCCGCGCAAGGTGCTGGTGCAGGGTGATCAACCGGCCGATCTCGAACCCTATAAACAAGCCTTCCATGCGCCGCTGGTGTTCAACGCGCCCTACGATGCGTTGATATTTGAACGCGCGGACATGGAAGCACCGCTGCCGACGGCCAACGAGGCCATGGCGCTGTTGCATGACCGGTTTGCCGGCGAATACCTGGCGCGGTTTTCCGAGAGTCGGGTCACGCACAAGGCGCGCCAGGTGCTGTGCCGTCTGCTGCCCCAGGGCGAACCCAAGCGCGATGCCGTGGCGCAGACGCTGCATTTGTCGCAACGCACCTTGCAACGGCGTCTACAGGAGGAGGGCACGAGTTTTCAGACGTTGCTCGACGACACCCGTCGTGAACTGGCCGAGCAGTACCTGGCGCAACCGAGCATGACCCTGCTGGAAATCGCCTACCTGCTGGGGTTCGCTGATCCGAGCAATTTCTTCCGCGCTTTCCGCCGCTGGTTCGACACCACGCCCGGCGAGTACCGGGCGCGCCTGATGGAAACGCCGGCGCCGGTCAGTGACGCCAGAACGCCGGTATACACAGCACAAACACGGTAATGATCTCCAGTCGGCCCAGCAGCATACCGAACGAGAGAATCCACTTGGCCGCGTCCGGCAGGGAAGCGAAGTTGCCTGCCGGGCCGATGGTCTCGCCCAGCCCCGGGCCGACGCCGGACACGGTGCTGGCGGCGCCGGTCAGGGCGGTCATCCAGTCCACCCCGAGCAGTGACAGCAACAACGCGATCACGCAGATGGTGATGGCGAAGAAGAACGAAAAGGTCAGGATCGAACGCACGATCTCTTCATCGAGGCGGTGGCCGTTGTACTTCTGCTTGATCACCGCACGGGGGTGGATCAGCTGGTTAAGGTTGGCCTTGAGCAGGATGTAGGCGACCTGGAAGCGGAAAATCTTGATCCCGCCGGCAGTCGAACCAGAGCAACCGCCGACGAAACCCAGATAGAAGAACAGCATCAGCGAGAAATTGCCCCACAGGCTGTAGTCCCCCAGCGCGAAACCGGTGGTGGTGACCACCGACGTCACGTTCAGCGCCACATGCCGCAACGCCTCCAGCCAATGCAGCTGGGTGGTCCACCAGTACCAGGTGCCAAGTACCAGCCAGGTCACCAGCAACATGCCGAGCAAGCCCTGGACCTGCTGGTCCTTGATCAGCGCCCGGCGGTTACCGCGCAGGGTCGCCACGTACAGGGTGAACGGCAGGCTGCCGAGAATCATGATGACGATGGCCACCCAATGCACCGCCGGTTGCGTCCACTTGGCCAGGGACTGGTCCGAGGTCGAGAACCCCCCGGTGGAAATCGCCGACATCGCATGGTTGATCGCATCGAACGGGCTCATCCCGGCCCACCAGAAGGCCAGGCTGCCGAAAATGGTGATGCCGACGTAGGCCGCCACGATCAGGCGCGCCACCATGTGCGAACGGGGCATGACTTTTTCAGAACGGTCCGAGGACTCGGTCTGGAACAGCCGCATGCCACCGATGCGCAGCAGCGGCAGGATCGCCACCGCCATGCCGATAAACCCGATGCCGCCGATCCAGTGCAGCAGCGAGCGCCACATCAGGATGCCGGGGGACATGTCGTCCAGGTGGTTGAGCACCGTCGAACCGGTGGCGGTGATCCCGGACATGCTTTCAAAGAACGAGTCGGTGTAGCTGATGTGCTGGGTCAGCAGGAACGGCAGCGCGGCGAAGATACACACCACCAGCCAGCTGCTGACGGTCAGCAGGTACATGTCCCGTGGTCGCAGATGGACATGCTCGGGGCGCCCGGGAATGACCAGGGCGAGGCCGGCGACAAAGGTGATCATGCTGGCCCAGAGGAACGACGGCAGGTCGCCGGTGCGATCGAAGATCACCAGCGTGGCCATGGGCACGACCATGGCGATGGCCAGGGTTATCAGGAAAATGCCGATGATGAAACCAATGAGACGTAAGGTCGGCAACGCCATGAAATCCGCTCGGCTGAAGTAAGGAGGGCGCCATTCTACCTGCGGGGCGGGGCATGTAAACCGCACTGCCTCAGTAGTTACAGCTAGAATAGCCGCACATTTTTTTCTGGAGGTGGCCGATGCAGGCTCTCGACGTTTTGCTCAACCGTGTTTCCGTGCCGCGCCTGATCGAGCCGGCACCTACCCAGGCGCAACGCGAAGTGCTGTTTGCCGCAGCCATGCGCGCCCCGGATCACGGCCACTTGCAGCCTTGGCGCTTCCTGACGGTCGAAGGCGCGGCGCGTGAGCAAATGGGCGAGTTGCTGGCCGAAGCGGCAAAGCTGCAGGACGCTGAAGTCGCTGAAGCGGCCATCGACAAGGCGCGTAATGGACCGCTGCGGGCACCGCTGGTGGTCGTGGTGATTGCGCGGGTGCAGGAGCACGTCAAATATCCGAAGTCCGAACAGTTGCTGGCCGCGGGTTGTGCGGCCCACGGGATTTTGCTCGCGGCCTATGCGCAGGGTATCGGCGCGGTATGGCGCACCGGTGACCTGGCCTATTCGTCCCATGTGGCCAAGGGGTTGGGACTGGCGGAAGGGGAGGAGGTGATTGCCTTCCTGTACCTCGGCACGCCGCAAAAAGAACCGCGGGTGGCGGAGAAGGTTGATCTGGCCGAATTTGTCAGTGCCTGGCCCGGTAAAGCCTGAAGATCAAAAGATCGCAGCCTGCGGCAGCTCCTACAGTGTTACATCCGTAGGAGCTGTCGAGTGAAACGAGGCTGCGATCTTTTCAGGTCACCGCCCCCGGCACCAAAGGAAATTCCAGACTGGCAATAAATCCACCCTCAGGGTGATTGGCCAGCATCAGGCTTCCGCCATGGCGTTCCGCCGCACGGCGCGCAATCGCCAGTCCCAGGCCGTGCCCGGCTGCCGTCTGCCCGGGCGCGCGATAGAAGGGCTCGCCCAGCTGGCGCAAATGTTCAGCTTCCGCCCCCGGCCCATGGTCACGCACGGTCACCACGATCCGCTCCCCCTGGCGCAAGGCCTGCATTTCAATCGGCAGGCCGCCCGCCGGGTTGAAGCGCTGGGCGTTGCGCAGCAGGTTGTCCACGGCGCGCTCGATCATCGTCGGCCAACCCTTGAGGGTCAGCTGCGACTCGGCTTCCAGGTGCACGAGCTGATCGGGTGAACCCAGCTGTGCATCTTTTTGCAAGGTCGTGAGCAGGGCGTTGAGATCCACTTCTTCGGCACTGGCGTTATCGGCATCGACCCGCGCCAGCACGAGGATTTCGCTGATCAAGGCTTCGAGGCGGTCGCATTCGCGGGTGAGCCGCGGCCAGAGTTTTTCCCGCTCTTCAGGGCTGGCCCGTTCGGCCAATGCCAGCGCAATGCGCAGCCGGGCAAGCGGGGACCGCAGTTCGTGAGACACATCGCGCAGCAGTTGCCGTTGACTGCCGATCAGGCTTTGCAGGCGCGCGCCCATGCGGTTGAAGTCGTTGGCCAGCACGCCGAATTCGTCGCGGCGGTTGGCCAGCTTGACCAGGCTGTTCTGTTGGTAGGTGGTTTGTCCCAGGTCATGCACCGCGCCGCGTAAACGGCTGAGCGGGCGGGTGATGGAGAAGGTCACCAGCAGGCTGAACAGGGTCAGTACCACCAGGGCGATCCCCAGCGCACTCAACGGCCAGAGCAGGCTTTCGCGGTGCCAGGCGTCGAGTTCCGGGTGAGGGATGCGGTAGATGAACAGGTAGGTGTCACCACTTTTGTCGCTGGTGAACTCATCGGTCAGGCGCCGCCATGGCAGGCGGCGGTCGTCGTTGTTCTGCCGCGCCTCAAAGGCAGCCGCACGCCGTGGGAAGGTGCCGCGCACCACCGGGTCACCGCTCTCGTTGAGTACCTGGACGTCGATGTGATATTGGCGCTTGCGCTGTTGCAGAATGTCCTGGGCTGCGTCTTCGCCCTGGGTTTCGTAGGTTTGCGTCCATTGTTCGGCCAGGGTGTTGAGGCCCGGATGGCGACTGAGAATCCACGCGTCCTGATTGAGCATGTGCCCGAGCAGAATGGAGAGCCCTGCAACCAGGGCGATGGCCAGCCAGAAGCTGGCCAGGACCCGCCAGAACAATGAGCGCACAGAAAATCCTCGAACAGACCTGTAGGAGCGAGCTTGCTCGCGATAAACGACTAGACAACACGGGCTACCTGATGCCGCGCGTTATCGTTGACGTCCATCGCGAGCAAGCTCGCTCCTACAGTAGATCAAAAGCAATGAGGCCCAACGGTGGTTAACCGTTGGGCCGGGGGTTAGCACATTATTGCGCTTTTTGCGCCTGCTGCGCTTTCCAGGCCTTGAACTCTGCCCATTCCGCGCGACGTTCAGCCTGTTTTTTCTGGATTTCGTCGAATTTCTTCTGTTGATCCGGCTTCAACAAGGCACGCACATCGGCTTCGGCTTTCTTGTGGTTGGCAGCCATTTCATCTTTCATGGCTTTCTGGTCGGCTGGCGAGAGTTTTTCCAGGTACTTGTCGACCACTTGCTTACGCTCGTGCATCTGCTCGCCCATGATCTTGCGGATCTGCTCGCGCTGCTCGCGGCTCAGGTCCAGTTGGCTGTACGGGCCTTTACCGTGCATGCCGTGCATCTGACCGCCGTGGCGCGAACCGTCCATCGGGCCATCCATCGGGCCTGCGCCTTCAGGCATGGCCATGGCAACGGTCGGCAGGGCGGTGGCGAACATCAGAGCGATAAGAGTCTTGCGCATGGTGAATCTCCTTGTCTCATTCCCGGTACGTTCCGGATGAGTTCAGATTACGCAGATCAAGGTCAGCGGCGGTCAGCGGTACGTAAAGCTTGGGTAAAGATGGTTTTGCGCCGACCTGACAAAAACAACCCTTGTAGGAGCTGGCTTGCCAGCGAAGGCGTCCGAAAGAACGACGCATTATTCAAGGACGCCTTCGCCGGCAAGCCGGCTCCTGCAAGGGAGCGTAGGTTTAGAGGCTGTAGTAATAGCCGCGGCTGCGCAGGGCCACGATGCGCGGGCGGCCATCGGGATGCGGGCCGATTTTTTTGCGCAGGTTGCTCACGTGCATGTCGAGGCTGCGGTCGTACAGGGTCAGCTTGCGGCCGAGGGCGATTTGCGCCAGTTCCTGTTTGTCCAGCGGCTCGCCGGGCTGCTTGAGCAGGGCTTCGAGCAGGCGGCTTTCGGAAACTGTAAGCGTGAACTCCTGTTCATCGATGCTGACCACGCCGCGCACCGGGCTGAAACACAGGTCGCCCAGCTCCATCTGGCTGGATGCCGGCGCCGGATGGCTGCGGCGCAACACGGCGCGCAGACGGGCTGTCAGTTCCCGTGGGTCGCAAGGTTTGGCCAGGTAGTCGTCGGCACCGAGCTCCAGGCCGAGGATACGGTCCAGGGGTTCGCCGCGGGCGGACAGCATCAGCACCGGCAAGTCCGGGTGATCGCTGCGCAGTTGCTTGAGCAGTTCCAGGCCACTGCCGTCCGGCAACATCACGTCCAGCACCACGGCCGCCGGGGAGGTTTCGGCCAGTGCGCGACGGGCGCTCTGGCCATCGTGACAGGCGCGCACCTGAAACCCTTCCTGGCTCAGCCAGCTGCTCAGGAGCTCGCACAGCTCCTGGTCATCATCAATTAGTAACAGCTCGCTCATGAATCACTCAATTTAGCCATTGTCGACGTTTTCGACTCGCACCACTGGCGAAGATACCGCAGAGCAGGGCCAATAGCGCCACCCCGGCGCCAACGACGAACCACTGTTGCTGATCGGTCAGCAAGCGCGGGATCGTATTGCCGGCCTGGACTTCCCGAAGTTGCAGCTTGAGTCGCTGATTCTCCTGGCGCAACCGGACCAGCTGGACGCTTTCGCGTTCGCCATCGGCATTGTTCAATTGTTTGCCCAGTTCTTCTCGTTGCCGCTCGCTTTCCTTCAAGCGTTGCTGCAGTTCGTTGATCTGGCTGCCGGCGCTCAAGGACAGCGGCGTGGAGTTCGCGCCCTCGGCGGCTTCTTCACCGTGGGCGGGCGCCACGATCGACAACGTGACCAACATCAGACACAACGGACCTTTGCGCATCGCGACTCCTGATTCCAATACGGATATTGGGGAGTTTGTCGGCAGGCAAACGAGAATAATGAGCGATTGAGAACGCGATGAACCGATAAGGTTCACCGCGCCAAGAGACGTTACGGCAGGACTTGCTTGAAAGGCTTGACCAGGACGTTGGCGTAGACGCCGGCGGCGATGTACGGATCGGCGTCGGCCCAGGCCTGTGCGGCGCTCAGGGAGTCGAATTCGGCGACGATCAGGCTGCCGGTGAAACCCGCTGCCCCTGGATCATTGCTGTCGACCGCCGGATGTGGGCCGGCCAATACGATGCGACCTTCGCCTTTGAGCACCTGCAGGCGCTCAAGGTGTGCAGGCCGGGCGGCCAGGCGGGCTTCCAGGGAGTTGGCGACGTCTGTGGCAATGATTGCGTAAAGCATGTCAGTCCTCGGTTTTCGGCGTTGTGGTATCGGCGTCGTGCAGGTGGCGGGACAGGTAGATGCCCTGGCCGACCAGGAACAGCAAAGTCATGCCCAGGCTGCCGAAGACCTTGAAGTCGACCCAGTAGCTCTGGAACGTGAACGCGACGAACAGGTTGGCGGCACCGCAAAACAGGAAAAACGCGATCCAGGCGATGTTCAGGCGCGTCCAGACCGGCTCCGGCAGGCTCAGCGCGTGGCCCATGATGCGCTTGATCAGCAGTTGGTCACCGATGAAGTGGCTGCCGATGAACGCCAGGGCGAACAACCAGTTGACCACCGGAGCTTTCCATTTCAGGAAGGTCTCGCTGTGGAAGGCCAGGGTCAGGCTGCCGAAGACCAGGCAGGCGATGAGGGTCAGCCACTGGCTCTTCTCCAGCTTGCGCTGCTTGATGAACAGCGTGCCGTAGACCACCAGGGAGCTGATGATCAGCATCGCGGTGGCGCTGTAGATGCCGCCTACAGTGACCTCGTGGCCGGCAATGTCGACGACCCGTGGATCGATCTTGAAGACGATGAAAAACAGCAGGAGCGGGATGAAATCGATGAATTGTTTCACAGTGGCAGCCAGAAGCAGGATGTGGCGGCATAATAACAAACATATGGGCGCGCGATAGCGCCAGCTGATTTGAGGTTACAAAGCCCTGTGAATGTTGATTTGCACTGCCATAGCACGGCCTCCGATGGCGCCCTGGCGCCTGCGATCCTGGTTGCGCGAGCGTTCGAGAAAGGCGTGCGAGTCCTGGCCTTGACCGATCACGACACCCTCGAAGGCCTCGACGAGGCCCGCTGTGCAGCGAATGCGCTGGGGATGCAACTGGTCAATGGCGTCGAATTGTCCTGCACCTGGGGCGGCGCGACCATTCACGTGCTGGGCTACGGTTTCGATGTCAATGCCGCGCCTTTGGTCGAGGCGATTGCCAAGTTGCGCGACGGCCGCTGGCTACGATCCGAGGAAATCAGCCGCAAACTGGCGTTGAAAGGCATGCCGGGAGCCCTCGAAGGCGCCCGTGAAGTCCAGCAGGCCCTGGGCGACAGCGGTAACGCGCCGGCCCGCCCGCACTTCGCCGACTGGATGGTGCGCGAAGGTTTCGTCAAGGATCGCGCCGAAGCGTTCCGCAAATGGCTGGGTGCCGGCAAGCTGGGCGACGTCAAGCAACACTGGCCAACCCTGGAAGAAACCGTCGAAACCCTGCGCGCGGCCAAGGCGTGGGTCAGTCTGGCTCACCCCTGGCACTACGAATTCACTCGCAGCAAGCGTCGCCGCCTGATTGCCGACTATATTCAAGCAGGGGGCCACGCGATCGAAGTGGTCAATGGCCATCAGCCTGCCGAGCAAGTAGGCAGCCTGGCTATTCTGGCCCGCGAGTTCGGTCTGCTGGTCAGCGCCGGCAGTGATTTTCATGGCCCTGGAGGCTGGTCCGAGATCGGTGAGTATCGCCCGCTTCCGGAGGATCTGCCACCACTGTGGTGTCGATTCAAACATGACCCAAATATTGCCGTCGTCTGAACAGGTAGAGAATGTGAGTCAATTTTTCCAGATTCATCCGGAAAACCCGCAAGCGCGCCTGATCAAGCAGGCTGTCGAGATCATTCGCAAGGGCGGGGTGGTGATCTATCCCACGGACTCCTCCTACGCCATCGGTTGCCAGATCGGCGACAAGGTCGCCGTGGAGCGCGTACGCCGACTGCGCCAGCTCGACGAAAAGCACAACTTTGCGCTGATCTGCAGCGATCTGTCACAACTGGGGCTGTTCGCCAAGATCGACACGGGCACCTTCCGCATTCTCAAGGCTCACCTTCCAGGGCCCTACACTTTTATCCTCAACGCCACCCGTGAAGTCCCGCGCCTGCTGTTGCATCCGAAAAAACGCACCATCGGCCTGCGGGTGCCGAGCCACCCGATTGCCCTGGCGCTGCTCGAAGAGCTTGGCGAACCGCTGATGAGCGTGACGCTGATCATGCCCGGCGACGAGGATCCATTGACCGATCCTTACGAAATGCGCCAGTTGCTCGAGCATCAGGTCGACCTGATCATCGATGGCGGTTTCGGCGGGATCAAGGCTTCTACGGTGATCAACCTCGCCGATGGCGAGCCGGAAGTGATCCGCGTCGGTTGTGGCGACCCTGCGCCGTTCATGGTCGAGGCCTAGATGTCCGCAGTTGAACCCGTTGACAGTCAGGCTGGGGCCCAACAAGAGCTGCCTTTCGCCATGGTCTATGGCCAGGCGGTCATGGAAATGCCGCTGGACCTGTACATCCCGCCGGATGCGCTGGAGGTCTTTCTCGAAGCCTTCGAAGGCCCCCTCGACCTGCTCCTGTACCTGATCCGCAAACAGAACATCAACATCCTCGACATCCCGGTGGCGGAAATCACCCGTCAGTACATGGGGTATGTCGAGTTGATGCAGTCGGTGCGCCTGGAACTGGCCGCCGAATACCTGGTGATGGCCGCGATGCTGGCCGAGATCAAGTCGCGGATGCTGCTGCCGCGGGCTGAAACCGTCGAGGACGAGGAAGAAGACCCGCGCGCCGAACTGATCCGTCGCTTGCAGGAGTACGAGCGTTTCAAGGCCGCCGCCGAAGGCATCGATGGCCTGAGCCGGGTCGGTCGCGACGTGGTGGTGCCCAAGCTCGATGCCCCGGAAGCCAGGGCGCGCAAACTGTTGCCGGATGTGCGCTTGTCCGAGATTTTGCTGTCCATGGCCGAGGTGCTTCGCCGTGGCGACATGTTCGAAAGCCACCAGGTCAGCCGCGAAGCACTGTCCACCCGCGAACGCATGAGCGATGTGCTGGAACGGCTCAAGGGCGGCGGTTTCGTACCGTTCGTCGAGCTGTTCACCGCCGAGGAAGGGCGCCTGGGGGTTGTCGTGACCTTCATGGCAATTCTCGAGCTGGTCAAGGAATCCTTGGTCGAGCTGGTGCAGAATGAGCCGTTCGCCGCGATCCACGTCCGAGCACGAGCCGAATAACGAGTCCAATCATGAACCTGAGTGAACCCCGCGAGCTGGCGCCACTGCTCGAAGCCTTTCTGTTGGCCTCTGGAAAACCGCAATCGCTGGAGCGCCTGTTCGAGCTCTTCGAAGAGGGAGAGCGCCCGGAACCGGCGGTCTTCAAGAAAGCCCTGACCATCCTGGGCAAGTCCTGTGATGGCCGCGCCTACGAGTTGAAGGAGGTTGCTTCCGGCTATCGCCTGCAAATCCGTGAAAAGTTTTCGCCGTGGGTCGGGCGCTTATGGGAAGAGCGGCCGCAGCGCTACTCGCGGGCCATGCTCGAAACCATTGCCTTGATCGCCTATCGCCAGCCGATCACCCGAGGCGAGATCGAGGATGTGCGGGGCGTGGCGGTCAACAGCCAGATCGTCAAGACGTTGATGGAGCGCGAGTGGATCCGCATCGTCGGCTACCGCGATGTGCCGGGCAAGCCGGCGATGTTCGCCACCACCAAGGCGTTTCTCGATCATTTCAACCTGAAGAACCTCGATGACCTGCCGCCGCTGGCCGAGGTGCGCGAACTGGAGCCGGACCCGGTGCTCGATTTCGACGACGCGCCAGTACCTGCAGGGCTGCAAGAACTGGCCGACGCCAGCGCCGAGCCGGAAGAGCCTAAGGAAGAGACCAGTTTCCATACGCTGTTGCTGGAGCTGGACAGCATGGAGGAGGGGATCAAGACCGACTTCGACGATTTGTTGCGTGATGGTGAGTTGCCGGGGATTGATCCGGAGCAGCCTGACATCGAAACGGAACAGGTTGAACCCGAAGCTGAGCCCGAGCAGGAAGACGACATCCTCGGCGTTGCCGAAGCCCGCGAAAAACTCCTGGCCGCCGTCGCTGCCCTGGAGCAGCCAAAGCCCGAGCCGGAGCTATCCGACGAAGAAGCCGAAGCCTTGGCCCTCGCCGAAGCCATCGAAGCCGAACGCCGCGAATTCGACGACTGACACAGTTCCAATGTGGGGGAAAGTGTTCACAATGGATCACCGGCCGGCGGAAAAGCCAATAACCTTGCATTCATCAGCTAGTCTCTGATGCGCAAACGCCCGCATGCGCGTATGATTCGCGACCCTTCGGCGATCCCTTCGCCCAAGTACCCAGTTTTCAGAACACACCGGGAGGTGCCCAGATGAGTATCAAAGACCAGAAAGACGACCAGGAAATCGGCCCAGCAGGCGAAAAACTGCAGAAGGTCCTCGCCCGTATCGGCGTCGGCTCGCGCCGTGACGTGGAAGCCTGGATCAGCCACGGCCGGATCAAGGTCAACGGCAAAGACGCCACCCTTGGCCAGCGCGTCGACATGCACGACGCCATCACCATCGACGGCAAGGTCATCAAGCGTGAAGAGGCCGCCGAGTCGGTCCGCCGCGTGATCATGTACAACAAGCCCGATGGCGAAATCTGCACCCGCGTCGACCCGGAAGGCCGTCCGACCGTGTTCGACAAGATGCCAAAGCCGAAAGAAGGCCGCTGGATCAACATCGGTCGCCTCGACATCAACACCACCGGCCTGCTGATGTTCACCACCGACGGTGAGCTGGCCAACCGCCTGATGCACCCTTCCTACGAAATGGACCGTGAATACGCGGTGCGTGTGCGTGGCGAAGTCGATGACGAGATGATCGAGCGCCTGAAAGCTGGCGTGGTCCTCGAAGACGGCCCGGCCAAATTCACCGACATCAAGCAGGCGCCGGGCGGCGAAGGTTTCAACCACTGGTACCACTGCGTGGTGATGGAAGGTCGTAACCGCGAAGTACGTCGCCTGTGGGAATCCCAGGGCCTGGTGGTCAGCCGTCTGAAGCGCGTGCGTTTCGGTCCGGTGTTCCTCAACTCGGACCTGCCGATGGGCCGCTGGCGCGAAATGAGCCAGTACGAAGTCGACATCCTCAGTGCCGAGGTCGGCCTGACGCCGGTCGCGATGCCGCAGATGAACGCCAAGAGCAAAGACAAGCTTGACCGGATGCAGCGTAAATCGTCGCGTCCAATGGCCAAGACCGAGCGCGTACGGACCCTGCGTCCAGCCACCGCCGCACCTGCAGCGCCACGTGCCAGCCGCGAGCCGCAGATCGAAGGCGAGCGCCCGGCGCGCAAGCCGGCTGCTCGTCAGGACGGTGAACGCGGTCCACGCACGCCGCGTCCGGCCAATGGCCGCACCGAGCGTGGCGAAGGCCGTGGTACGCCGGTGGCTGATCGTCCGGCCGACACCAAGCGTCCGGCCAAGCCGGCGCCGAAGCGTCCGGGGATCAAGCTGGTCGACGGTGATGCGCCGTCGGGCAAGCGCCGTGGCGCACCGGCCGGTTCCGGTCAGCGTCCGGGGTTTGGTCGTCGCAAGCCTGAGTAATCGAAAAGCGCTTCATGAAAAACGCCAGCCTTCGGGTTGGCGTTTTTTTTGTGCCTGGTTTTAGCCCTGTAGCGTTTTTGAGGACGCTTTCGCGAGCAAGCCCGCTCCCACAGGTGACCGAGTCGGCACAGATAAATGCGATCCACTGTGGGAGCGGGCTTGCTCGCGAAAGCGCCAGTCGCTGCACCAGTGATTCCGAAGTGGAAAGTCAAAATGACAGGCTGTAAAGATTTCATGACGAAATCCCCGTATTAACCCCATGAAATCGCCTTTCACGTAATGCCGTAAAAAAATTCTTACGCTCAATTCGCTCAAGTCCTTCCCCCAGCCCTCTAGCCCGCTTGTTTCCCGCCCCCATGCAAGGTGTTATGCGCGCCATGCCTGTCGTGCAGGTGCATAACAAAAAGGAGGCGCAATGAACGCCGCAATCCGTTTCCAGCTCCCATCGCGGGTCGGTTTTTCCACCGTCCCGGTCCATGACCCGCAAAGGTCTGACCTCCTTTTTGCAGTCGCCCGATCCCATCGAGGCGGACACATGCAATCCCGGCTACCGACACGCTGATCCAGCGGGGTCTGGCAACAGGGGGTTACCGGTGTACAATGCGCCGCGTTTTACCTGTGACCTCCTGCGCAAATGCGCAAACCTCAAGGCTATCCGCCTTGTTCACTCCGCCGCGCCACAAGCGCGTCGGGTTCGATTTCGTCACAGATAAAAACAAACAGGTGACGCATGACCGTTGTAAATACGCTGAACTCCTGGTGCCTGCGCTGGGGTTTGATCGGCGCTGCTTAACGTCTGTCTTGAGCAGCAACGCCTTCTGAACATCATCAAACCTTGCGTGAGACCCTTTTCATGAGTGGACAAAACTCGCATTCAGGCGAGCTGAAACGCGGCCTGAAAAATCGCCACATTCAATTGATTGCCCTCGGTGGCGCGATTGGTACCGGTCTGTTCCTCGGCTCGGCCGGGGTACTGAAATCCGCCGGCCCGTCGATGATCCTCGGCTACGCCATCTGCGGTTTCATCGCCTTCATGATCATGCGCCAGCTGGGTGAAATGATCGTCGAAGACCCGGTGGCCGGCTCCTTCAGCCACTTCGCGCACAAGTACTGGGGCGGCTTTGCCGGTTTCCTGTCGGGCTGGAACTGCTGGATCCTGTACATTCTGGTCGGCATGTCGGAGCTGACGGCGGTCGGCAAATACATCCACTACTGGGCGCCGGACATCCCGACCTGGGCCTCCGCAGCGGCGTTCTTCGTGCTGATCAACGCGGTCAACCTGGCCAACGTCAAAGTCTTTGGCGAGGCCGAGTTCTGGTTCGCGATCATCAAGGTCGTCGCGATCGTCGGCATGATTGCCCTGGGCAGCTACCTGCTGGTCAGCGGCAATGGCGGCCCGCAAGCGGCGGTCAGCAACCTGTGGTCCCACGGCGGCTTCTTCCCGAATGGGATCAGCGGCCTGGTGATGGCCATGGCGTTCATCATGTTTTCCTTCGGTGGCCTGGAAATGCTCGGTTTCACCGCAGCTGAAGCCGACAAGCCGAAGACCGTGATCCCGAAAGCGATCAACCAGGTGATCTACCGGATCCTGATTTTCTACATCGGTGCGCTGGTGATCCTACTGTCGCTGACCCCGTGGGACAGCTTGCTGGCCACCCTGAACGCCTCCGGTGATTCCTACAGCGGCAGCCCGTTCGTGCAAGTGTTCTCGATGCTGGGCAGCAACACCGCTGCGCACATCCTCAACTTCGTGGTCCTGACCGCGGCCTTGTCGGTGTACAACAGCGGCACCTACTGCAACAGCCGCATGCTGCTGGGCATGGCCGAGCAGGGCGATGCGCCGAGAGCATTGGCGAAGATCGACAAGCGCGGCGTGCCGGTGCGTTCGATCCTGGCCTCGGCCGCCGTGACCCTGATCGCGGTGCTGCTGAACTACCTGATCCCGCACAGCGCGCTGGAACTGCTGATGTCGCTGGTGGTGGCCACCCTGGTGATCAACTGGGCGATGATCAGCTACTCGCACTTCAAGTTCCGCCAGCACATGAACGCGACCAAACAGACGCCGCTGTTCAAGGCCTTTTGGTACCCGTACGGCAACTACATCTGCCTGGCGTTCGTGTTGTTCATCCTCGGCGTGATGTTGTTGATTCCGGGGATCCAGACTTCGGTGTACGCGATTCCGGTGTGGCTCGTGTTCATGTGGGTCTGCTACGGCATCAAGAACAAGCGCAGCGCACAGCGCGCCTTGCAGCCAGCGGTGGAATAACTGCACACAGAAACATCAAACCCGGCCATGTGCCGGGTTTTTTATAAGCGCTGCAAAAACCTGTGGGAGCGTGGCTTGCCCGCGATGAACGATAACGCGGTGCCCCTGATAAACCGTGGCGCCTGAATCGCGGGCAAGCCACGCTCCCACAAGGTCCGCATTCCTTCAATCTATTCGCGGTATCCTGAACACTCTCGAATACGGACGCTTTTCCATGCTGGTGATTTCCAACAACGTGCATCTGCCGGATGCCGAGATCGAATTGACGGCGATTCGCGCCCAGGGTGCGGGAGGGCAGAACGTCAACAAGGTCTCCAGCGCGGTGCACCTGCGCTTTGACATTCCGGCTTCGTCCTTGCCCGAGTTCTACAAGGAGCGGCTGTTGGCGCTGCGCGACAGTCGCATCACCAGCGAAGGCGTGTTGATCATCAAGGCCCAGCAATACCGGACCCAGGAGCAGAACCGCGCCGATGCGCTGGAGCGTCTGGTCGAGTTGATCCAGAGCGCCACCAAGGTCGAAAAGAAACGCAGGCCGACCAAGCCGACCCTCGGTTCCAAGACCCGTCGGCTCGAGTCCAAGAGCAAGCGCGGCAACATCAAGGCCGGGCGCGGCAAGGTCGACTTCTAGCGTGAATCCCGCGCCTGGCGTTGCTTCGGTGCCTGCCGGTACAGGTAAACGCTCAACGCCAGGCCGCTCAAGGCGGCGAGGGCGGCGAACAGGAAGATCGAGGCAAAGCCGAAGCCCGCCGCAACCGCACCAGCCAACGGCCCGGTGATCCCCAGCGACAAGTCGATGAACAGCGAATAGGCGCCAACCGCCGCCCCGCGGCTGGAGGCCGGCACCAGGTTGACCGCTTCGACACCCAGCGCCGGAAACACCAGCGAGAAACCGAAACCGCTCAAGGCTGCGCCCGCCAACGCCCAATGCGCATCGGGTGCCAGCCACAGCAGCAACAGGCCCAGGGTTTCCACCGACAGGCAGGCAATCGCCACGCGAAAACCGCCGAGGCGATTGATCAGGTTGCCGAACAGCAGGCGTGCACCGATGAAACTCGCGCCGAACAGGCTCAGGCACAGCACGGCGTTGTCCCAGTGTTGGGTGGCGTAGTACAGGGTGATGAAGGTGGCAATGGTGCCAAAGCCGATCGAGCCCAGTGCGAGGCCGCAACCGTGGGGCAGGACCCGGCCAAGCACGTGCATGAATGGCAGTCGTTCACCGACCACAATGGGCGCGGCGGTTTTCGGCCAGGCCAGCAGCAGGCCAAGCAGCGCCAGCAGGACAATGCTCACGCCCATGCTCCACAAGCCCAGCTGCTTGACCAGCAACACGCCCAAGGGCGCACCCACGGCCAATGCGCCGTAACTGGCGATGCCGTTCCAGGAGATGACCTTGGCGGTGTTCGCTGCGCCGACCCGGCCGATGCCCCAACCAATGGAGCCTGAGCCCACCAGGCTTTCGGCGCTGCCGAGCACCAGGCGGCCGATCAGCAGGCTGATCAGGCTGAGCATCGGCAGGCTTTGGGTCCAGGCCGAGATCAGCATGAACACGCCGCTCAGGCCACAGCCGGCCAGGCCATACATGACCGCCAGCTTGCTGCCCTTGTTGTCGATGATTTTCCCGGCGTAGGGGCGGCTGAGCAGGGTGGCGAGGTACTGCACGCTGATCACCAGCCCGGCGATCACCGCACCAAAACCCAAGTCGCTATGGACATAGCCCGGCAGTACCGCCAAGGGAATGCCGATATTGAGGTAGCCGATGAAGGTAAACAGGACGATGGAAACGACTTGCAGCGTGACCGCCAGGGGGCGCTGGTTTTCAGACATGGGTAAAGGTCCACGGGAAAGCAGGATAGATAGGCTGCTTATGATAGCGGCGCGAGCGGCCGCGGGTCGTGGAAAAAGTAAAACTATTTGCCGGGCGGGATCAATCAGGCTTGGCAGGTGCGACCAGTTGCGTGGTGACCAGGGCGGCCAGTGCGTTTTCTTCGCTGCCGAAGCGGGCGAGCAAAGCGGCCTGTTTCTCGGGGGAGAGGCGATTCCAGATTTCGATCATTTTCTCGGCGGTGCCGATCAGGAGGCTGGCCTGGGTTTCGTCGAATTCGTCGGTCATGGGCGGGGTCACTGTTCAGGCGGTGTGGAAAGCGCATGTTAGCGCTTTCCACACAGTCTGTACGGCGGGTGTTTCAGTCTTCGCTGTCTGCCTGGCGGCGGTCAGTGGCTTCTTTCGGCTCGGGCTGTTGGGCACCGGCTTGTTGCGTGGTCGTCTGCTCAGGTACGTGCAGGCTTGGGAAGGGGAGATTAGGAATCTCGTGCATGGTCGCGCTCCTCGCTAAGTCTGTTGATAGATCTGGTAGATCCGCGCTTTCAAAAAAGCCTGGGCAGGATACAGGAGTAGAAATGACAAACAGACTTTTATATCCATTTGTTTCGACGAATGGGGTTGTCTAGACAGGTCTGGAAGATCAACACAAAACAAATGTGGGAGCTAGCCTGCTGGCGATAGCGGAGTGTCATTCAGCGGTGATGTTGAATGATAGACCGCTATCGCCAGCAGGCTGGCTCTCACAGTAGGGGTTTACTTGCAGATGGTGGCGATCGCCTCGGCCAGCAAATCCAGGCGCGTAGCATCAATGCCGGCAACGTTCGCCCGACCCGAACTGACCATGTACACGCTATGGTTATCCCGCAGCGCTTTCACTTGCTCAGGCGACAACCCGGTGTAGGAAAACATCCCGCGCTGCACACCAATGTGCGCAAAGCGCTCACGCAAACCGTAAGCCTCCAGCGCTTCGAGCAAACCGCTGCGCAGTTGCGCAATACGCAAGCGCATGGTTTCCACTTCGTCGGCCCAGAGGTTTTTCAGTTCCGGGTCGCCGAGGATGGTCGCCACCACGGCAGCGCCGTGATCCGGCGGCGTCGACCACAGGTTACGGGCGATGTGGGCCAGTTGGCTGCGGATGTCGGTCAGCTTGTCGGCGGATTTCGCACAGACAATCAGCGCGCCGGTGCGGTCGCGGTACAGGCCGAAGTTCTTCGAGCAGGAGCTGGTGATCAAGACTTCCGGCAACTCGGCGGCGAACAGTCGGGTGGACCAGGCGTCTTGCTCCAGGCCGTCACCGAAGCCCTGGTAGGCGAAATCGATCAGCGGCAGCAACTCGCGCCGGCGCACCACGTCGAGCACCCGGCGCCAGTCGTCATGGGACAGATCGAAGCCGGTCGGGTTGTGGCAGCAGGCGTGCAGCAGCACCACGTCGCCCTTGGGGGCTTGCTCGAGCGCGGCGAGCATGGCGTCGACGTCGAGACGGTTGTCACTGCCCACGTAAGGGTAATGGCTGACCTTGACCTTGGCCGCGGCGAAAATGGTTTCGTGGATCGGCCAGGTCGGATTGCTCAGCCAGACGCCACGGCCCGGCAGGCACTGGGCGATGAAGTCAGCGCTCAAGCGCAACGCACCAGTGCCGCCCGGGGTCTGGGTGGCGCCGGCGCGTTGTTCGCTGAGCAGCGTCGAGTCGGCGCCGAGCACCAACTCACTGATGACCTTGCCGAAAGCCGCGTCGCCGTGACCGCCGATGTAGGTCTTGGTGGTCTGGCGATCCACCAGGCGCGCTTCGGCCAGCTTCACCGCCTGGGGAATGGTGGTCAGGCCCTGGGCGTCTTTGTAGACACCCACGCCGAGGTCGAATTTGCGCGGGTTGGGGTCCTGCGCATACGCCTCCATCAGACCGAGGATCGGGTCGCCGGGCACCCGGCCGATGGCGTCGAAATGCATTATTTGCGGCCCTCGGCGTCCTTGGCAACGATGTCCGTGCGCGCGGCCATGATGAAGTCGTTGCGGTGCAGGCCCTTGATCGAGTGGCTCCACCAGGTCACGGTGACTTTGCCCCACTCGGTCAGCAGGCCAGGGTGATGACCTTCGGCCTCGGAGATTTCACCGACGGCGTTGGTGAACGCCAGGGCGTGCTTGAAGTTCTTGAACAGGAAAACCTTTTCCAGCTGCATGATGCTGTCGCGAACTTCGATGTTCCAGTCCGGGATCTGCTTGATCAGGACTGGCAGTTCTTCATCGCTGACCTGTGGGGCGTCGGCGCGGCAGGCTTCGCAGTGGGCTTGGTTCAATGTGGACATGATGGATTCCTGAAATCGGGATAAAGGGAAATCGACCGTCAATAACACCACGCTAAAGCAAAGCGTCGGTTCCTGACAGACTCACTTGATCGAAAAAGCGGCGGTTCAGGCCGCTTTGGGTTTCGGTGGAAATTTCGGAGCATGCAGACCCATCTGCATCGCTTGCTGGACCATGCCCATGATGTCTTCGTGGGCCAGGTCGAACAGGCGCTTGAGGTTCGGCAGAACGAAATACAGCGGTTGCAGGATGTCGATGCGGTAAGGCGTGCGCATGCATTCCAGCGGATCGAATGCCTGATGCTCAGGCTCGTCCGACAGGCAATACACGGTTTCTTTCGGTGAAGACAGGATGCCGCCGCCGTAAATGCGCTGGCCTTGCGGGGTGTCGACCAGGCCGAACTCGATGGTCATCCAGTACAGGCGCGCCAGGTACACGCGCTCTTCCTTGGATGCCTTGAGGCCGAGTTTGCCGTAGGTGTGGGTGAATTCAGCGAACCAGGGGTTGGTCAGCAGCGGGCAGTGGCCGAAAATCTCGTGGAAAATGTCCGGCTCTTGCAGGTAATCCAGCTCTTCGCGGGTACGAATGAAGGTGGCCACCGGAAACTGCTTGCTGGCGAGCAATTCAAAAAAGGTCTGGAAGGGGATCAGCGCCGGCACGCGGGCAACTTGCCAGCCGGTGGTTTCACCGAGGACCTTGTTGATCTCGCCCAGTTGCGGAATGCGGTCGTGGGGCAGACCGAGTTTTTCGATGCCGTCCAGGTATTCCTGGCACGCACGCCCTTCGATCACTTTCAGTTGGCGAGTGATCAGCGTGTTCCACACCGCGTGTTCTTCGGCGGTGTAGTCGATAAAACCATGCGCATCGGGCTCGCGAGCCACGTATTGCGTCTGCTTCATGCTGCTCTCCTGCTAGGGGATTCGTTCTTGTTATGTACTGCTATGGACCTAGGAATACCCCATCAATTGCAGCGCTGCAGCAGGTGAGCGGCGTCCTGCGCGGGAAAATCCCTGGATTATCGTAAAGTTTTCGTTACGTATTGGCCGTCATCGCGTAAATGTTGAGATTGGCGGGTGGGAAAAGCCCTACATCTGTCACATAATCTTGACGACTATCTGAGCGCCTGATCAGAAAAGTCGGGCGCTAACCCTGTGGGAGCCAGCCTGCTGGCGATAGCGGCGTGTCATTCGACAACAATATCGCCTGATGCGACGCCATCGCCAGCAGGCTGGCTCCCACAGGTCAATCATCGTTTATCAGGTCTTTTACATGCGTATCAAAGTCCACTGCCAGAACCGCATCGGCATCCTGCGCGACATCCTCAACCTGTTGGTCGAGTACGGTATCAACGTCGCCCGCGGTGAAGTGGGTGGCGAGCATGGCAATGCCATCTACCTGCACTGTCCGAACCTGATCAACATTCAGTTCCAGGCACTGCGTCCGAAATTCGAGGCGATTGCCGGGGTTTTTGGCGTCAAGCGTGTAGGGCTAATGCCCAGTGAGCGTCGGCACATGGAGCTCAATGCGTTGCTCGGCGCCCTGGAGTTTCCGGTGCTGTCGATCGACATGGGCGGTTCCATCGTCGCGGCCAATCGCGCGGCGGCGCAGTTGCTGGGTGTGCGGGTAGATGAGGTGCCGGGGATTCCCCTGTCGCGTTATGCCGAGGATTTCGATTTGCCGGAGCTGGTGCGCGCCAACAAATCGCGGATCAACGGACTGCGGGTCAAGGTCAAGGGCGATGTGTTCCTGGCCGACATCGCGCCCCTGCAATCGGAGCATGACGACAGCGAAGCCATGGCCGGGGCGGTGCTGACCCTGCATCGCGCCGACCGGGTGGGCGAGCGCATCTATAACGTACGCAAGCAGGAGTTGCGCGGCTTCGACAGCATCTTTCAAAGCTCGAAGGTGATGGCGGCGGTGGTGCGCGAAGCCCGGCGCATGGCCCCGCTCGATGCGCCACTATTGATAGAAGGCGAAACCGGTACCGGTAAAGAACTGTTGGCGCGCGCCTGCCATCTGGCCAGCCCGCGCGGGCAATCGCCGCTGATGGCGCTCAATTGCGCCGGTCTGCCGGAATCCATGGCCGAGACCGAGCTGTTCGGCTATGGCCCTGGCGCCTTCGAGGGCGCCCGGGCCGAGGGTAAGCTCGGGCTGTTGGAGCTGACGGCGGGCGGTACGCTGTTTCTCGATGGTGTCGGGGAAATGAGCCCGCGCCTGCAGGTGAAATTGCTGCGCTTCCTGCAGGATGGCTGCTTCCGTCGCGTAGGCAGCGATGAAGAGGTGTACCTCGATGTGCGGGTGATCTGCGCGACCCAGGTCGACCTGTCCGAACTCTGTGCCCGTGGGGAGTTTCGCCAGGACCTGTATCACCGATTGAACGTGCTGTCGTTGCACATCCCGCCGCTGCGCGAATGCCTGGACGGCTTGACGCCGCTGGTGGAGCACTTCCTCGATCAGGCCAGCCGGCAGATCGGTTGCCCGCTGCCCAAGCTCGCGCCAGCGGCCATGGACCGGCTCAGTCATTACCATTGGCCGGGCAACGTTCGGCAGTTGGAAAACGTGCTGTTCCAGGCGGTATCCCTGTGTGATGGCGGAACGGTCAAGGCCGAGCATATTCGCCTGCCGGACTATGGAGTGCGTCAGCCACTTGGCGATTTTTCGTTGGAAGGCGGGCTGGACGAGATTGTCGGGCGCTTTGAGAAGGCGGTGTTGGAGCGATTGTATTCCGAGCATCCGAGTAGTCGGCAGCTGGGCAAGCGGTTGGGGGTTTCGCATACCACCATTGCCAACAAGTTGCGGGACTATGAGTTAGGCAAGACGGAGTCTTAGCTGATTGTTGTAGTGACGGTGCTGGCACCTTCGCGGGCAAGCCCGCTCCTACAGATCTGTGGCGTTCACTAAACCTGTAGGAGCGGGCTTGCCCGCGAACGCGTCAGCAATGCTGGTAACCAGGCTAAGCCTTGCCACTTACCGGCATGACACCGCCGGTTTTTCGTCTCTGATACAAAACCAAAAGTCCAACTCAATCCTTCAGCCCCCCGTATTTATTGGTTCTGTCCTGCCAAAACCAACTTGGTCTGCAAATTGCTTATGCCACCTCAGAACAGCATCGGGCGGCAAACGTCCGGCAGGCAGAGGAAAGCGTGTGGACAAGTACCTTTATGTGGCAATGACCGGCGCCAGCCAGAATGCGCTGGCGCAAAAGGCCCATGCCAACAACCTGGCGAACATCTCTACCAGCGGCTTCCAGAAAGACCTGGAGCAGGCCCGCTCGATGCCGGTGTTCGGTGACAGCTTTCCGGCGCGAGCGTTTGCCCTGTCCGAACGCCCGGCCACCGACTTTTCCCCAGGCTCGCTGGTACAGACCGGCCGCGACCTCGATGTTGCCGTGCAAGGCAACGGCTGGCTGGCGGTGCAGAACCCTGATGGCGGCGAAAGCTACGTGCGTACCGGCAGCCTGGTGGTGGATGCGCTGGGTGTGCTGCGGGCAGGCAACGGCATGCCGGTGATCGGCAATGGCGGACCGATTGCCGTGCCGCCCGAGCAGCAGATCGAAGTGGGCGAGGACGGCACCATCAGCATTCGCGCGATGGGCGAAGGCCCGCGTGTCATGGCCGAAGTCGACCGCATCAAGCTGGTCAACCCGGACATCAAGAACATGACCAAGGGCCTGGACGGTTCGATTCACACCAAGGACGGCCAGCCAGCGCAAGCCGATGCCAACGTCAAGCTGGTCTCCGGTTTCCTCGAGTCGAGCAACGTCAATGCAGTGGACGAGATGACTCAGGTACTGGCCCTGTCGAAGCAGTTCGAGCTGCACATCAAGATGATGAACACCGCCAAAGAAGACGACCAGGCCATGGCTCGGGTCTTGCAGATCAGCTAATTACCAGAACGTCGCGCCGTAAAACAGGCGCACGAGGAGAATCGAATGCTTCCGGCTCTATGGGTTGCCAAAACCGGTCTGTCCGCCCAGGACACCAACCTGACCACCATTTCCAACAACCTGGCGAACGTCTCGACCACGGGTTTCAAGCGTGACCGCGCCGAGTTCCAGGACCTGCTGTACCAGATCAAGCGTCAGCCAGGCGCTCAGTCGACCCAGGACAGCGAACTGCCGTCGGGCCTGCAACTGGGTACCGGTGTGCGCATCGTCGGCACCCAGAAAAACTTCAACGCCGGCAGCCTGCAAACCACCGAGCAGCCTTTGGACATGGCCATCGACGGTCGCGGCTTCTTCCAGATCCTACAGCCGGACGGCACCACGTCCTACACCCGTGACGGTACTTTCCACCTGGACTCCAACGGCCAGATCGTCAACGCCAGCGGCTTTGCCCTGGAGCCGGCGATCGTCATTCCGAACGACGCCCAGACCTTCACCGTGGGCAAGGACGGCACCGTGTCCATCACCGTCGCCGGCAACCCGGCCTCCCAGGTGATCGGCAACCTGCAGACCGCCGACTTCATCAACCCGGCCGGCCTGCAGGCCGTGGGCAACAACCTGTTCCTGGAAACTGCCGCCAGTGGCGCGCCGCAAGTCGGCACCCCGGGCCTTGCCGGTTTCGGTACCACGCTGCAGAACACCCTGGAAACCTCCAACGTCAGCACCGTTGAAGAGATGGTCAACATGATCACCACTCAGCGCGCCTACGAGATGAACTCCAAGGTGATCTCCACCGCCGACCAGATGCTCTCGTTCGTAACGCAGAATCTGTAATCAAGTCTTTGGGGCGGCCAAGAGGTCGCCGGCAACACCGTGAGGTAGGGTCATGAAACGCTTTGTATCTGTTCTGGCACTGAGTGGGGTCACTGTGCTCGCGGGCTGTGTGCCCATGTCGCCCAAGCCCAATGATCCCTACTATGCACCGGTGTTGCCGCGCACGCCGTTGCCGGCTGCCGCCAACAACGGCTCGATCTATCAGGCCGGCTTCGAACAGAACCTGTACAGCGACCGCAAGGCGTTCCGGGTCGGTGACATCATCACCATCACCCTGAACGAGAAGACCCAGGCCAGCAAAAACGCCAACTCGCAGATTGGCAAGAACAGCAAGGCCAGCATCGGCCTGAGCTCGCTGTTCGGTTCCACGCCCAGCACCAACAATCCGTTTGGCAGTGGTGACCTGAGCCTGGACGCCAGCTACGAAGGCGACCGCGCGACCAAAGGTGACAGCAAGGCTGCCCAGGGCAACACCCTGACCGGTTCGATCACCGTGACCGTCGCCGACGTATTGCCCAACGGCATCATCGCCGTGCGCGGCGAGAAGTGGATGACCCTCAACACCGGCGACGAACTGGTGCGTATTGCCGGCCTGGTCCGGGCCGACGATATCTCCACCGATAACACCGTGTCATCGACCCGCGTCGCGGATGCGCGCATCACCTACTCGGGCACCGGTTCGTTTGCCGATGCGAGTCAGCCAGGCTGGTTCGACCGTTTCTTCCTCAGCCCGCTGTTCCCTTTCTAGGTGGCGACATTGAATTTCAAACACCTGATGGTGGCTGCGTTCCTGATGTCCGCAGCGTTCGGTGCTCAAGCCGAGCGCCTGAAGGACATCGCCAGCATTTCCGGCGTGCGCTCCAACCAATTGATCGGCTACGGCCTGGTGGTCGGGCTCAATGGCACCGGCGACCAGACGACGCAGACCCCGTTCACCCTGCAGACCTTCAACAACATGCTCTCGCAGTTCGGCATCAAGGTGCCGCCGGGCTCGGGCAACGTGCAGTTGAAGAACGTCGCGGCGGTGTCGATCAGTGCCGACTTGCCGGCGTTCGCCAAGCCGGGGCAGCAGGTCGACATCACCGTGTCGTCCATCGGTAACTCCAAAAGCTTGCGCGGCGGCACCTTGCTGCTGACGCCGCTCAAGGGTATCGACGGCAACGTTTATGCGGTGGCCCAGGGCAACCTGGTGGTCGGCGGTTTTGATGCCGAGGGTCGCGACGGCTCGAAGATCACGGTCAACGTGCCGTCGGCCGGCCGCATCCCGGGTGGCGCCTCGGTCGAGCGAGCGGTGCCGAGCGGATTCAACCAGGGCAACAGCCTGACCCTGAACCTCAACCGCTCCGACTTCACCACGGCCAAGCGCGTCGTCGACAAGATCAACGACATGCTCGGCCCAGGCGTGGCCCAGGCCATCGACGGCGGCTCGGTGCGCGTCACGGCGCCGCTCGATCCGAGCCAGCGTGTCGACTATCTGTCGATCCTGGAAAACCTTGAAATCGATCCAGGCCAGGCGGTGGCCAAAGTCATCATCAACTCGCGCACCGGCACCATCGTGATCGGCCAGAACGTCAAGGTTTCCCCGGCCGCCGTCACCCACGGCAGCCTGACCGTGACCATTACCGAAGACCCGATCGTCAGCCAGCCCGGCCCTCTGTCCAATGGCCAGACCGCGGTCGTGCCGCGCTCGCGGGTCAATGCCGAGCAGGAAGCCAAGCCGATGTTCAAGTTCGGCCCAGGCACCACCCTCGACGAAATCGTCCGTGCGGTGAACCAGGTCGGCGCGGCACCGGGTGACCTGATGGCGATCCTTGAAGCACTGAAACAGGCTGGCGCCTTGCAAGCCGACCTGATCGTGATCTGAGGACGGCGACCATGGACATGAACAAGAGCGGTCGGGTCAGCAGCAGCGATTCCGGCGCGTTTTCCGACCTGAACCGGCTGAACCAGCTCAAGGTCGGCGACAAGAACAGCGACGCCAACATGCGCAAGGTGGCGCAGGAATTCGAGTCGCTGTTCCTCGGCGAGATGCTCAAGTCCATGCGCTCGGCCACCGAGTCGCTGGGCAAGGACAACCCGATGAACACCGCCGAGGCCAAGCAGTACCAGGAAATGTACGACCAGCAACTGGCGGTTTCGATGTCCCGCGAGGGCGGCGGTATCGGCCTGGCGGACGTGCTGATGCGGCAGATGTCGAAGAACAAGCCGCTGGCGCCGGGTGAAGCGGCGACACTGTCGGCGGCCAAGCAGGAAGCGGCGAAAGCGGCTGCGCAGACACCAGTGGCCGCTGGTACGGTGGCGATCAACGGGCCACTGTCGCGGGTCAATGGCGAGCGCCCATTGTGGGCCTCGCGTTCGCTCAGTGCGCCGACAGGCGAGGGCGCCCATCGCAATGACATGGCGCTGATCAATCAGCGCCGCCTGGCCCTGCCGCCCAAACTGGCCGACCGCTTGCTCGCCGGCCTGGTGCCTTCCGCCACGCCGACGAGTGCCACCGCAGTCAACAAAGCGGCATTGCCCGAGCGCGTCGCGAGCAGCGGTTCCGGCCCCTTGTACAACGGCGACTGGCTGGCGAACGCGCAAATGGCGTCGAGCGGGTCCCTGCAGATCCACGGGCGCGCCATCGCGCAAATCCCCCTGGCACCGGCGAAAAAAGCCTTCAGCTCCGCCGACGAATTCGTCAACACCATGCTGCCGATGGCCAAGGAAGCGGCCGATCGCATTGGTGTCGACCCACGTTACCTGGTGGCCCAGGCCGCCCTGGAAACCGGTTGGGGCAAATCGGTCATGCGGGCCCAGGACGGCAGCAGCAGCCACAACCTGTTCGGCATCAAGGCCGGCAGCAGTTGGCAGGGTGATTCGGCGCGGGCGATCACCAGCGAATTCAGGAATGGCGAGATGGTCAAGGAGACGGCCGAGTTCCGTTCCTACGACTCCTACAAGGACAGCTTCCATGACCTTGTAACGCTGCTGCAAACCAACAATCGCTATCAAGATGTCGTGAAGTCGGCCGATAACCCGGAACAGTTTGTGCGCGAGCTACAAAAGGCCGGTTACGCAACCGACCCGGCTTACGCCAGCAAGATTTCGCAGATAGCCAGGCAGATGACGAGTTATCAGAACTACGCTGCGGCGGGCGTTTCAACCACGCCTTTATAGACATAAGGGTCTGAACCATGAGTTTGCTCAACATCGGAATGTCGGGTCTATCCGCTAGCCACGCCTCATTGGTGACTACCGGTAACAACATTTCCAACGTCGATACCGTCGGGTACTCGCGCCAACAAACTGTGCAGGGCACCAAAGGCTCGATTCAGTACGGCAATGTGTTCATCGGCACCGGTACCACGCTGGCCGACGTGCGTCGGGTGTACAACAGCTACCTCGACGCGCAGTTGCAGACCTCGACGTCGCTCAACAGTGATGCGCAGGCTTACCTGGGGCAGGCCACCCAGGTCGACAAGCTGCTGTCCGACAGCGGCACCGGTGTGACCAAATCCTTGCAGGCTTTTTTCTCGTCCTTGCAAACGCTGGCCGGCAACTCCAACGACAATGCCGCGCGCCAGGCGTTGCTGACCAACGCCCAAGGCTTGAGCAGCCGCTTCAATGCCATCTCCGGGCAATTGAAGCAGCAAGGCAGCTACATCAACGATCAGATGGGTTCGATGGCCGACCAGGTCAACAAGCTGGCGTCGACCGTTGCCGCGTACAACAAGAAAATCAGTGAAGTCAGTGGCTCGGGTGGCACGCCCAACGAATTGCTGGACCAGCGTAACGAAACCATCCGCCAGCTCAATGAGCTGGTGGGCACCCAGGTCACTGAGACCGAAGGGCGCATGGATATTTACCTGGGCAGCGGCCAGCCTTTGGTGGTGGGCGACACCGTCAACAAACTGCGAGTGGCCGCCGACCCGGCCGACCCGACCCGTTCCTCGATCATCATGGATCGCAACGGTTCGTCGATCGACATCACCAACGTGATGAGCGGCGGCGAGATGGGCGGGCTGTTGCGTTATCGCAATGAGGTATTGACCCCGGCGGTCAATGGCCTGGGGCGTATCGCCATGGTCGTCGCCGATCAGGTCAACAAGCAGTTGGGGCAGGGGCTGGACCAGAGCGGTAACTTCGGCGCAGCGTTGTTCAATGACATCAACAGTGCCGCGGCCATCAGTCAGCGCAGCATTGCCAATGCCAAGAACAATCCGGCGTCGGGTAACCTGAACGTCACCATCAAGGACACCGGCAAGCTGGCGGCCAGCGATTACCAGGTGACCTTCACCAGCGCCACCGGCTACAGCGTGCGGCGCCTGTCGGACAATACCGACATGGGCAGTTTCGACCTGGGCACGACACCGCCACCGGTCATCGATGGCTTCAGCCTGAGCCTCAACGCCGGTGCGGTAAACAGCGGCGACAGCTTCAAGATTACCCCGACCCGCAGTTCCGCTGCGGACATGGCCACCGTCATGACCGACGCCAAGCGCCTGGCCACGTCTGCACCGCTGACGTCCACCAAGGCCCAGGGCAATAACGGTACGGGGGATGCCAGCCAGCCGACCCTGAAGACCAACCTGGACATCTACGATTCGGCCCAGCGCCTGGAAGTGCAGAGCGCGGTCAAGGCGTCGATGCCGGTTCGAATGCTGATGACCAGCGCCAGTGCCTATGAGGTGTTCGATGCCAAGGGGGTCAGTATCGGCACCGGCAACATCGTGCCCGGCCAGAACAACGACCTGAACATTTCGGTGCCGTACACCGATGCCAGCGGCGCGGCCAAGACCTTCAGTGTCGGCATGACCGTCAGCGGCAGTCCCAAGGCGGGCGACAGCTTCAATATTGCGATGACCGCCGCAGACAGCACCGACAACCGCAACGCACAGGCGTTGCTGGCCCTGCAGACCAAGGCCACGGTCGGCGCGACTGCGACCAGTCCCGGTGTGAGTTTTACCGAGGCCTATGGTGGCCTGGTGTCCACCGTTGGCTCCTTGACCAAGCAGGGTCAACTCGATGCCACGGCGACCGACACCATCGTCACCGGGGCGCGCAATGCGCGTGACTCGCTGTCGGGCGTCGACCTCGATGAAGAGGCCGGCAACCTGACCAAGTACCAGCAGTACTACACGGCCTCTTCGCAGATCATCAAGACTGCGCAGGAAATTTTCAGCACCCTGATCAATGCCCTTTAAGGAACCGTAGAACATGCGAATTTCTACTGCACAGTACTACGCGACCACTGCTGCCAACTATCAGCGCAACCTCAACAACGTGATGAAGACGGCCGAGCAGGCCAGTAGTGGCGTGAAACTCGAGACCGCGGCAGACGATCCGGTCGGCGCGGCGCGCTTGCTGCAACTCGAGCAGCAGAAAGCCATGTTGGGTCAGTACACCACCAACATCAACGCGTTGAACACGGCCCAGGCGCAGGAAGAGGGCGTGCTGGACAGCATCAACAACGTGCTGCAGAAAGTCAGCGAGTTGGCGATTCGGGCGGGTGGCGGATCGTTGAACGACGATGACCGCAAATCCATTGCCGCCGAGCTCAAGCAGTCCGAAGAGCAATTGCTGAGCCTGATGAACAGCAAGGACGCCAACGGCAAGTACATCTTCTCCGGCGCCAGCAACAACACCCCGCCTTTTTTACGCAATAGTGACGGCACCTACAGCTACCAGGGCGACCAGACCCAGCTGGAACTGAAAATCGGCGACTCGATGTCCCTGGGGCTGAACGATACCGGCTGGGACGTTTTCCAGCAGGCGATCAACGCTGCGCGTAGTTCGACCACCATGACAGCACCCGCCGTCGATGACGGTCGTGTGGCCCTGTCGCCTGGTCTGGTGAGCTCCGGTCCGACCTTCGATGCGAACTTCCGCAGCGGCCAGCCTTATACCCTGTCGTTCGTCAGCAGCACCCAGTACAAGATCACCGATGCATCGGGTAATGACGTGACCGCCGAAGCCGGTGGCGGTGGCAAGTTCGATCCGAATGCCAAGGGCGGTTCCGACGTCGATTTCCGCGGCGTGACCTTCAAGCTGGACATTACGTTCCAGGCCGGCGACACCCCCGCCGACTCCGCCAGCGCCGATGCGGTCATTGCCGGTCACAGCTTCCAGCTGACGGCCAAACCGGACAGTTTCGTCGCTAACCGCGCCCCGAGCAACACGTCGACTGCGATCATTTCCCAGGCCGCAGTGACCAACGCTGCGGATTACAAGAGCTTCTTCCCGGAAGGCGGAGCGGTGCTGAAGTTCACCGGTCCCGGGACGTTCGAGATGTACACCCGTCCGTTGACGGCTGGCAGCACTCCAGTGACCACCGGGACCGTGACCGCTGGCGTAGCGACGGCAGCCGGTGTCAGCTTCACCCTCGGCGGCACGCCGGCGGTTCCAGCGGCAGGTGATCAGTTCGATATTGCGGTCAACACCCACCAGACCCAGAACGTGCTCGACACCATCAGCCAGCTGCGTTCGGCGCTTGACTCACCGACCCAGGGTAATCCGGTCGCACAACGTTTCCTCGAAGACACGCTGGCTTCGTCCATTGCCAACCTGAACAACGCCAAGAACCAGGTGGACCTGGCACGTGGCGCTATCGGTGCACGGGGCAATGTGATGGATATGCAGAATGAGCAGAACACCAGCACCAGCCTGATCAACGAATCGACCGGAAATTCGATCAAGAACACCGATCCGGCGGAGGTGCTGACGCGTCTGACCTTGCAGCAGACCATGCTGCAGGCCGCGCAACTGGCATTCGCCAAGGTCTCCCAGCTGAGCCTGTTCAACAAGCTTTGAACCGGTCCTGACTCCTCGCGGCCAGCCCTCTGCATGGGGGGCTGGCCTTTTTTTTTGATTTTTTTTTAATTCTACGTAGCGGGGTGGGGCGGGGCTGCGGACCACAAAATCAAATAAAGCGTGGATCTCTGAGTGACCCGCCGGTCAAAACGCGCATCTTCACTGTATCCTGTCTGCGGGCGGTTAGGTGGCGGGCTGTTCAAGGTAACTGCTTGAATCCCGACGTCGCTTCTTCTGGGGGCCTGGCCCCGACTGTAGACGCCCTCGATTCAGCGAGCGGCGATGTTCAGCTGTTTATTATTGGGAAGCCATAATGATTGGCATAAAAAATATAGCGAGTTACGTGCCGGTAGCCGGGATTGATAATTACGCCCAGGGTGCCAAGTTCGACAAGGACGAAACCTTTATCCTTGGCAAGATCGGCTCGGCATTTTTGCCACGCATGGCTGCCGATCAGGAAACTTCCGATCTGTGTGTCGAAGCCGCCAATGCGCTGTTTGCCGCCAGTCCCGAACTCAAGCGTGAGTCCATCGACTGTCTGATCGTCGTCACCCAGAACGGGGATGAGGAGGGGTTGCCGCACACCGCCGCGATCGTTCAGGACAAGCTGGGCCTGCCGACCCACGTCGCCGCTTTCGATATTTCCCTGGGCTGTTCCGGCTACGTGTACGGCCTGTATGCGATCAAAGGCTTCATGGAAGCCGCGGGGCTGAAAAACGGCCTGCTGATCACCGCCGATCCGTATTCGAAGATCGTCGACCCGGAAGACCGCAACACCACCATGCTGTTCGGCGATGCCGCAACCGCCACCTGGATGGGTGAAAATGCGGTCTGGCAATTGGGCAAGTCGAAGTTCGGCACCGACGGTTCCGGTGCTCCGCACCTGAAAGTCAGCGACGGTGTGTTCTTCATGAATGGCCGCCAGGTCTTCAACTTTGCCTTGCTCAAAGTCCCGGCGCATTTGCATGAGTTGCTGAGCGAGTCGAATTTGCAGGCCAGCGATATCAACGCTTTCTGCATTCACCAAGGCAGTGCGGCAATTGTCGATGCCGTGGCACGCCGCTTTGAAGAAGGCGAGCCGGAGAAGTTCGTCAAGGACATGCTCGAAACCGGTAACACGGTGTCGTCGAGCATTCCGCTGTTGTTGCAGAACCACGTGTTCGATTCCAAGTGGACTCGCGTGGCCATCAGCGGCTTTGGCGTGGGCCTCTCGTGGGGTTCGGCGATTCTCTATCGCGGTTGACTCATTCGATTGCAATGGCAATAAAAAGCGCCCGGAAATTTAGATTTCCGGGCGTTTTGCGTTTTTATGGCGCCGAATTTATGGCGTTAAAGCCTTGAAAATAAAGGGCTGGCACCCTGCCACTAAAAATTTGCAAAAAACCGCTCAAGCAAAGCCTCTTCACGACGATAACTATTACGTAGGTTCTCTAGGCCAAACCCGACGGATGTCAGGGCCGGAAGCCGAAGTATCCATCCAACGAGGATTTCGTCATGGCTTTAACCGTAAACACCAACCTTGCTTCCTTGACCGTTCAGAACAACCTGAACAAAGCTTCCGGCAACCTGCAGACTTCGATGCAGCGCCTGTCCTCCGGCCTGCGTATCAACAGCGCTAAAGACGACGCTGCTGGCCTGCAAATTTCCAACCGTCTGACCAGCCAGATCAACGGCCTGGGCACCGCCATCAAGAACGCCGGCGACGGTATCTCCATCGCGCAAACGGCTGAAGGCGCGATGCAGGAATCCACCAACATTCTGCAGAAAATGCGTACCCTGGCCCTGGCTTCCGCGAACGGCTCGCCAAGCGATGACGACCGTAAGTCGAACAACGCTGAATACTCTGCATTGACTGCTGAATTGACCCGTATTGCTACCACCACTACCTTTGGTGGTCGTAACCTGCTGGACGGTTCTTTCGGTACTACCCAGTTCCAAGTCGGCGCCAACGCCAACCAGACCATCAACATGACTCTGGGCGACGTATCGGCCAACAACATCGGTTCCCAGCAGCTGAAAAGCCAGGCAATCGCACCGAGCGCAACCGGTGTAGCTGGTGGTGTAGTGACTCTGGTCGGTGGTGGTCAAACCGGCGGCTTCACCGTTGGAGCAGGTGCTTCGGCCAAGACTATCGCTTCGCAGATCAACACTGCAGCTATTGGTGGTGTGACGGCGACTGCCAGCACCGAAGCCAAATTCACTGTCAACACTGCTGCCATCCTGGCCGCTACTCCAGCCAGCGCCAACTTCAGCATTAACGTAGGTGGCGTAGCTGGCGTTGGCGGTACCACAGTGAGCATGGTGGGTGTGACCACCACCGGTGAGCTGGCGGACCAACTGAAATCCAACGCCGCGAAATTGGGCATCAGCGTTAACTACGATGCCAAGGCAGGTACTCTGTCGGTTAAATCTGACACCGGCGAGAACATCGCTCTGAACGCTGGTGACGCTGGCGCGATTGCTGGTATCAGTGTTCAAGCCAAAGATGGTGCCGGTAACTACGGCGGTGCTATTGCTGCCGCTGCAACCGTTATCCAGGTGACTGGTGCTGTTTCCCTGAACTCCGCCAACAGCTACTCGATGTCCGGCGCTGGTGTGACGGGTCTGTTCGGTGCCGGTACTACTGCCAGCTCCGCCAAAACCACTGTTGCCGCTACTAACGTTACTACTGCTGCCAACGCTCAGAATGCCATCGACGTGATCAGCCAGGCTATCTCGGCAATCGACTCCCAGCGTGCCGACCTCGGTGCGGTACAAAACCGTTTCGACAGCACCGTAGCCAACCTGCGCAGCATCTCGGACAACTCCACTTCTGCTCGTGGCGTGATCCAGGACGTTGACTTCGCGGCAGAAACTGCTCAGTTGACCAAGCAGCAAACCCTGCAACAGGCATCCACCGCGATCCTGTCCCAGGCTAACCAGCTGCCATCGGCTGTACTGAAGCTGCTGGGTTAATACCGGCGCTTGGTAACTGACGGAAGGGCGCGTTTACGCGCCCTTTTGTTTTTTCATGATCAGGAGATCAGGCATGGACATGAGCGTCAAGTTGAACCAGTCCTATCCCGCTGTTGCTCCTCAGGGCATAACGCCGAACGTCACTGGCAAGCCGGAGCAGCCCAAGACTGAAACTCTAAAGGTCGCAAGCGCCGAGCCAAAGCGGGACGAGCTGGAAAAAGCGGTCACCGATATTCAGGAATTCGTCCAGGCTGCCCAGCGCAATCTGGATTTTTCCATTGATGATTCCACTGGCCGGGTCGTGGTCAAGGTCATCGCCACCGAAACGGGTCTCGTGATTCGTCAGATCCCATCGGAAGCTGCACTTAAACTGGCACAAAGCCTGTCGGACGCCAGTAGTCTGTTGTTTGACGACAAAGTCTGAGCTGGCATGAATTTTGTTGCTGTCGCTGTCTAAGACGTTCCTGGTCAAGAAAACGGCAGCCACTGGATAAGGAGAGAGAGGATGGCGGGTACATCGGTTAGCGGTATTGGTTCGAACATCGATACCCAGGCGATTGTGAAGTCTTTGGTGGACTCTGAAAGAGCGCCAAAACAGACGCAAATCAACAATCAGACTCTGAAAGCAACCACCTCGCTGTCGTCGATCGGCAAAATTCAGGCGGCGCTGGATGCCTTCCGTGGTGCGTTGGATAACATGAAAACCGCCTCCAGCTTCAGCGGATTGAGCGGTATTTCCTCCGATGAAAAGGTCGCTTCCGTGACTACCGGTAACGGTGCGGCAGCAGGCAACTTCTCGCTGCTGGTCACCCAGTTGGCAACCGCATCGAAGATTTCGACCAAGGTCTACACCGACGGCGCTTCCGCGGTGGTTAATGCTGGTTCGGTGCCATCCACGCTGACCATCAAGCAAGGTACCGACACCTTTGATGTCAGCATTCCTGCGGGCGCGACGTTGCAGCAGGTCCGCGACTCGATCAACTCCCAGTATTCGAACCAGGGCTTGAGCGCCAACATCCTGACCGATGCCAACGGTTCCCGGATGGTGCTGACTTCCAATAAAACCGGTGTCGGTTCGGACCTGACCCTGACAGGTAACTCGGGTCTGGAAACCGGTACCTCGGTTCTCGCGACGCCACAGAACGCCAAGTACACACTAGACGGCGTGGCGATGGAATCCAAGAGCAATACCATTGCCGATGCAGTGAGCGGGATCACCCTCAAGCTGACAGGCGTTACTCCGGTTCCTGCCAGCGGTACGGCGACGCCAACCACAATCACTGTGTCCGCCGATACGGCAACGTTGAAATCTGCAGTCAAGGGGTTTGTCGATACCTACAATGCGCTGATCAAGGCGGTCAACACCGAGACCCAGGTTACAACCAACGCCGATGGGTCGATGACGACTGGCGCTCTGACAGGAGACGCGTCTCTGCGTTCGCTGCTGTCGTCGGTACGTACCGAGTTGAACGCCATGGGCGGCACTGGTGATATGAAATCCCTTGCTCAGTTTGGTGTCGAGACGGACCAGAAGACCGGCCTGCTGTCGATCGACGATAAAGTTTTTGATACGGCAGCACTTACCAATGCCGCTGATATCAAAGGGATCTTTGCTGGTGACACCGGTCTGCTTGCGCGCATGAAGACCGCCACCGACAGCTTCGCGCAGAAAACTACCGGGGTTTTTGCAGCGCGTTCGTCGAGCTTGAGCGACAGCCTCAATGACCTGAAAAAGCAGCAGGACGCCCTCGATGCGCGGATGGCCAGCCTGCAAACCAGTCTGAGTGCCAAGTACACAGCCATGGACTCCCTGGTAGCCCGACTGCGCGCCCAGAGCGACAGCATCATGACCACCCTCAATGCGCTGAACAATCCGAAAGACAGCTGATCCAGATCAGGCATGAATAACCCAGGCAGGCTGTCATGACAGCGCCTGGGTTTTTTTCTTGGGTAGAGTGTCCGAGTTAAAGTTATGGGTCGATCAGCCGACATAAAGATCAGAGCCTTCCAAAATTCAAGCTGCTGTCTGTCACGAGGTAGAAATATGAACCCCATGAGAGCCCTTCGCCAATACCAGAAGGTCAATTCCCATGCCCAGATCTCTGAAGCCAATCCACATCGCCTGGTACAACTTCTGATGGAAGGCGGGCTGGACCGCATGGCCCAGGCCAAGGGTGCGTTGGAGCGTGGCGACATCGCACTCAAGGGTTTGATGATGGGCAAGGCTGTGGACATCATCATCGGTCTGCGCGATGGCCTGAATCCGGAAAAAACCGATGATCCGGCTTCGCTGCAGCAGCTCGACAATCTGTACGCCTACATGATGACGCGTCTGATGGAAGCCAATCGAGAAAACGACGCGGCCATCATCGACGAAGTAGCAGGTCTGCTTGAAACCCTGAAAAGCGGTTGGGATGCGATTGGAAGCCCACAGGCCTGAGGGCCGAGGATGACGTCATGAGTCAAGCACTGCAACGGATCGAAGAAACCCGCGAAGCGCTGATCGATGCGCTGGCCGCGCGTAACTGGGATGCAATCGGCGAGCTGGATTCGGCCTGCCGTGAATGCGTCGATGAGGTGCTCGCTGAAGCACCGATTGACGAGGACGCGCTGCGCGCCCACCTGGAGAGTCTGCTGGCGGTGTACAAAGATTTATTGACGGTGACGATGGGCGAGCGTCAGGCAATTGTTGATCAGATGTCGCAGATCAACCAAGCGAAGAGTGCCGCAAAGGTTTACCATCTGTTTGGTTAATTAATATCTGCTTGATCCAGTCAGATTGCGCCATAAATTTGACTGTGAACGGTTTTTTGACTTTACTAGTGGCTGTTTCCAGATTTCAGGCGTCTACAGGCATTAACAGTCTGCAAGCGTCTAGCTTGCCCACTCATTTCGGGCACCGGGTTGACTAGGGAAGTTACGATTGCATGTGGCGTGAAACCAAAATTCTGCTGATCGATGACGATAGCGTCCGCCGCCGCGACCTGGCGGTGATTTTAAATTTTCTCGGCGAAGAAAATTTACCCTGCGGTAGCCATGACTGGCAGCAGGCTGTCGTCTCTTTGTCGTCCAGTCGTGAAGTAATCTGTGTCCTCATCGGGACGGTCAATGCTCCGGGTTCGCTTCAGGGCTTGTTAAAGACACTCGCGACATGGGATGAGTTCCTTCCGATTTTGCTGATGGGCGATAATTCTTCCATCGACCTGCCGGAAGACCAGCGTCGCCGCGTGCTGTCGACCCTCGAAATGCCTCCCAGCTACAGCAAGTTGCTCGATTCGCTGCACCGTGCCCAGGTCTATCGCGAGATGTACGACCAGGCCCGTGAGCGCGGTCGGCATCGCGAACCCAATCTGTTCCGCAGCCTGGTCGGCACCAGCCGGGCGATCCAGCACGTGCGCCAGATGATGCAGCAAGTGGCCGACACCGACGCCAGCGTGCTGATCCTCGGCGAGTCCGGGACCGGCAAGGAAGTGGTCGCGCGCAACCTGCATTACCACTCCAAGCGCCGCGAGGCGCCGTTCGTGCCGGTCAATTGCGGGGCGATTCCGGCCGAGCTGCTGGAAAGCGAATTGTTCGGCCATGAGAAGGGCGCGTTCACCGGGGCAATCACCAGCCGCGCCGGGCGTTTCGAACTGGCCAATGGCGGTACGCTGTTCCTCGACGAAATCGGCGACATGCCGCTGCCGATGCAGGTCAAGCTGCTGCGTGTGTTGCAGGAGCGCACGTTCGAGCGCGTGGGCAGCAACAAGACCCAGAGCGTCGATGTGCGCATCATCGCCGCGACCCACAAGAATCTCGAAAGCATGATCGAGATCGGCACCTTTCGCGAAGACTTGTACTACCGCCTGAACGTGTTCCCGATCGAGATGGCGCCGCTGCGCGAGCGCGTCGAGGACATTCCGCTGCTGATGAACGAGTTGATCTCGCGCATGGAGCACGAGAAGCGCGGTTCGATCCGCTTCAACTCTGCGGCGATCATGTCGCTGTGCCGTCACGGCTGGCCGGGCAACGTCCGCGAGCTGGCCAACCTGGTGGAGCGCATGGCGATCATGCATCCGTACGGGGTGATCGGCGTGGTCGAACTGCCGAAGAAATTTCGCTACGTCGACGATGAAGACGAGCAACTGGTCGACACCCTGCGCAGCGATCTCGAAGAGCGGGTGGCAATCAACGGCCATACCCCGGACTTCACCACCCATGCCATGTTGCCCCCTGAAGGCCTGGACCTGAAGGACTACCTCGGTGGCCTGGAGCAGGGTCTGATTCAGCAAGCACTGGACGATGCCAACGGCATTGTCGCGCGCGCCGCCGAACGCCTGCGCATCCGCCGCACCACGCTGGTGGAAAAAATGCGCAAGTACGGCATGAGCCGTCGTGATGGAGATGAACAGGCGGATGATTGACGCCTGTTTTTCAACTCGTTCATTTTCAAGCAGTTTTTTTTAGGCACGGGTATTGCTATAGCCCTCGCAACGTTCCGTTTAACTGACGGTCAGCCAAGCGAGAGAGCACGATGCCCCAAGCCGCCCCCCTGTCTCCTGTCCCTAGTGCCCTGGGACAATCGTCGTCCGTAGAGCAGGCGAGCCGGCTTGGCCTCGAGCAGGCGTTTGCCCTGTTCAACCAGATGTCCAGCCAACTGACCAACTCCTACAGCATGCTCGAAGCCCGGGTGACCGAGCTCAAGGGCGAGTTGGCGGTGGTCAGCGCCCAACGCATGCAGGAGCTGGCAGAGAAAGAACGCCTGGCCAATCGCCTGCAACACCTGCTCGACCTCCTGCCCGGCGGCGTCATCGTTATCGACGCCCAGGGCATCGTGCGCGAAGCCAACCCGGCGGCTTGCGAACTGCTCGGTCTGCCCCTCGAAGGCGAGCTGTGGCGGCAGGTGATTGCGCGTTGCTTTGCCCCCCGTGAAGACGACGGTCATGAAGTCTCCCTCAAGGATGGTCGGCGCCTGTCGATTGCCACGCGTTCGCTGGGTGCGGAGCCTGGGCAACTGGTGTTGCTCAACGACCTGACCGAAACCCGTCATCTGCAGGATCAACTGGCGCGCCACGAACGCTTGTCTTCACTGGGGCGCATGGTCGCGTCGCTGGCGCATCAGATTCGCACGCCGTTATCCGCGGCCTTGCTCTACGCCAGTCACTTGACCGATCAAACGCTGCCGGTCGACACCCAGCAACGTTTCGCCGGACGGCTCAAGGAGCGCTTGCACGAGCTGGAGCATCAGGTGCGCGACATGCTGGTCTTTGCCCGTGGCGAGTTGCCCTTGACCGACCGGGTGACCCCGGCGCAGCTGATGCAGTCACTGCAGGCGGCGGCGCTGACCCATGTACAGGACCTGCCGATTCGCTGGCAATGCGACAGTCATGCCGGTGAATTGCTGTGCAACCGCGACACCCTGGTCGGTGCGATCCTCAACCTGATCGAGAACGCGATTCAGGCCAGTGCCGGTGAGGTGCGCTTGAAGGTGCATCTCTACACCCGTGGCAACAACCTGCGCCTGTGCGTCAGCGATAGCGGCAGCGGTATCGACGGTGCTGTGCTGGCACGCCTGGGAGAACCGTTCTTTACCACCAAGACCACCGGCACCGGCCTCGGCCTGACCGTGGTCAAGGCAGTCGCCAGGGCTCATCAGGGCGAGTTGCGCTTGCGCTCGCGGATCGGTCGCGGCACCTGTGCGCAGGTGCTCCTGCCGCTTTTTATCAATGAGAAAAACAGCGCCCAGGGAGTGGAGTGAAGGCCATGGCAATCAAGGTTCTGCTGGTCGAGGATGACCGCGCTTTGCGCGAAGCGCTGGCGGACACGCTGTTGCTGGCCGGGCACGATTACAAGGCCGTGGCTTCGGCGCAGGAAGCCCTGGAAGCGGCGGGGGCCGAGGCGTTCAACCTGGTGGTCAGCGACGTCAACATGCCGGGCATGGACGGTCATCAATTGCTCGCGTTGCTGCGGGCGCGACAGCCGCAACTGCCGGTGTTGCTGATGACGGCGCACGGTGCCGTCGAGCGGGCGGTCGATGCGATGCGCCAGGGTGCCGCGGATTACCTGGTCAAACCGTTCGAGCCCAAGGCGCTGCTCGACCTGGTCGCACGCCATGCGCTGGGCAATGTCGGAAGCACCGATCACGAAGGACCTGTGGCGTTCGAACCGGCCAGTGCGCAGTTGCTGGAACTGGCCGCGCGGGTGGCGCGCAGTGATTCCACGGTGCTGATCTCCGGGGAATCCGGCACCGGCAAGGAAGTGCTGGCGCGCTACATTCACCAGCACTCCCGGCGCGCCAACCAGCCATTTATTGCGATCAACTGCGCGGCGATTCCCGACAACATGCTGGAGGCCACGCTCTTCGGTCACGAGAAGGGCTCGTTCACCGGCGCCATCGCGGCGCAGGCCGGCAAGTTCGAGCAGGCCGATGGCGGGACTATCCTGCTCGATGAAATTTCCGAAATGCCCCTGGGGTTGCAGGCCAAGTTGCTGCGGGTGCTGCAGGAGCGCGAAGTCGAGCGAGTCGGTGCGCGCAAGCCGATCACCCTGGATATCCGCGTGGTCGCGACCACCAACCGGGATCTGGCCGCTGAAGTGGCGGCGGGGCGGTTCCGTGAAGACCTGTACTATCGCCTGTCCGTATTCCCGCTGGCCTGGCGGCCCTTGCGCGAGCGCACGGCCGATATCCTGCCGCTGGCCGAGCGCCTGCTGGCCAAACACGTCAATAAAATGAAGCATGCGGCGGCGCGATTGTCGCCCGCGGCGCAGGCGTGCCTGATCGGTTATCCGTGGCCGGGCAATGTGCGCGAACTGGATAACGCGATTCAGCGCGCCTTGATCCTGCAGCAGGGTGGAATGATTGAGCCTGAGGATTTCTGTCTCGCCGGGCCGGTCGCTTGCGCGCCGTTACCGGCACTGGCGCCCGCGCGGGCAGTGGAAGTAGAGGCCGAATCTGCCGGGGCGCTAGGCGACGATCTGCGGCGCCGTGAGTTCCAGATGATCATCGACACCCTGCGCACCGAGCGCGGCCGCCGCAAAGAGGCCGCCGAGCGCCTGGGCATCAGCCCGCGCACGTTGCGCTACAAGCTGGCGCAGATGCGCGATGCCGGCATGGACGTGGAAGCGTATTTGTTTGCCACCTGAGCGCTGGCCTGCACGGGGCCCTGTAGGAGCAAGCTTGCTCGCGATGGTCGTTAACGATAACGCGGGGTTTCAGGATCAACACGTCGCTCTTGGGTCCATCGCGAGCAATCAAGCGTCGACCGGCTGCTCCTACAGATGCGACACCGGGAAAGCTGGCACCCTTGTTGCTAACACCTCGTTACCCGCTGAGTGAGCGTCAAAAAATTGCGGGCCGCCAGAGAGAGTAGAGCATGAGCCAAGGTATTGAATTCAATCGATTGATGCTGGATATGCGCGCCATGCAAATGGACGCCATGTCTGCGCCGAAATCGACTGCCGCCGTCCCTGAACTGAATGGCAGCAGCTTTTCCGACATGCTCGGTCAGGCCGTCAACAAGGTCAACGACACCCAGCAGGCGTCCACAGCCCTGGCCAATGCCTTCGAGATCGGCAAGAGCGGTGTCGATCTCACGGACGTGATGATTTCCTCGCAGAAGGCCAGCGTGTCTTTCCAGGCTTTGACCCAAGTGCGCAACAAGCTGGTTCAGGCTTACCAAGACATCATGCAGATGCCGGTTTAAGGACGAGATTGAGTCATGGCTGATGCAATCGCTGACAATGTTCCGGCCAAGGCCAATTCCGTAGGCGGCAAGCCGCCGCTGTTCGGGTTGTCCTTCCTGGAAAACCTCTCCGAGATGACCATGCTGCGTCAGGTGGGCCTGATGGTCGGCCTGGCCGCGAGCGTGGCGATTGGCTTTGCCGTGGTGTTGTGGTCCCAGCAACCGGACTACCGTCCGCTGTACGGCAGCCTTGCCGGCATGGACGCCAAGCAGGTCATGGATACCCTGGCGGCCGCCGATATTGCCTATAACGTCGAACCCAATTCCGGTGCCTTGCTGGTCAAGGCCGAAGACCTGTCCCGCGCGCGTCTCAAGCTCGCGGGCGCGGGTGTCACTCCCAGCGATGGCAACATCGGTTTTGAAATCCTCGACAAGGAACAGGGCCTGGGTACCAGCCAGTTCATGGAAGCGACCCGTTATCGTCGCGGCCTGGAAGGCGAACTGGCGCGCACCATTTCCAGCCTGAACAATGTCAAGGGTGCCCGGGTGCACCTGGCCATCCCGAAAAGCTCGGTGTTCGTGCGTGACGAGCGCAAGCCGAGCGCCTCGGTGCTGGTCGAGCTGTATTCCGGGCGTTCGCTGGAGCCGGGCCAGGTCGTGGCCATCGTCAATCTGGTGGCGACCAGCGTCCCCGAACTCAGCAAGTCGCAGATCACCGTGGTCGACCAGAAAGGCAACCTGCTCTCCGATCAGGCGGAAAACTCCGAGCTGACCATGGCCGGCAAGCAATTCGATTACAGTCGCCGCATGGAGAGCATGCTCACCCAGCGCGTGCACAACATTCTGCAACCGGTGCTGGGCAACGACCGCTACAAGGCCGAAGTCTCGGCCGATGTCGACTTCAGCGCCGTCGAGTCCACCTCCGAGCAGTTCAACCCGGACCAGCCGGCGTTGCGCAGTGAGCAGTCGGTCAACGAACAACGTACCGCCAGCAACGGCCCGCAAGGTGTACCGGGTGCCCTGAGCAACCAGCCACCGTCGCCAGCCTCGGCACCGCAAACCACCGGTGGCGCCACCGCGTCGGCCGGCATGGTGCAGCCCGGCCAGCCACTGCTCGATGCCAACGGCCAGCAGGTCATGGACCCGGCCACCGGCCAGCCCATGCTCGCACCGTATCCGGCGGACAAGCGTCAGCAGTCGACCAAGAACTTCGAACTGGACCGCTCCATCAGCCACACCAAGCAACAGCAGGGCCGATTGAATCGCCTGTCGGTCTCGGTGGTGGTCGATGACCAGGTCAAGATCAACCCGGCCAACGGTGAAATGACCCGTGCGCCGTGGAGTGCCGATGAGTTGGCCCGTTTCACCCGCCTGGTCCAGGATGCGGTCGGTTTCGACGCCAGCCGTGGCGACAGTGTCAGCGTGATCAACATGCCGTTCTCCGCCGAGCGCGGCGAAGTGATTGCCGATATTCCGTTCTACTCCCAGCCGTGGTTCTGGGATGTGGTCAAGCAGCTGTTGGGCGTCCTGTTCATCCTGGTGCTGGTGTTCGGTGTGTTGCGCCCGGTGCTCAACAACATCACCGGTGGTGGCAAGGACAAGCAACTGGCGGGCATCGGCAGCGACGTCGAGCTCGGTGGCATGGGCGGCCTGGACGGCGAACTGGCCAACGATCGTATCAGCCTCGGTGGCCCGACCAGCATCCTGCTGCCAAGCCCGAGCGAAGGCTATGACGCACAGTTGAACGCAATCAAGAGCCTGGTGGCAGAAGACCCGGGTCGTGTCGCCCAGGTCGTGAAAGAGTGGATTAACGCAGATGAGTGATAACCGAGCCATTGCCGCCAAACTGAGCAAGGTCGACAAAGCCGCGATCCTGCTGCTGTCACTGGGCTCGACCGATGCCGCCCAGGTATTGCGCCATATGGGGCCAAAAGAGGTCCAGCGTGTTGGCGTGGCCATGGCGCAGATGGGTAACGTGCACCGCGAGCAGGTCGAGCAGGTGATGAGCGAGTTCGTCGACATCGTCGGCGACCAGACCAGCCTGGGCGTCGGTTCCGATGACTACGTGCGCAAGATGCTCACCCAGGCCCTGGGCGAAGACAAGGCCAACGGCCTGATCGATCGCATTCTGCTGGGTGGCAACACCAGCGGCCTGGACAGCCTGAAGTGGATGGAGCCGCGCGCGGTCGCCGACGTGATCCGTTACGAGCACCCGCAGATCCAGGCGATCGTGGTGGCGTATCTCGACCCGGACCAGGCCGGTGAAGTGCTGGGCAACTTCGACCACAAGGTGCGCCTGGACATCATCCTGCGGGTGTCCTCGCTGAACACCGTGCAGCCGGCCGCCCTCAAGGAACTCAACCAGATTCTCGAGAAGCAGTTCTCCGGCAACTCCAATGCTTCGCGCACCAGCCTGGGCGGGATCAAGCGCGCGGCCGACATCATGAACTTCCTCGACAGCTCGATCGAAGGCCAGCTCATGGACTCGATCCGCGAAGTCGACGAAGACCTGTCCGGTCAGATCGAAGACCTCATGTTCGTGTTCAACAACCTGGCCGATGTCGACGACCGCGGCATCCAGGCGTTGCTGCGTGAAGTGTCCTCCGACGTGCTGGTACTGGCCCTCAAGGGCTCGGACGAAAACGTCAAGGAGAAGATCTTCAAGAACATGTCCAAGCGTGCGGCCGAATTGTTGCGCGACGATCTCGAGGCCAAGGGCCCGGTGCGCGTCAGCGATGTGGAAACCGCGCAGAAAGAAATCCTCACCATCGCCCGTCGCATGGCCGAAGCGGGCGAAATCGTGCTCGGCGGCAAAGGCGCCGAGGAAATGATCTGACCCCATGGCCAAGAACGATGAGCAGCCCTCTGACCTGATCAGGGCCCGTGATGTCGGTGGTTTCGAGTCCTGGGCACTGCCCAGCTTCGATCCGCCGGCACCCGAGCCTGAGCCCGAGCCCGAACCCGAGCCACCGGAAATGGAGGAAGTGCCGCTGGAGGAAGTCCAGCCACTGACCCTTGAGGAGCTCGAGAGCATTCGCCAGGAAGCCTACAACGAAGGTTTTGCGGTGGGCGAAAAAGAAGGGTTCCACAGCACCACGCTCAGGGTTCGCCAGGAAGCCGAAGTGGCGTTGGCGGCCAAGATCGCCAGCCTTGAAAAAATAATGGCGCACCTGTTCGAGCCCATCGCCGAACAGGACACCCAGATTGAAAAGTCCCTGGTCGAGCTGGTGCGGCACATGACCAGACAGGTGATCCAGCGCGAACTGGCCATGGACTCGACGCAGATCGAACACGTCATGCGCGAAGCCCTCAAGCTGTTGCCATTGGGCGTTGAAAACGTGCGGCTGTATATCAATCCGCAGGATTTCGTCCAGGTCAAAGCCTTGCGCGAGCGCCATGAGGAAACCTGGCGCATCGTCGAGGACGAGGCGCTGTTGCCTGGCGGTTGCCGGGTCGAAACCGAGCACAGCCGTATCGACGCCACGGTCGAAACCCGTGTGGCCCAGGTTATGGACAAGCTGTTCGACCAGTTGCACGAACAAGTCTTGCACCCGGCCGCTCCGGACCTGAGCCTTGAGTTGCCCCTCGAAAGCAAACCCGTGGCTGCCCCTGATGCGCCTTGAACGCACCAGTTTCGCCAAGCGCCTGGGCAGTTACGCCGAGGCCACGACACTGGCTGGCGCACCGATCCTCGAAGGCCGCCTGCTGCGCATGGTCGGCCTGACCCTCGAAGCCGAGGGCTTGCGCGCCGCCATGGGCAGTCGCTGCATGGTCATCAACGATGACAGCTACCATCCGGTGCAGGTCGAAGCCGAAGTCATGGGTTTTTCCGGCAGCAAGGTCTTCCTGATGCCGGTCGGCAGCGTGGCCGGCATCGCCCCCGGTGCCCGGGTGGTGCCCCTGTCCGACAGCGGTCGCTTGCCGATGGGCATGAGCATGCTCGGGCGCGTGCTCGATGGTGCCGGCCGCGCCCTGGACGGCAAGGGCGGGATGAAGGCCGAGGACTGGGTGCCGATGGACGGCCCGACCATCAACCCGCTCAAGCGCGAGCCGATCAGCGAGCCGCTGGACGTGGGCATTCGTTGCATCAACGGCATGTTGACGGTTGGACGCGGTCAGCGGCTTGGCTTGTTCGCCGGTACCGGCGTCGGTAAATCCGTGCTGCTGGGCATGATGACGCGCTTTACCGAGGCCGACATCATCGTCGTCGGGCTGATCGGCGAGCGGGGTCGTGAGGTCAAGGAGTTCATCGAGCACATCCTCGGTGAAGAAGGGCTCAAGCGCTCGGTGGTGGTGGCGTCGCCCGCGGACGATGCGCCGCTGATGCGTCTGCGCGCCGCCATGTACTGCACGCGAATCGCCGAGTATTTCCGCGATAAGGGCAAGAATGTTCTGCTGCTGATGGATTCGCTGACGCGTTTCGCCCAGGCCCAGCGGGAAATCGCCCTGGCCATCGGCGAGCCGCCGGCGACCAAGGGTTATCCGCCCTCGGTGTTCGCCAAGTTGCCGAAACTGGTGGAGCGCGCCGGCAATGCCGAGAAGGGCGGTGGCTCGATCACGGCGTTCTATACCGTGCTGTCCGAAGGTGACGACCAGCAGGACCCGATTGCCGACTCGGCGCGGGGCGTACTCGACGGGCACATCGTGCTGTCGCGGCGACTGGCCGAGGAGGGCCATTACCCGGCCATCGATATCGAGGCCTCCATTAGCCGGGTCATGCCGGCCGTGGTGTCGCCGGAACACATGGCCCGGGCGCAGTACTTCAAGCAGTTGTGGTCGCGCTATCAACAGAGCCGCGACCTGATCAGCGTCGGCGCCTACGTCGCCGGCGGTGACCGCGAGACCGACCTGGCGATTTCCCTGCAGCCGCAGCTGGTCAAATACCTGCGCCAGGGCCTCAACGACAGCATCAGCCTGGGCGAAAGCGAAGCGTATCTCGCCTCGATCTTCGCGCCTGCGGCGGGCGGTTAACCGGCCATGGCCCAGAGTCGGGCGGGCCGCCTGGCCCCCGTGGTGGAAATGGCCGAGAAGGCCGAGAAAACCGCGGTCCAGCGTCTGGGGCACTTCCAGGGGCAGGTGCGGCTGGCCGAGAGCAAGCTGGCCGACCTCGAAGCCTTTCGGCTCGACTATCAGGAACAGTGGATCGTGCGCGGCAGTGCCGGCGTGTCCGGGCAATGGCTACTGGGCTACCAGGGCTTTCTCGCGCAATTGGGCACGGCCATCGATCAACAGCGGCAGAGCCTGGCCTGGCACCAGAACAACCTGAACAAGGCGCGGGACACCTGGCAACAGGCGTTCGCCCGGGTCGAAGGCTTGCGCAAGCTGGTTCAGCGCTACCAGGACGAAGCCCGGGCGCTGGAAGACAAGCGCGAGCAGAAGTTGCTGGATGAATTGTCCCAGCGCCTGCCGCGACAGGATGCGTATTGATAGATTGCCCGGGAATGATCGCAGCCCGCGGCAGCTCAGCGCGAACGCGAAACCCCTGTAGGAGCTGGCTTGCCAGCGAAGAGGCCCGAAAAACCAGCGCAATACCCAAGACCGCCTTCGCCGGCAAGCCGGGCTCCTACAATGTTGCGTGTTG
>NZ_JAXDEQ010000035.1:0-62481 GCF_035065025.1 Pseudomonas sp. YuFO8 | reverse complement strand
AAGCCAGCTCCTACAGGATTTTCGGGTCCATGTTGAATTTGTGGAGTGACACACCTCTGTAGGAGCCGGCTTGCTGGCGATGCGATGGTGGCCGTGATGCCGCCATCGCTGGCAAGCCAGCTCCTACAGGATTTGCGGGTCCATGTTGAATTTGTGGTCACACACCTCTGTAGGAGCCGGCTTGCTGGCGATGCGATGGTGGCCGTGATGCCGCCATCGCTGGCAAGCTCCTACAGGATTTGCGGGTCCATGTTGAATTTGTGGAGGGACACACCTCTGTAGGAGCCGGCTTGCTGGCGATGCGATGGTGGCCGTGATGCCGCCATCGCTGGCCAGCTCCTACAGGATTTGCGGGTCCATGTTGAATTTGTGGAGTCACACACCTCTGTAGGAGCCGGCTTGCTGGCGATGCGATGGTGGCCGTGATGCCGCCATCGCTGGCAAGCCAGCTCCTACAGCCGCGACTCGGCCACTAACAACAATGACTGCGGCACGGGACTTTGCGGGTGCTGTGGCTCCTGAAGGCCGGCCAGCCGAAAACCGGCCATGTCCAGCGCATTGATCCAACTGGACAAGGTTCGCAAGTACCACGGCATGGGTTGCCACTGCCCGTCGAATCCACTGAACGTCTCTTCCCGCCAGCCATCCTGATAGTCGCCCGCGGCCACGGTCCATGGATGCAGCGTCTGGATCACCAGCGCGCCGTCGGGGGCGAGCAGGGCGTCCATGGCCGCGAGCAAGGGGATGATGTCCTGGTGCAGCAAGGCAAAATTGGCGCAGATCAGGTTGTAGTCGCGGCCAACATCCACTCTCGCCTCCACCAGTTGTTCATAGCTGGCCAGATGCACCGGTGAAGAACCCGCCGCCCGCGCCGCCTCGACCAGCGTCTCATCGCCATCCACACCGACCGCCTCGATGCCACGTTCCGCCAGCGCTCGCAACAGCCAGCCCTCGCCACAGCCGAGGTCGAGCACGCGCTCTGGCTGGCGGCCCAGTATTGCCAGCAGGATTGCCTGGTCCGTGACCTTGAGACGGCTTTCTATGGCGCCGCTGCGGATGGCTTCGATCCAGGCGTGGGCGTTGTGGTTCCAGCTCTGGAGGAGGGTGGATTCGTCGGCGGGCATTTCGATGTCCGGAGTGGTTGGCTGCATACAAGCATAGTGTCTCTACGCCTGATTGGGACAATGCGCCCTGTGCGTTGTCGAATGGAGTGACAAGCGAAGGTGGGTAATCTGGAAGTTGGCACACCCTCGTTTCGCAATCCCGTTCAGATTGAGAGGTGGACTGATGAACAGCATTATTTACATCGTTGGGCTGGTGGTGGTCGTCGTGGTCGTCCTGTCGTTCCTTGGATTTGCATAGTCCTGTGCACCAGCGACGGGCTGAGCCAGCCCGCCGCTGAACTGACGGTTATCGGTTAAAACGCTCCGCCAGGCTGTGCAGATACTCGGCCATCTCTTCAAGGTCCTGACTGATCGCCGCACCTTGCTTGGCCTGTCCGGCACTGTGATCGCACAGCTGCGCAATGCGCGTGATCTGTTGATTGATGTCTTCAGTCACGTGACTTTGCTCTTCCGACGCCGATGCCATCTGCTGGCTCATGTCGGTAATCCGACTGACGGCCTGGCTGATGCCGACGAGGGCAGCCTGCACCGCCTCGACACGCTGCATGCTTTCTCGGGAAATCTGCTCACCGCGTGTGGCCGTCGAAACTGCGCGATCAGCTCCTTCGTGCTACGAAGCAATGATGCCGTGGATCTGTTCGGTGGAGGTGCGGGTGCGCTGGGCGAGGGATCGCACCTCGTCGGCCACTACGGCAAACCCGCGACCTTGCTCTCCGGCCCGCGCCGCCTCGATCGCCGCATTCAGCGCCAGCAGGTTGGTCTGTTCGGCAATGGACGTAATCACGTCGACGACGCTGCCGATCGATTGCGTCTCGCTCGCCAACGCGTTGACCGCCTGGCCGATTTCATTGACGGCCGCGTTCATGGCCTCCATGGCGCGCAGACTTTGCCCGGCCAATTCGCTGCCGTCCCTCGTCAACTGGTTAGCCTCCGAGGCGGCATGGGCGGTATTGATGACGTTCTGCGTCACTTCCTGGTTGGTAGCAGCCATTTGCGAGATCGCGGCGGCGGACTGATCCGTTTCGTTGCGCTGACGATCGAGCGATTGCGCCTGCAAACCCGACAGCTCGGACGATTGTGCCGCCTTGGCCTTGACACTGACCCCGGCATCGACGAGCCGGCTCAAGGCTGTCTGCAAACGGGCTTCCTCACTGAGCATGGCCATGTCCAGTTGACCCTGGGGACCATGGTTGTCGCTGTAGGTGAGGGCGACCAACCGATCGGAAAATGCTTTCGGATGTTCGGCCAGGGTACGTCTTATGGCGCTGCGTTGTCGGGACTCGATCAGGTACCAGGCAATCCCCAGGCTCACCACCAGCACGCCCTGGGCCGACGCTTTTGGCAGCCACTGATCAGCCAGCAGCGAAACCGCGCCTGCCACCAGCAATGGCCAACCGTGCTGCACTGGCCGGAAAATCCGCGCACTCAGCGCGACGATCGGCTTGCCCGCACGCATCCTTGCATAGAGCGCTGATGCCCGACGCACCTGATCGCGGGTGGGCACCGAGCGAACCGACTCGTAACCACTCATGCGGCCGTTTTCATAGATAGGCGTGACGTAGGCACTGACCCAATAGAAATCACCATTTTTCGCCCGGTTTTTCACAATCCCCATCCAGGGTTTGCCTTGCTTGATGGTGTGCCACATATGAATGAACACCCCGGGCGGCATATCAGGGTGCCGGACCAGGTTATGGGTCTGGCCGACCAGTTCGTCGTAGGTGAAACCGCTGATGTCGACAAACGCGTCATTGCAGTAAGTGATTCGACTATCAAGGTCGGTGGTGGAGATCAGGCGTTGTTCGGCGGGAAACAGTCTTTCATGGTCGGTTACGGGCAAATTCACGCGCATTAAGGGCGATCCCTGGTCGGATTATTATTATGGTGTGGAGCATGTAAATCAGAGGAATACGCGACCTGTTCTACGCGGATTTCGTGGTCGGCGACCCTGCATTCGGCGACAGTTTCTTTTCATTTGGTGACAAGTGCAGGAAAATCCCAGCCGTGCCTGGAAGTTGGTGATCAAGGATCAATATGACTTCGCATACAGTGCCCAAGTTTTGGTGAGCTGACCTGTAAATAAGCAGGTGGCCGCAACCTTAGGTTGAGCGAGTGGAATGCATCGCACGGTTACACCCAGTTCGCTGATGACTTTCTCAACTTTTTCGTCATCGACGAAGGGGGCGAGTACGAATGTATTGAGTTTGTCCTTGCGTTTGAAGGCTTGTTTGAAGTCGTCAAGCGTCGTGGCTGTTTTGGTGTTGTTCGACAGCTTTTTTCTGGCACTTTCCAGCATGCCTGACTGAATAGTTTGCAGGATTTTTGGCAAGTCTTTAACAAAGCTGCTCATCTCTACGTTCAACGTTTTCTTGCTGTTGTCTCTGCAGGAATAAGAAACCGTGCTCTGCTCCAGTTCCTTTATTCCGACTTCGACCCGGACAGGCACGCCGCGCTTGATGTGATACCACTTTTTTTCGCCGCCATTCATGTCCCGTTTATCAACGCTGACACGCAGGTTTTGTCCCTTCAGTCTTTTCCGGGAGATCTGCTTTTGCAACTTATCGCAATAAGCATGGATGGCTTCGGCATCCTGTCCACTGCGTACGATCGGAACAATGATGACCTGCATCGGTGCCACCAGCGGTGGGATCACCAAGCCATCGTCATCGCCATGGGCCATGATCATGGCACCAATCAAACGCGTGGAAACGCCCCACGATGTGGTCCAGGCGAGTTCTTTTACCCCTTCCTTGTTAACAAAGCGGATGTCTGATGCCTGGGCAAAATTTTGTCCGAGGAAATGTGAAGTGCCTGCTTGCAAGGCCTTACCGTCCTGCATCATTGCCTCGATGGTATAAGTGCTCACGGCGCCTGGGAAACGTTCCCATGAGCACTTTTCACCCTTGATTATTGGTATCGCCAGGTGCTCGACAGTAAACCGCTCATAGATATCCAGCATCTTCAGCGTCTCGCCCAAGGCCTCTTCACTGGAGGCGTGAACGGTGTGGCCTTCTTGCCACAGGAACTCCGAGGTACGCAGGAAGATCCTTGGACGCATCTCCCAGCGCAAGACGTTGGCCCACTGGTTGATTAGTAACGGCAGATCCCGATAACTTTGCACCCATCGTGAAAAGGAAGCCCCGATCACCGTTTCGCTGGTAGGCCTGATGATCAAAGGCTCTTCCAGTTCGCCAGCGGGAGTGAGCGTTCCATCTGCATTCTGTTCCAGGCGGTGATGGGTTACGACTGCGCACTCTTTGGCAAATCCATCGACATGTTCTGCTTCTTTTTGAAGAAAGGATAATGGGATCAAAAGTGGGAAATAAGCGTTTACATGGCCTGTGTCTTTGAATTTTTGATCAAGCTCTCGTTGCATCTGCTCCCATATGCCATAGCCCCAGGGACGGATGACCATGCAACCTCTAACGGGCGAGTTTTCAGCCAGCTCAGAATGGCTGATGACTTGTTGATACCATTCAGAGAAGTTTTCACTTCTTGTAGGTGCTATGGCGTTTTTCATAGTTCCCCCGTCTTGAAAGGACTGCGTGTGATTTTGAAATGGTGTCATGGAACTGCATGTATATTTTTTGCGGATTGAAACTTCAAGAGCTCACATTTTTTGTTGCACTTTTCGGAAAATTCTTTCAGACATGTCTGGTTTTTTCTAAGGATGTTTCCTTTTTTTGGCGCGACGCTTGAGCATCCTTAGGCTTTGCTTGGGGGGCTCGGAACTAGTTGGAATCGGTCATGCCAGCACATATCGGTGTCGATCGAGGGCATATGCAAAGACAGAGGGAGGATGTAAGTGGTCGGCCAAGTTCTGCGTAGCCAGCAATCCGCCTGCCAATAGGTTCGTGGCGTTTTTTGCCGAGATTCAACAAACGCCCCGACATCCTGTAGGAGCTTCACCGCAGGATGCGATCTTTTGATCTTGCTTCTAAAAACATGATCAAAAGATCGCAGCCTCGTTTCACTCGGCAGCTCCAGGGTGGCGGCGGCAGCCGGGCGTTCGTGTCAGCTCAGGACACGTCGCGGGAATAGAGTTCGTCAAGCACCTGCATCAGCGCGCGCTTGCGCGGATTTTCCAGGCCGGTCCAGGCCACTCCAATGCCCGCGCCGCTCATGGCCAGCGCCAGTGGCCGGGGCACGACGCCGGCTGTCAGCGCCGAGGCGGCGCCGCTTGGCAGGATGCCCACGCCGAGGCCAGCGGCGACCAACGCCAACTAGGTGAACTCGCCCATCTCCCGGGCGATCTTCAGGGTGATCTTGCGTCGATGAAAACCCGCCAGCATCTGGTCATACAAACCGGGCGCGAATTTGCGCGCCAGTACCATCACCTGGCATTCCGCCAGATCCAGAGGCTGTATACGTCGCTTGGCGCACAGCGGATGGTCTTGCGGCAACGCCACCACCAGCGATTCCTCGAAGAGCAGGCGCGTGTGCACGCCAGGCACATTCAAGGGCAGGCGCACCAGGCCAAAATCCAGCGCCTCAGGCAGGAACAGCGCGCCTTCGTCGGTCAACTCGACCCCGTGCCGGTCACGCTCGAACAACTGCGCGCCGACATCTTCCTCCTAGGGACGTATCTGCGCACTCAAGGCCGGCTGGACGATGTGCAGGCGCGCGGCTTGACCAGCGTCGTCTAACTCTCGCGATGGGCACCCACATTCCTCAATCCCTGCCAACCCTCTGCGGCTCGATCATGGGCTCGCTGTTTTCGCTCTCGGCAAAGATCCATAACGCCGCGTATGCGGCCCTGGGCCTGGACTACTCCTTTGTCTGTTTTGGCGTCGAAGATCCGGGTGCCGCCGTGGCGGCCATTCGCGCCTTGGGCGTGCGTGGCATGAACGTCTCCATGCCTTACAAAACGCTGGTCACCCTGTACACAACGTTCAACACCCCGGAAACCCTCAACCGCGACCTCGACGAACCCCGCGATGCCTGGGAAATAGCCAACGCCGCAACGGCGATCCCTGTGCAGTCCAGAACCCGCACGCGCACGGCGTGAGATGAACCGGCCAGGGAGCCAGTACCTTCTTGCCTGCGAGATGAATTGATTAGTGTGCTTACGACTTGGCCTGGTATTTGCTGTCCAATTGCCATCTCAATGTCGCAGTGGATTAAGTGGATGTCGCTATCAAGTCATTTCATGCCGTTGTCCGCAAGCGAGAAGCGCTGGCTACCCTGGTTCGGCAAGACCGGAAAACTCTCGATGGGCTGGTCGTGCTGGCTCAATCGATCGGCATACCCGGTGATCGAACAAACCTTCGAGGCTATCGCTGAAACCCGGGTGCAGTTGCTGCAGAACTGGACGCGGGAACAGTGGGAGCACCTGGCGGAACTGGCGGATAACCTCGGTCGTGATTTCGCCAACCTCGACAGCACTGCGCTAACGGACAAGCTCGACCAGGCCGCAGATTTTTCCGAGTTATTTGTCGTTGATGCCAGCGGCCAGGTCATCGTGTCGACCTGGAGTCGCCGCGGCAAAACCCGGCTCGAGCACACCCGCGCATTGGCCGAAGGCTTGAAAGCGCCGTTCCTCCATGGTCCTTACAGCGATCCGTTGACCTTGCCAATCGGCCCCTCGTCTTCGCGCTTCCACGACGAAGTCACGCTGATGTTCTATCAGCCCCTGCGCGTCAATGGAAAAGTCCTGGGCTGCCTCTGCGGGCGCGTGCCCAACGATGTGTTGGGCGATCTCATCCAGCGCGAGGCCGGGCACATTTTTGCCGAGTCGGGCGACAACTATCTGTTCATGGCGCAATCGCGTTTTGATCCGGCCATCGAGCCCGGAACCGCCTTGTCACGTTCGCGTTTCGAGGACGGCACCTTCAGCCACGGCGAGAACCTCAAAAGCGGTGTACACACCCCCTGGAAGACCGTGCAGATCCAGCGCCACACCGAACTGGAGCTGCGCTTCACCGACCCGGCGACCCAGCAACTGCACCCGGGCGTACGCGAGACCATTCGTGCCGGCTCCAACCTGTTCGTGACTTACCCCGGTTACTCGGACTACCGGCACATTCCGGTAGTCGGCAAGGGCGTGACCTTCCAGCTGCCAGGCTCACCTGATCGCTGGGGCATGATGTGCGAGGCCGACCTGGAGGAGGTCTACCGCCGGCGCTCGCTCAGCCACGGCCTGATGAAACCCTACGTCGCGACCATGACCGGACTCTTTGCCAGCAATTTCCTGGCCCAGCATTACAGCGGCCTGGGCCAGGGCGTGATCGATAGTGTCGAGGTCTTGAGCATGTTGTGTGCGACGCTGCTGTTCAGCCGGCTCGGGCCCAAGCGTCTCGCGGCAAGGCTCAACGAGATGACGAGCGTGATCAGGACCATCGCCGAAGGCGAGGGCAACCTGCGTCAGCGTCTGGACATCAAGCGCATGGCCAACGATGAGACCGGTGATATGGGACGCTGGATCAACAGTTTCATCGATAACCTGGACTCGGTGGTCGGGCAAGTGGTGAAGGCCAGCAGCAACGTCGGCACCACCAACCTGATGATGCTGGGCCGCAGCCAGGAAGCCGGTGTCACTTCCACCGAGGTGGCCGAAGCGGTGCATCGGATGATGATCATCGTCGAAGACCAATTGGGCGAGATCCAGCAGGCCTCGGCCAGCGCTGAACAAATGAAACAGGCGATGGACGAAGTGGTCACCCGCGCCCGCGAGCAATTTCTCGCCGTGCAGGAAGGGACGCAGTCCATTCGCGATGTCGTCGAGCGTTCTTCTTCTAGCGTGCAGTTGCTCGATAGCAGAATGACCGAGATCGGCAAGATCACCGGCCTGATCAGCGACATCACCAACCAGACCAATCTGCTGGCGCTCAATGCCGCCATCGAGGCCGCACGAGCGGGTGAACACGGGCGAGGTTTCGCGGTGGTTGCCGACGAGGTCCGCAGCCTGGCCTCACGCACGTCACGGGCGGCCGACGATATTCGGCACATGGTCGAAGGCTTGCAGAAAGAAACGCAAAAAGCCGTCAGCTTCATGGAGGAGGGCGTCAAGGACGTCGATAACAGCCTGCGCCTGGCCGAAGATGCCTCCTCGGAAAACGTGCAGCTGCATCAGGCTGTAGAAAGCATGTTCGCGATCATTCAGCAGCTCAACAGGCGCAGCCTCGACTGCGGCAAGACGATCAGCAAGGTCGATCACTGCTCCACGCAAATGCGCCAGACCGTGGTGGTGCTGCAGAACAGTGCGGAAACGGTGCGGCTCAATGCCAACAAGCTGCAGAAACTGGTGGGGCAATTCGAGGTGAGCAGTAATACCGAGCGAGTGGCCGCCGCATGAGCCATTTGATATAGCTTGAAACGAGGTTTTTATTCCACAAAACAAGTACTAACGAATTTTATATTGCGTTTTAATCTAATCAGGTATTTTGAATTGATTGGAGTATTTGTCATTGAAAACCCGAGCTTTTTTACCCCTGGGCCTGGCTTTGCTGGCTACCTGCTCAACTGCGTGGGCAGGTGCCACCCTCGATCGCGTCACGCAAAAAGGCGAATTGACCGGCGTGCTGATGGAGAGCTATCCGCCGTTCTCGTTTCTCAACGAGCAGAACCAGCTGGACGGCTTTGACGTGGACGTGGCCAAGGCCGTTGCACAACGCCTTGGGGTGAAGCTCAAGCTGGAAACACCGTCCTGGGATGTCATCGCCGCAGGTCGCTGGAGCGGACGCTATGACATCTGCGTGTGCTCGATGACCCCGAGCAAGGCCCGCGCCGAAGTGTTCGATTTCCCCGTGGAGTATTACCAGTCGCCTGCGGTGATCGTGGTCAATGCCAAGGACAACGCCATCACGGCGGGCAAGGATTTGTCCGGCAAGAAAGTCGGTGTGATCAGCGCTTCAACTTATGAAGCCTACTTGAACAAGGACCTGGTGATCGAGGGCGCCGGGGACAAGCCATTGAGCTTTCCGTTCGACAACGTCCAAGTGGCGCCCTACGACAATGAAACCGTGGCCTTCCAGGACCTGGCACTGGGCAGCGGCGTGCGTCTGGATGCAATGGTCACCAACCTGATCACGGCCCGCGAGCGAATTGCCCAAGACCCGCGTTTCAAGATCGCCGGCGAGACGCTCTATGCCGAGCCGAATGTGGTGGCGATTGAAAAGGGCGATGCGCAATGGAATGCCAAGGTGACCGAGGTGATCGGCCAACTGAAGGCTGACGGCACCTTGAGCAAAATATCGCAGAAGTGGATCGGTGCCGACATCAGCCAATGACAGCCCTGAACCCACACCCGGCCAAAACGACGCTGGCCGCCGACATCGGAAAGCGTCGTGTGCACCCGCTGTTTGCCTTTCGCACGCGCCTGTACCTGACGTGGGCGACGCTGTTCGGATTGTGCGTGATGTTTTTCATGAGCTTCGACCTGAAGTTCTCGATCATCCTGGAGAAATTGCCGAACCTGGTCGGACTGCATCTGGGGCCGAACGGTTTCCTGCAAGGTGCCGCGCTGACGTTGTTCCTGTGTTTCGGCTCGATCTGGCTTTCATTGCTGCTGGGCTTCGTGACGGCGCTGGCGCGATTGTCACGCAGCGCGGTGGCCTATGGCATCGCCAGTTTCTATGCGTCCTTCTTTCGCGGCACGCCGTTGCTGATCCAGATCCTGCTGATCTACCTGGGCCTGCCGCAGTTGGGCGTGGTGCCTGGCGCCATCAGTGCCGGGATCATTGCGCTGTCGCTCAATTACGGGGCCTACCTCAGCGAGATCTTCCGTGCCGGCATCCAGGCGGTCGCCCCCGGGCAACGGCAAGCGGCGATGGCGTTGGGGCTCGGGCCGATCGCGGCTTTCGTGCACATCATTTTGCCGCAAGCGATGCGCACGATCATTCCACCGACCACCAGCCAGTTCATTTCAATGCTCAAGGACTCATCGCTGATTTCGGTGATGGGCGTGTGGGAGGTGATGTTCCTGGCGCAGTCCTATGGGCGGTCTTCCTATCGCTACATCGAAATGCTCACCACCGCAGCCGTCATCTATTGGTTGTTGTCCATCGGGCTCGAGCTGATCCAGCACCGCCTTGAGCGCCACTACGGCAAAGGGTTCAAGCACCCGCGCTGATTCGCTCTCAGTCATTCACTTTTTTCAGGAACCACCATGTCCGATCCAAAACCTCTTCTGTTTGCTCTCTATGAGCAAGCCAGCGTGGGCTGTGGCGGTGCGCCAAGCCTGTGGACGCACCCTGCTGACGAACGCCTGGCGATCAATTCCCTGGGCTACTGGTCGAACCTGGCGCGCATCGCCGACCAGGCGCACCTCGACATGCTGTTTTTCGCCGATGTCCTGGGTTTCTATGACGTGTTTGGCGGCAACGCCGATGCGGCGATGAAATGGGCGGTGGAAGCGCCAGCCAACGACCCGCTGATGATCATTCCGGCACTGGCGGCCGTCACGCAAAACCTGGCCTTTGGCGTGACCGTGACCACCAGCTACGAGCATCCCTTTACCCATGCCCGCCGCTTCAGCACCCTGGATCACCTCACCAATGGCCGGGTCGGCTGGAACATCGTCACGTCCTACCTGTCCAGCGCAGCGCGCAACTTCGGCCTGGAGCAGATGATCAAGCACGATGATCGTTATGAGCGCGCCGAAGAGTTCCTGGATGTGGCCTACAAACTCTGGGAAGGCAGTTGGGCTGCCGACGCCGTGGTCGCGGACAAGGCGAGCCGGCTCTACGCCCGGGGTGATCGCGTGCGACCGATCAATCATGCGGGTGAGCATTACCGCGTGGCCGGACCGCACCTGACTTCTCCATCGCCGCAACGCACGCCTGTGTTGATTCAGGCGGGCTGGTCGGGGCGCGGTCGTGAGTTCGCCGCCAAACACGCCGAACTGATCTTCATCGCCAAGTCCAACCCCCGGGAAATTCGTCTCGGGCTGGAAGAGATCTGGGCCAAGGCCGAGGCCCGTGGTCGTCAGAGCGAAGATGTAAAGTCGCTGACGGTGCTGCGCATCGTCACGGCGAAAACCGAAATCGAAGCCCAGCGCAAATATGACGAACTGCAAAGCAACTACCACTTGCAGGCACAGCTGGTGAGTTATGCCGGTGACACCGGTATCGATATCGGCCGCTACGCCGACAGTGAGGCGCTGTCCACCCACACCGAGGGCATGACCTCCTACGTGATGCATCCCGATGGCAGTGGCAAACCCTTGACCGCCGGCGACGTCAAACAGCGCTTTGCCAAGGTGACCCGAGGCAGCGACCTGATCCTGGTAGGCACACCACAACAGGTGGCCGAGCACATCGAGGAACATGCACGAATCTCCGGCACCAGCGGCTACATGCTCAACCCGCTGATCAGCCCCGGCAGCCTCGAGGATTTCGTTGAACTGGTGATCCCCGAGCTGCAAAAGCGCGGGCTGTACCGCAGCCAACCGCATAGCGGCACCTTCCGTTCGCGGCTGCGGGCAGACGGTTCAAGTCGTTTGCCAGCCTCGGCCTATGGGGCTTCGTTCCGTTTTGACTGAGCCTTGCAGGCATCTGGATAGTAATCCCAACCCTGCGAGTCCGTTCAATGCGCTGCGACAGGCTGACTGTCCAGCGCATCGGGCTGGGTGCGAATGATCATCAGTCCCGCCGCTGCAATCGCCAATGGCACGATCAGCGCCGAGTAATAACCCGCAGGGCCGCCGTGCTCGAGAAACCAGCCGCCGCTTGCTGATCCGATGATCGCGCCTACCCGCCCCAGGGCAATCGCCCAGCCTGTCGCCGTGGCGCGCAAGGCGGTCGGGTACGCCTGGGCAACCATGTAGTTCAGGACGATTTGCTGACCGCCGATACCCAAGCCGGCCAAACCGGCGAGGATGAACACCAGCGCCCAGTTCGTGCCGCTGTTCGCCAGGCCCAGGCACAGGGCAATCCCGAATAGGAACAGGGCCAACAGCAACAGTCGAATGTTGATCTTCGGCAAGATGATCGAGAGTGGAATCGCACAAACGACAAACACGGCATTGACCGCAACAGTGCCCATGGGTGCCTGCTCTGCGGGGAGCCCGGTGGCTTTGAGAACGGTGGGTAGCCAAGAGAGAAACATGAACCATGCGACCCAATTGAACAGGTAGATCGTCCATATTCCAAAGGTATTGCGCGCCTGGCCGCCAGAGAACAGGGAGGTTACGCTGGTTTTGACATCCACCTCCGGAACACTGAAGGTACTGCCGGGCAAGAACTGCTTTTTGCTGATGGTGGCAACAATTTTCCCGATCTTTGCAAGGCTGCTGTTCGTGCGGCGTCTCGTGAGGAAATACAACGACTCTGGCAGTGCGAACATCAAGACAACCACCAGCAGCAGCGGCACGATACCGCCGACGGCAAAAATGCCTTGCCAACCGATCGAGGGCAGCATCCGGGCGGCCAGTAGCCCGCCAAGAATGGCGCCTGCGGGCAGCCCCAGCAAAACGGTGGTCATGATAGTGCCCCGCTGTCTGGCACTGCCGTATTCGGCCGCGAGCGATAGCACTACGGGGGTCGCACCGCCCATGCCAAGCCCGGCGATGAAGCGCAGGACCAGGATCTGCTCGGTAGTCTGCGCAAATGCGGTGGCCAGGGAGGCGAAACCAAACAATGCGACGGACCCGATAATCGTCGGTCGTCGGCCGAATTTATCGCCCATGAGGCCCAGTACCATTGCCCCGAGCACCATGCCGACAATTCCGGCGGTCAGGATAGGCGCCAGAGCGCCTGCGCCGAGTCCGAATGCCTGGATGATCGAGGGACCGGTGAACGCAATCGCTTGAGTGTCGAATCCGTCGAGAATGGCGACGAAAAAGCAGAGGGCAAAAACCCGCCACTGAAAAGCACTGGTTCGAGTGCTATCGATCAACTCGGGAATTGAATAATGAGTGCTCATGACGGCTCCAATCAACAGGTCGTTTGTTATCGTTCTTGTGCGCAGGCAGAACCTGTCGAATCACAGGCTAAGGGTGATGCGGAACAGGGTCTAATATCGTATTGGTGGCGTACGATACCCAGCAGGTATGATCGACCAGCGCAAGCTGCGAGCAGCTCAGGTGCCGAATGGAGTAGAAAAGTTGTACAAATTCTCTGTTAATGGCGTAAAAACTATACATTGAGCTAATCTTGTATAGTATTTAAAAAAACGCCGAGACGCTGATGAACATGGCCAGTCCCAGACGCTTTCTCGAACCTCGCCTATCGAGATGCTGGCTGTTGCTGCTGATACTCGCCGTACCTGCCTGGGCGGATTGGCGTCCCGCGTTGCCTGATGCTCGCCTGGTGGGCAGCGGCGACTTCACCTGGTTCGGCATAAGCCTGTACACCGCACGGTTGTGGAGCCCGGGGGTGCCGATGACCTGGGATCAACCCTTTGCGCTTGAACTGACCTATCACCGTGACTTTTCCAGGGGCACGCTTGTTGAGGCCAGCCTCAAGGAAATGCGTCGCATGGGACCGGCTCGTCCAGAGGAGTCCACCCTTCAACGCTGGTCCGATGAAATGCATGAAGCCTTCGTCGATGTCCGGCCCGGAATGCGCATTACCGGGGTCTACCACCCAGGCTTTGGCTGCACGTTCTACGTCGACGGCCAGCTTCGCCGGCGGGTCGACGACCCTGTATTTGCCCGCGCCTTCTTCGACATCTGGCTGGATCCGCGCACGCGGGACAAGCCGTTGCGTCAACGACTGCTGGGGATGACCGGGCCGGCTGATTGAGGAGGTTGAGATGCGTCGAATACTGGTACTGCTCGTTTGCCTGTTGCTGGCCAGCTGCAACAACGTTGGGGTGGAGCATTACGCCCAGGAGCGACCGGCGCTGGATCTGGTAGCGTTCTTCTCCCGGCCGGTACAGGCCTGGGGAATGTTCCAGAATCGCTCGGGCGAGGTGGTCAAGCGTTTCCACGTGCAGATCGAGAGCCGTCTCGAGGGGCAGCAATTGATTCTCGACGAGCGTTTTCTCTACAGCGATGGCACGCGCCAGCGCCGGGTCTGGACGCTGCAGCCCGCCGGCGCCGGGCGTTGGCGTGGGCGTGCGGACGACGTCATCGGCGAGGCAAGCGGCGAGGCCGCCGGCAACGCGCTGCGCTGGCGCTATCGCCTTGACCTGCCGGTCGACGGCAGGCATTGGGAAGTGGATATGGACGACTGGATGTACCTGATGGACGAAGACACCATGATCAATCGCACGAGCATGAGCAAGCTTGGCGTCGAGGTGGGACAAGTGACGCTGTTCTTCCGTCGCCAGCCGTAAACGGATTCACGCACGGGGTGCAGCCATGCGCAGGATCAGCGGCAGCCACACTGCCCACAGCGGCGCGAGCAGCAGGGTCGTGCCAAGGGTGCCCAAAGGCAGACCGATACCGGCCAGCTTTGCGCCGGCGAGGTAAGCCAGGGGGCCACCGCACAGGCCCAGTAGCGCTCCGTACCACACCGGGCGTCGCGCCCAGGCCAGGCTGTGGCGCAGCCCGCTGGCCAGCACCAGCCACAACAGGGCCAGCCACAGGGGCAGGGGTTGCGAGGTAAAATCGAAGACGCCCAGCGCACCCAGGCCGGCATCCAGCAGCCAGCCTGTCAGCCCCACGCAGACCAGTGTGGTTGCTTCGTCCCGCGGCCGTGGGCAAGCAGCCAGATGCACCAGCAAGCCCGCCACCACTGGCAGCAGCAGCCAGGGATGCCGCTCGCTCAGCACGCAAGCCCACCAGGCGGCCTGCATCCACAGCGCGTTGCCGATCAACCAGGCCCGGCTCAATTCAGGCGGCCGGCAGCGAGGCGCGGCGGGCGGCCGGGGCTGCCCAGAGCAGTTGCGCGACACCGATGGCGCGCTCCTCGAAACCGCCCTGGCAATAACACAGGTAGAACTCCCAGAGGCGCTGGAAAGTGTCGTCATACCCCAGTTCTACCAAGGCGCTGCGCGACTGGCGCAAGTTGTCGCGCCAGTGCTGCAGCGTGCGCGCGTAGTCCAGGCCGAAGTCCTCCATGTGCACCAGGTTCAATGCGGTGTGGCGACTGGCGGTCTGCAGCATGACGCTCAAGGAGGGCAGGGCTCCGCCGGGAAAGATATGGCGCTGGATGAAATCCACCGAGCGCTGGGCCTGCTCATAACGCTGGTCGCGGATGGTGATGGCTTGCAGCAGCATCAAGCCGTCGTCCTTGAGCAGCGAGGCGCAGCGGCGAAAGTAGAGCGGCAGATAGCGGTGCCCGACCGCCTCGATCATCTCGATCGAAACCAGCTTGTCGAAGCGCCCGCCGAGGTCGCGGTAGTCTTCGCGCAGGACGGTAATGCGCTCTTGCAGGCCAAGCGCCTGGACGCGTTGCCGGGTATGGGCGTACTGCGCCTCGGACAACGTGGTGGTGGTCACCCGACACCCATGGCGGGTGGCGGCGTGGATTGCCAGGCTGCCCCAGCCGGTGCCGATCTCGAGCAGATGGTCGTCGGGGCGCAACGCGAGTTTGGCGCAGATACGCTCGAGCTTGTTCAATTGGGCCTGCTCCAGGCTCTGCTCCTGACTGTCGAACATGGCAGCGGAGTACATCATGGTCGGGTCCAGCAGCCGCTCGAACAAGGCATTGCCCAGATCGTAATGGGCCAGGATGTTGCGTCGCGAACCACGCCGGCTGTTGCGGTTGAACCCGTGCAGCAGGCGCAGGATCGGACGACCGAGGCGCGCCAGGCCGCCCTCGAGGGCGTCGAGCACCTCCAGGTTGGCGACGAACAGGCGGGTGACCGCGGCCAGGTCCGGACTGCGCCAGTAGCCGTGGGTATAGGCTTCGCCGGCACCGATCGAGCCGTTGGCAGCCACCATGCTCCAGGCGGCCTCGTCGACGATCTCGACCTCTGCATGCAGCGTGCTACCGATGTCGCCGAACAGCCACTGCCGCCCGTGGCAGATCAGGCGCAGACGGCCCTGGCGCAGGTGGCGAAGTTGCGAGAGCACGGCGCTCCTGGCCAGGCCACCGAACAACGGCGCCAGGCCAAAGGATTTGCTAACGCTCAGGGTTGGATCGGACATGCTCGGACTCCTCGATGACAGGGGTTTCGCTGCTCTGACAGGGCGTATGGGTGTAGAGCGGGGTGCGCTTGAGCAACAGGCGCAGGGCTTGCCAGTAAATGGCGCCGAGGGTGCGCAGGCTCATCCAGGGGAAGGCCAATACGTGGCGTCGAAGTGCGGCGGCATCCAGTGGCTGGCGGCGCAGGGCCAGGTCGGCCTCAAAGACTTTTTGCCCTTCGCAGCGGTTTTCCATGTGGATGCGCAGGTGCTCGCCGTCAATGTCAAAGCGCATGTGGTACTGCATGTCCAGCGGCAGGAACGGCGAGACATGGAAGGCCTTGTTGACCGAGAACTGTCGGGGCTGACCGGGCAGCACCGACAAGACGTAGTGAAAGCGCTCACGCCAGGGTGTGTTACGCACCTCCAGCACAATCGCCGCCAGCAGCCCGTCGTTGTCGTGGCAAAAGTAGAAACTGACCGGATTGAACGAAATCCCCCAGCTGCGCGGCTGGGTCAGCAAATGAATGGCGCCGCCCGGCGCCTGGCCCAGGGCCTTGGCCACCACTTCGCGCACGGCATCCTTCAAGGGCATGCCGCGACGAGTCCAGGCCGGCAGGTAGTCGGTTTCCCGCCAGCACAACGGCGCCAGGCGAGAAGCACCGAGCAGCGGGGACAGGCCCAGCAGCCGTTCCTGTTCGTCCAGGTCCAGGTAGAACATGCCGCTGCGATAGCGGAAGCCATGGAACCGCGGCGCCAGGCGCCGGTGGCTCACCCAACCGTAGCAAAGGCTGCTGTTCACAGTCGCTCCCCGAAGCTTTGAGCGACGTCCAGTGCGCTGACCACGCCATCCTCATGGAAGCCGTTTGCCCAGTAAGCACCGCAGAAGTAGCTGTGCTGGTTTCCCTGCAGCTCACCCTGGCGCGCCTGGGCTGCCATGGCGGCCAGGCTGTATTGGGGGTGGGCATAATTGAAGCGTGCCAGCACCTTCGACGGGTCCACGCTGTCGCCCTGGTTGAGGCTTGTGCAGAAGGTCACCGGGGCGTCGAGGCCCTGCAGGATGTTCATGTTGTAGGTCACGGCCGCCGGGGCATGGGCGGGTCCGCCGAGGCGATAGTTCCAGCTCGCCCAGGCCTTGCGCCGGCTGGGCAGCAGGCGGGTGTCGGTGTGCAGCAGGACTTCGTTGGCGGCATACTCAAGGGCGCCGAGCACCTCGCGCTCGGCGGTCGACGGTTGCTCCAGCAGCGCCAGGGCCTGGTCGCTATGGCAGGCGAACACCACCTTGTCGAAACGCTCATGGCCTGCGGCGCTGTTGATCATCACGCCGCTGTCGTCCCGGCGCACGCTCAGCACCGGGCAATTTAGCCGAATGCGCTCGCTGAAGGACTCGCACAACGGTTGCACGTAGCTGCGCGAGCCACCCTCGATCACTCGCCACTGAGGCCGCTGGCTGATCGAGAGCAGGCCATGGTTACGAAAGAACCGCACGAAGAAGTGCAGCGGAAAGTGCAGCATGTCGGCCCTTGAGACCGACCAGATGGCCGAGCCCATGGGCACGATGTAGTGATGGATGAAACGCTGCCCGTAGCCTCGCGAGTGCAGGTAATCGCCCAAACTCATGCCGGGCTCGATGCGCTGGCCGTCCAGGTCGGCCACCGCCTGGCGGTTGAAGCGCAGGATATCGCGCAACATGCCCCAGAAGCCCGGCGACAGCAGATTGCCGCGCTGGGCGAAGAGGGTGTCGAGGTTGTTGCCGTTGTATTCCAGGCCACTGTGCGGATCGTTGACGGAAAAGCTCATCTCGGTGGGGCGCGAGGCGACGCCGAGGTGATCCAGCAAGCGAATGAAATTGGGGTAGGTCCAGTCGTTGAAGACGATGAAACCGGTGTCCACGGCATAACGCTGTCCCTGCCATTCGACGTCGACCGTATGGGTATGACCGCCAATCCAGTCAGCCGCTTCAAACACAGTCACCTCATGACGACGTGACAGCAGATAGGCACAGGTCAGCCCAGAGATCCCGCTACCGATGATGGCGATGCGCATGTGCCGCTATTCCTGTTCGGTTCGCGCCAGGCGACGGCCCAGGGCCAGGCGCCAACGCGCTGGCAGGGCGCCGAGCAGGCGCAGGACGAGAGTGAAAAGCCGTGGAAAGTTGATCTCCAGCGGACGGCGCGTCAGGCGCGCGATCACATGCCGCGCGGCGCGGTCGGCGCTCCAGATTTGTGGCATGGCAAAGGTGTTGCGCCGGGTCAGCGGGGTGTCGATGAAGCCCGGGCTGACCAGCGTTACATCGATGCCTTCGGCGTGTAGATCCAGGCGCAGGGACTCGACCAGATACCTCAGGGCCGCCTTGGACGCGCCATAGGCTCCCGCCCGCGGCAGCGCCAGCCAGGTCACCGAGCTACCGATCACGACCAGGTGGGGTCGATGCCCGCGGCGCAGCAGGGGAAGGGCCGCCTGCAGGCAGTAGCTGACCCCCAGCAGGTTGGTGCGTATCACACGCTCGACGGTCTCGGCCTCGAACCCGCCGGGCACCAGGTATTCGCAGGTGCCGGCGTTCAGGATCACCAGGTCCAGCGCGCCCCACGCCTGCTCGATGTTCTCGCAAATCGCCTCGACCTGGCGTGGCTCAGTCACATCGCCAGTGGCGAGCAGGGCCCCGGGGTAGCGCAGCATCAGCGGCATCAGTGCTTCCGCGCGCCGGCCACCCAAGGCCACCTCATGACCTTGATCCAGAAGGCGTTCGGCCAGGGCAGCACCGAGGCCGCTGCTGGCGCCGGTCAGCCAGCAGCGGCTCATGCCAGCCTGCCCTTGATCCAGCCGATCACCCCGCCAAGCAGCGGAACGTGCTCGTAGAGCAGGGCGCCGGCATCGAAGTAGTCGTGGTGCAGGTAGACCTGTTGCGCCCAGCGCAGGTGGCTGCACCCTTGCAGGCGGATCGGCCGGCCGCGGGACAGGCGTGGATGACGAAAGTGCAGGTTCCAGCGAAGGTAACCGTGGCCAGGCGCGGTTTCATCCACGTCAAGGATGTCGTAGCGAATATCCTCGACGTTGCTGTACAACTTTTCAAAGTAACTGCGCAGTGCCGGCAAGCCCTCCACCTGATGCAGGGGATCACGAAACTGCACGTCGTTGCTGTAGAGCTCGCCCAGCCGGTGCAGGCTATCAGCGTTCAGCGTGGCGAACGTGTCAGCGAAATGGCGGAGATAGGCAGACATGACAGGCTCCAGGCAAAATTGTACAAGTCGATAAAACTGTACAGGTTTATCTGTAGCCTAGGGCGAAAATTGTACAAGTCAATATGCTTGTACACTTTTTGTGGCGGTCGTGGCGTAACGGGTGTCAGCCACCGAGCCTCGCCAGTTGACGGCGAAGATCGGCCACTTCGTTCTCCAGTGCCTGGATTTTTTCCAGGGCGGCCATCTTGTCGCTGACGTCGTGCTGTATGCCGATGTAGTAGGTCAACTGGTCGGCTTCATTGTGCACGGGGGTGATCGACAGCTCGTTCCAGAACAGGCTGCCATCCTTGTGATAGTTACGCAGCACCTGGCGGCAGGGCTGACCGAGGCGGATGGCGTCACGGATGACCGCAAGGCCTGCCTGGGCATGATCGTCGGCCTGCAGGAACCGGCAATCCTGGTAGAGAATGTCGTCGGCACTGTAGCCGGTCAGGCGCTCGAAGGCAGGGTTGGCATAGATGAGGATGCTGTCATCGCCTTCCTGCTCGGCCACGACGATGCCGTCATTGGAGGCTTCGACCATCAGTTGCAGGAGTTTGGCGTCGATCATGGTCTGGGCTCGCGGTGGTTCGTGGGTTTGCCCCACAGCGTAGTCGTCAGCGACAGCGATGCCTAGATGGCAGGGCGCAGGAGCCGGTCTTCGATGGAGGCTGGTTTAAAAGTGCCGGGCCTGGTTTAGAATGCCGACACACTCAGCAGGCACCCCCTTTCAATGACCGAGCCCAGCGAATCCGCCTCCGACGACGTCTTGCTCCCCATGCGCGAAGTCGCCAGCCTGACCGGCGTCAACCCGATCACCCTGCGGGCCTGGGAGCGCCGCCACGGGCTGATTCGACCAGTACGCACGGTGGGCGGTCATCGCCTGTATTCACAACAGGACGTCGAACATATCCGCAATATCATGCTCTGGACGAGCCGGGGCCTGCCGATCAGCAAGATAGGCGCTTTGCTCGTGCGCCAGCAGGACACCCCCGGTATCGCTGGATCAGGCTCGGTCGAAGCGCCCCTGGTCCAATGGCAAGAGGCAATTCATCGCGCCACCCAGGCGTTTGATGGCGCCGAGCTGGAGCGTCTTCACGGGCAACTGTTCACCCTCTACCCGAAGGCTACGGTGCTGGAGACTATCCTGCTGCCGGTCTGGCGCAGACTGGCAGCAGGCAATGCTTTCGGCCGCCGCAGCCAGTGGCTGTTCCTGGACGCCTTCCTGCGTGCGCGGCTGTTATTGCGACTGCAGATGAACCCGGGCAAGGGTGCGTGCGTGCTGCTGGCAGACGGCTCGGGTCATGCACACGAACTGGAGCTGTTGTGTGCCGGTGTGTTGATGAGCAATGACCAGCTGCGCATCGAGGTGCTGGGCCCGGGCCAGCCCCTGGAAGAACTGCCGTTGCTGTGTAAAGCGATGCAGCCCGCCGCGCTGGTGCTGTGGGTCCAGGCGCCTCTGCAGGCCGATGCGCACCAGCGCCTGCGCGCCCTTCAAATGGGCGTCGCGTGCCCGGTGGCGTTGGCCGGCGACGCAGCTGCCACTTCGGCGGCAGGCTTGCGCGGTGCTTCGATTGCCATTCTGGGCAATGACGAAGCGAGTATTTTGCCCAGGCTTGAAGCCTTGGTCAGGGGGACGCTGCAAATTTGAATCCGGTTGTTCCAGCTCAAGTCAGGGAACACGACGGGGTTTCGGATCGAAACGGGTTCCCGCCAGCCTGATGAGCACTGGCAGTATGCGAATCACCGGCAGACTGAGCACCCCACAGCACCAGGCCTCATGAGTTGCCGCTCATTGGCAGTACCTTGTGGAAAGCAAATGGCGTATAGTTCATTTGACTGAAAAAATTATTCATTTGGAGGTAGTGATGATGAGCGCTTCAACGGTTGCTCCGCGTCCGACCAAAATCAAAGAAGAGCCTCGTGAAGCCGGGATTGCGGCCTTTTGGCGATTCAGTTCCGCCCGCGAGTTTCTCAAGGACTCCGAGCGGCTGAATCAGATCAGGGAGGGATTTCCCGCCTATCTCGTTTACGCGGTCAGGCAGACCTTCGACCTCCATGAGCGCAATCTGGAAACGCTGCTCAATGCCTCCTTCTCGACACTGGAAAGACGTCGGCGTGAGCACAAGAACCTGGATTCCGTTGCCTCCGAACGCCTGGATCGGATCGCCACAGTGGGTCACCTGGCCGAGGAGGTCTTTGAGAGCCAGGAGAAAGCGGCTCAATGGATGTCGACTGCCAATAAAGCGCTCGGCGGTGCCGCACCGATCATGCTCTGCGAAACCGAGATAGGCGCCAGGCAGGTTCGCCGTGTCCTGCATGCCCTTGAATGGGGTGGTGCAGCCTGATGCGGGCTTGGCGAATTGCGAAAGCGAAACGTGCGACCGATCTATCAGGTATGGGAGCTGCCATCGAAGGAGGGCGGTGGAACGATCAGGACGTGCCAGCTGTGTACATGGGACTGACACCGGCTATCTGCTGCCTTGAAACATTCGTCCATGCGGGGGGCGAGCCTACTTTCCCGATGAAGATCACCTGCTTCGAGCTGCCCGCCGATGCCGCGCTTTACTGGGAGCCTGATCCAAAAACCTTGCCTGAAGGCTGGGCGAGTCTTCCCGCTGACCGTCCAGGCATGGACTTCGGCACTACCTGGCTGAAGGCGAACACTCACCTTGGCTTGATCGTGCCCTCGGCAGTGTTGGTCCTGGAGCGTAATGTGGTGATCAACCCCAATCATCCGGCGGTCAGCCAGATCAAGGTGGTCGATGTCTTTGACTTCATGTACGACCCTCGCATGTTCAAATAGGGCATCTCACCTCACATGAGCTCCTGGAATGGAAAGCTACTTGCGTCGCAACTTCGTGGACTTTGACCCTAACCTCGACCTGGATAGGAATTTCTTGACCTGAGGGCAGGGGACATCTACCAGGACTGTTGAAACATAACTCAACTAAATAGATGTTTAGTTGAGTTATAAGGATTATTCATATAAACGCACAGGGCAAAGGTGCGACTCTAACCAAAAACAGCCAACCATATAGTATGCCCACCACAATCCGGATCTTCCGTTACTTGCTCAACGACGCTAAAACCATGGGCATTGAGCAGCGCAGTATACTCATCGTGGTCCAGGCTGGCGTGATAAAGCGTTTCACCCTCGAACCTGCCCAACGCGATGCCATGGGCCGTTCCGCTGGTAAACATCAATGCGGCACCAGGTTGGGCATGGGCCTGGAAAATCGGGAACATTCGGCGCTGATCCTCAGGCGTCAGGTGAAAGAAACTGTCCCACGCCAGGATACCCGCGTAACGCTGATCAAGCGCTAACTGGCGCATGTCGGCAACATGCCAGTCGTGCTGTGGGAAACGTTGCTGACACAAGGTTATCATCGCCATGGACGAATCAATGCCACACACGCTGTGTCCGGCGTCGATCAAGTAAGCGGCCATGGGTTCGGCACAGCCACAGCCGATGTCGAGAACATCACCAGTAGCAACAGGCATGGCCTGACGAAAACGATCCAGCCAGGATTGCTCGACGAGGCGCCGCGAGCGAACACGATCCCATGTTTGAGCGTGACGCTCGTAGAGATCGATGATTTGATGAGCTGCTTCATGCATGAGGGGCAATCCTGAGGGATGTGGTCGAGGGATGTGGCTGGGGTTTGAAATGTACCTTGGAGACGCCCTGTGTGGAATACCTATGGGTACGCATAATGTATATTATGTTAAACGAGGTGCTATGTTAGGTATGTTCATCAGCAGCCTAAAGCACTGATGTGACCGACCACAATTAAATGGAATCCTAACGGCAGGCAATAAATCTAACATTTTCATTCGGTTATGTTCCTAGCTAGCAAGCACGCAGTTATCTTCTGTCGTTGATCGCTGGAATTGTATCGATATTTATCAACTGATAAACCTAGCGACATCGCTCTTTTCCACCTGATAACGAGCAATTCCACTGATTAACAGCTACCAATTCCACTTTTTTCAGACGAATAAATCCATTGCTTACGCAATAACAATAAGAAATTCCACGGTTTTTGGTGATTTCTTTGTTGGATAGTCCACCTGATAGTTTTCCATGCGTAATCGATTATCGGTGGAAATATAAAAAGATTTCCAGAAATCGATATCAATTAATTGACTAATTGGAATCGGACATTTACCGTTCCTAATGAGCCTGTGAGCTCTGTGTAACAGCGCGCATTTACGGTGCGCACCTTTTCTTAATAGATGCGGAGTGTTCATAGGTGAAAATCTACTTGCGGCCTCGCCCAATTTTCGACGACAAGGCGTCTCTGGAAACTCCATTATTAAACCTCTATGCTCGTTATCCGTCAGTGTGCAAATATTTTGAGAGCTTCCAGTCTTCTATTGATGTCGAGAAAGACTACGTTTGTGCACGCAAATTTTTATTAGCGCGCTGCGTAGAACCTAATACGTTCCCAAACTACAGAAATTATATTGAGCGCATACTTCTTTGGAGTTGGATCTACGCGGAAAAATCACCATTAGCTTTGAGTGTCAATGACATCAGGGACTTTGTTAGTTTTAACGAGCACCCTGCGAATGATTGGGTGGGAAGCTGTCCGAGACAGCGATTCACTGATAATGAGGGCTATATCGATTTCAATGACGCTTGGCGACCAATGAGGAATCGACGCTCAAAGGCGATGGGGAATTGTATTAAAATAGATGATGAGGACGACTCGACTTTTCAGTGCGTGACGTCAGTTAGTTGCATGGTTCAGTTGCTTAGTGCATGCAGTTCATTTTATAACTACATGATCGAGATAGGTGTTGGTAAATCGAATCCTGCGGCGCTATTAAGTAAACGATACGCTAATCGCTTGAGATCCACAAAAAAAAATAGGCCATCACTAACGCACGAACAATGGGCATTGGTTGTTGATACTGCGGAAACCATGGCGCAGTGCGACCCTAGATATGAACGATCGTTATTCATTATCATGGTAACCTATTACTTGTACCTTCGAGGTGCTGATCTCGCTAGCTTTAATGAAAACACACCATGCATGAGTTCTTTTTTTGAACGCGACGATTGTTGGTGGTTTGAATTACCAGGTCGAAGCAAGTCTCAGATAATTTCGGTGGACCCCGAATTTATTCCATATCTTGTCCGCTATAGAGAAAGCCGAAATCTGTCACCCTTACCGAGTCCTGGGGACAGTGATCCGCTGCTTGTAACGGTACATGGTAGACCTGGATTAACGGATCGACAGATAAGAAAAATCGTTCAAAACATTTTTGATCTCACGCTTTTGAAGATGGTACGTAGTGGTTCGAGCGATGAGCAATGTACTTCCCTTCGTGCTGCTTCTTTAGCTTGGTTGCGCGAAACCGGGGCAATGAACGCCGCACAATTTAGGGATCTTAGACACCTTCAGCGAGATCTCCGCTACGCATCACTCGCCTATACGATGGACCGGTACTACAGCAAAGGAACAGAACAGCTCTAGGGTGCAGTTGTATTGCAACCTGCTTAGCCTTCTTTTGGCCAGAGTTTTCTAGGAATACCTAGCGGCCAGATCGGAGAAATACAGATGTGATATCCGATAACTACCAGACCCGGATATTGCATAACGCTCCTGGTACACGCAAGCTAGCGCCACTCCAGTACTGCCTTGGTCAATTGTATGTCACGACTTCCACAGCCGCTGTTCGACACCTTCGAGTGCTTCCACGAGCTCAATTTTCTCCAGCTCAGCAACGAGCGTTCTACTGTCCAACAATATCTCAAAGGTTTCAATGACAGTTGCTGCGCCATTGACAGCTATCTGGTTGTGCGGAGTTTCTTGAAGTCCTACGCCGGCAACCGGTCAACCTTCAACTCCTTCAGAACGCATGTAGAACGTTTGCTGCTGTGGGCACTGATTGTGGCGCGTAAACCAATCTTGGATCTGCGCCGCTCCGATGCGGAGCATTTCATGGAGTTCTGTCTAAACCCGCCCGCGGATTGGATCGGCCCGATGATCAAATCTAGGTTCAAACGCATCGGTGGTCGCAAGAAGTTTGAATCAGATGAGTACGTATTGAATCCTGATTGGCGGCCATTCAGTTGCACCGTTTCTAAACGTGAGCGTAAGCTGGCGGCTGAAACGATCAGTGATCTCCCCTCGCGTAGTTACCATATGGCCCAGGGTTCTGTAGCTCAGGTCTTCGCTGTCTGCGGCAGCTTCTTTCAGTACGCGATGGATGAAGGCTTTACGGAAGCAAATCCGTTCCGTGCGATCAAGCAGAAGTCTATCTATAAGCAGAGAAACACACTGGACGTGGCATCACGGTCCCTAACCGAGTTGCAATGGAGTTTCGTGATTGATACTGCAGAGCAGATGGCGGGCGATGACCCCGCCCACGAGCGCACGCTATTTATCCTAACGACGCTTTTTGCCATGTACCTCCGGGTCTCGGACCTCATCGGGCGTGACAACTGGCGGCCAACAATGGGAGATTTACGACGCGATACAACGGGCAATTGGTGGTTTCACGTCGTTGGCAAAGGTAACAAAGCGGCGAAGATCAGTGTGAGGGACGAGTACATCGACCGCTATCTTGTAAGGTATCGCCACTTCCTTAATCTTTCTCCCCTGCCCTCACCACAGGAAAAAACGCCACTGATTAGCACGTTGAACGGTCGCGGTGGGCTCTCGGATCGACATGTACGATCTATTCTTCAAGTCGTGTTTGATCGCTCCTTGCAACGTATGCAGAGTGAAGGATGGAGTGAAGACGAGATTGATCAACTTCGCTCTGCGTCGCTTCATTGGTTACGCCATACGGCCGCAACGTTCGACGCGCCATTTCGCGAAATGAAAGACCTCCAGGCGGACTTGCGACACAATAGTCTAAGTACGACCCAAAACACCTATTACAATGCTTTGGATGAACAACGAGCGAAGTCAGTGAAGGGATTAAAAATGCGGAAGTAATTTCGAGCGCGTCAGATGAAGTTGGTTCTGGATGGAGCCTTACATCGCGCGTTTTTCTCTGGTTGTCGCCTAGCGTTTGTACAGCGACACCATATTTTTGGTTCGCGACAACTTGGTCAGACACCACTGTCTGCGGCGTGTTGAATAGGCCGCGCTGTGCATCGTAGGCAACGTAGGCATTGAGGGATATTGGCGCCCTTTTGATAGCGACTTTCAGCCAAGCTAAATACTTTAGAGGTATCGTGGCATACCTCTAAAGTATCTAATGTGAACTATTAGTACTCCTTAGGTTACTTTGGCCGATTACCGAACGTTTCTGGTGCTTATTTATTGAACGTTAACTGTTTTTTGGCGTATGTTGCAGCCGGCCGCCGAGCCGACGATTAGTTAGTGTTAGGCAGTGAGACAAAAGAATAAACACAAGGAATATACATTGGATAAGCTGGCTGACTTTTTTACAGAGCTGATGAGGCGGTATATGCCTGATCCGTTCGTTTTTGCGATCGGTTTAACATTATTGACCATGGCCCTCGCCGTCCTAGCGCAAGGACAGGCGCCTGCGTTAGTTCTACAAAGCTGGGGAGATGGTTTCTGGAGTCTGTTGGCATTCACGGCACAGATGGCTGTCATTCTGGCGATGGGTTATGTCCTGGCAGTCTCCTCGGTTGTTAACGGCTTTCTTGACCGAGTCGTAAGCCGTGTCAGCAAACCTGCGACTGCGATCATAGTTGCAACGCTCGTCGGGTCGATCGGCAGTTATCTTAATTGGGGGTTTGGTCTTGTCATCGGCGGTATTGTGGCGCGCAAACTGGCTGTGCATGTCAGGGGTGTCCATTACCCTCTGATCATCGCCGCGGCGTACAGCGGTTTCACATTTTACGGTCTGGGATTATCGGCAACCATTCCAGTGTTAATCTCCACGCCCGGCCACTCTTTGGAATCAAAGATGGGGCTGATCGGGTTAGGAGACACTATTTTTTCGTTGCCTATGTTGCTCACAACGCTGTGCGTGCTGATCACCTTGCCTCTTCTCAATGCGTGGCTGCACCCCAAACATGCCAAGGACATCGTTGAGATAGATCCGTCACTGCGCCGGGAGGACTCGGTTAATAAGACATCCCCGATTGACACTCTTTTTGCCGATAATACATTGGCAGCCAAGTTAAACAACAGCCGACTGCTAAGCACAGTTATCGGGCTGCTCGGCATGGGCTACCTAGCCCTGCATTTCATCAATGGCGGCAGTCTGGACCTGAATAAGATCAATTTTCTCATTCTATTTCTCGGCATATTGCTTCTCGGCACACCTAGACAGTACATCGCGAGCCTCAGCGAAGGCATCAAGACGATCTCGGGCATCATCCTGCAATTCCCGTTTTATGCCGGCATCATGGCAATCATGCAGAGTTCGGGTCTGGTCGAAAGTATTTCCCACAGTTTTGTCGGGGTAGCAAATGCTCAGACGTTGCCGTTCTGGGGATTGACCAGTTCGTTCGTGATCAACTTCTTCGCACCGTCCGGTGGTGGACACTGGGCAATTCAGGGCCCATTCATGATTGAAGCTGCGAAATCACTGAACAGCTCTCTCGCTCAGACATCGATGGCGGTCATGCTGGGCAATGCCTGGAACGATTTGGTACAGCCATTCTGGATTTTGCCGGCGCTTGCACTTTCGCGCCTGCGGCTCAAAGATGTGATGGGTTATACAGTCATTATGATGATCTGGGTTGGACTGATTTACATTGGGGCTGTGTTGCTGTGGGGCTATCAGAGCCACTGACGTTTGAGGGCGACGGGATTATTCCCGTCGCCTTGTTCATTGAGTCAGTGATTCCATCTCTACTGTTGATCATCCGCGTGTAACTGCCCACGGGTGTTGCGGGCAAGCCCTCCTAGCCGAAACCGTTACGCTTCCAGCCATACGTCGGTTAATAGTCAGTGATTCGGGGCTGAGTCTGTTCGATTCGCACTACCACGCCCTGATCCATACCTGTCATAAATCCGCTCTTCCATGGCAAAAAAGAGCCTTTTGTTTACGTTCAACGATCCCTGCAAATCCTTATACCGACCTGGCTATTCTGGACGTCACTTCAGACGGCTTGAAGGTCCGGGAGATTGTTGCCGATATCAGCTTTGAGGACTTGCAGACGCTCAGTGGCGTGCCGTTGATTCGATAGCGGATCGAATTTGCCTGGTCACCCAGCAAGTGCCGGACGGCCACAAGCTTGTCCGGCTACGGGTATTCTCTGCTCCAGAGCTCAAGCCAGAGAGCGGCCAGTTACTGAGAATATAGTTGAATGTTTCAACTATATTGCTATACTCCATCCATTCGACTGGAGCCTGCCATGTATTCTGACTTTCTGAATTTCAAGCTGGATATGACCAGTGCCCTGCTGATGGAACACGCTAACACCGTGTACCGTCAGCACTGGGATCTGGATGTCCGCGGGTTGCGGGTTTTGCGTCTGATTCAGGCCTGCCCGGACATCACTCCAAAAGAAGTTTCATCACGCGCTTTTCTGGAAAAAACACTGCTCTCCAAGACGTTGGCGCAGCTGGAGTCGCGTGAGCTCATCTTGCGCGTCCCTCACCCTGTCGATCGCCGCAGCGTTGGTTTGCGCACAACCTCCGAGGGCTCGCGGATCGCTGACGAATCCTCTGTCGTCGGTTCCCAACTGGAAGATCAACTGGTTTGCGCGCTCTCGCCGAAGGAACGCGTGGCACTTGATGGCCTTCTTTCAAAGCTGATGGAAAGTCTGCTTCCGCCTTCCTGACACCGCTTCACTCCCACTTTTTTCGCCCTCTTTTACATTAAGGAGTACCCCATGTCGTCCCTCGAAAAGTTGATTCCCGATCTCGATGCCTTGTTGCCTGAGCTGGAAGAGATCTACAAGGACTTGCACCGTCACCCTGAACTGTCGATGTATGAGTATCGCACCGCGGAAATCGCCGCCGACTACCTGGTGCGTTATGGGTACGAGGTTACACGCGAAATCGGTGTCACCGGCGTTGTCGGCTTGCTGCGCAACGGTGAAGGCCCGGTGGTGATGCTGCGCGCAGACATGGACGCGTTGCCCATGGCCGAAGCGACAGGCCTGCCCTATGCCAGCGACGTGGTCACCCGTGACGAAGATGGTGTTGAGGTTTCTGTCTGCCACTCGTGTGGGCATGACATGCATGTCACCTGGTTGATGGGGGTTGCTCGGGTATTGTCCGAAAATCGCGGCACCTGGCGGGGTACTCTCCTGGCTGTTTTCCAACCGGGCGAAGAAGTGGGTGTCGGCGCGCAGAACATGATCGACGACGGCATGCTCGATCGCTTCCCCAAGCCAGACATCATTCTGGGTCAGCATGTAATGGTGGGGCCAGCCGGTACGGTGGGGCACCGCAGCGGCACCATTCTTTCGGCCGGTGACAGCCTGAAAATCAAGATGTTCGGCCGTGGCGCCCACGGCTCACAGCCACAAACGTCGGTAGATCCGGTGATCATGGCGGCGTCGACGGTGCTGCGCCTGCAGACCATTGTGTCGAGGGAGATTTCCCCGCTGGATCAGGCAGTCCTTACGGTTGGCTCGTTACAGGCTGGCACCAAGGAAAACATCATCCCGGACAATGCGACGTTGAAACTCAACATGCGCACCTACGACGAGGGCGTGCGCGAGCACATGCTGGGCGCCATCAAACGGATCTGCTGCGCCGAATGCTCTGCATCCAATGCACCACGCGACCCCGAGATCACCACCATCAACCGCTACCCGTTGACGGTTAATGATGAGCGCGCCTCTACCCGGTTGGCTGATGCCTTTGGCGCCTGGTTCGGCGACAGGGCTTATGAAACGGCGCCGGCCGCGGCGAGTGAGGATTTCAGTGTGTTCGGCCGCGCATGGAAGGTGCCCTACGTGTTCTGGTTCGTAGGTTGTACGGACCCGCAAGTGTACGAACAGGCCAAGGCCCAGGGAAAAATAAACAGCATCCCGAGCAATCACTCACCCCAGTTCGCGCCTTTACTGCACCCTACCTTGCGCACCGGGCTGGAAACCATGCTTTGCGCCGCATTCGCCTGGTTCGGCAACGCCGAGTAGAACAGTCATGGACACCCACCTGATTTACACCATCATCGATCTTCTCGGTACCTTTGCCTTTGGTGTATCCGGCGCAGTGGCCGCGCGTCAGCAGCGATTGGACCTGTTCGGCATTGCTACCATCACGTTCATCGTCGCCTGCGGTGGGGGGATTCTTCGGGATCTGTGCCTGGGCACACTGCCACCGGCCGGGCTGTCGAGTTGGCGCTATCTGGTGGTGTCGCTAATCGCTGCAGCGTGGGTGGTGTGTGCTTACCCAATGGTGTGTCGAATGAAATCACCGGTACAGCTGTTCGATTCCATTGGCCTTGGACTGTTTGCAGTGGCAGGCGCGAAAAAGGCACTGGCCGTCCAGGCCGGTGCCGAGGTCGCGATCGTACTGGGGATGGTCAGCGCTGTCGGTGGCGGCGTACTCAGGGATATTTTGCTATCACGCGTGCCAAGCATCCTGCAGCGGGAAATCTACGCGTCTGCCGCGTTGGCAGGCGCAGCTGTGGAGGTTTTGCTCAGCTACAGCGGCGCCAATTCGGTGTTGACCTCGTGGCTGACCGCCGCGGGATGTACCGTACTGCGCATGGCGTCACTTCACTACGGTTGGCGGCTGCCCTCCATTGGAGATGATTCTGCCAATTAGCCTGGCAGTGCTCTTCAGGTCCGACGGTGCACATAAAAAAGGCCCGCGCGTGGGCGGGCCAAAAAAGTGCATCAAAGGAATGATGAAGTGGAGATACACCTGCACTTGCTGCGCAAGCGGCACCCTGTGAATTCATCCCCGCTAGCTTACCCCTGTTACTAAATTCTAGATCATTGATTTTATTGATAATTAGAATCGAAAATAGGACTTATCCCTGAGCTGTTTCCAACAGTATTTATCGTGCTGCTGCAACCGGTGGAAGCACTTAGACCAACAATTACCCCGCCAAAAAACCACTTCTCATTGTGGCCAGCAACGACTTTTGCAGCCTCCTGCCAACACCAGAATCTAGAAAATAGCTATTGGGAGTATTCGATGTTCAATCCTAGACATGTCGCGATCGCGTGCACGCTGATCTCGGCAAGCGCGTCTTGTGCCTTTGCCAGTGATCAGTCCGACGCCAAAGGCTTTATCCAGGACAGTGACCTGAACTTGCTGTTGCGTAATGCCTACTTCAACCGCGATTACAAGAACCACACCAATGACGCCAGGGTATGGGGCCAGGGTTTCATCGGTACGTTCCAGTCCGGCTTCACCCAGGGGGCCGTCGGTGTCGGCCTGGATGTCTATGGCTTGCTCGGTGTGAGGCTCGATAGCGGTCGTGGGCGTAACTACACAGCCTTTTTCGATGAAGACAGCGATGGCCGCCCTGTCGATGACCTTTCGGAGGCAGGAGCTGCACTGAAACTGCGTTTCTCCAATACTGTATTGCGCTACGGCAACCAGTTCCCGTCCATGCCGGTGCTGGCCTATGACGATTCGCGTCTGTTGCCCCAGTCGTTCACTGGCACGCTTGTCACGAGCAAGGAAATCGCAGGGCTGGAACTGAATGCCGGACGGTTCACCGCGGACAGCCCGATGGGCGATCCTTCACGGGATCCGAATCATCTCAAGAGCATCGATGTGATTGGCGGCGGCTACAGTGTGACCGACGCATTGAGTGTCGCGGCGTATCACTCCGACGTGAAGGACACCTACAAGAAATACTATGGCAACGTAAACTATACCGTGCCGTTTTCCGATTCCCAGGCGCTGAACCTCGACTTCAACATCTACCGCACCGACTACGCCAATGGCTCTCAGGCAGCGCTGGATTTTGGTGGAGATGGCGTCAATGACACCAACACTATCTGGAGCCTGGCGGCCAAATACAGCGTCGGTGCGCATGCATTTATCGTCGCCCATCAGCGTAACAGCGGCGATGCCGGTTATGCCTATGACTATGGCGACGGTGGTAGCGCCATTTATGTCGCCAACTCTTACTACTCTGACTTCAACCTCAAAGACGAGCAGTCCTGGCAACTGAGTTATGAGCTGGACTTCTCGGAGTTCGGTGTCCCGGGGCTGACGTACAAGACGGCTTACGTGCGCGGCAGCAACATTGATGCAGGGGGGGAGCAGGACGGTACGGAGCGTGAGTTCTTCAATCAGGTGAAATACGTAGTGCAGGAGGGCTCGTTCAAGGATCTGTCATTCAAACTGCGCAACTCGATCTACCGGGCAGACCGCGATGTTGGCCCTAACCTGAATGAAGTCCGGGCGTTCATCGAATACCCTCTGGACATACTCTAGGCAATCGCGCGGTCTGACTGAACGACTCATGGAGAGTGGCGCGGCGGCATCGGGATTGAACTGCCGCCGTCGCCCTGACTATTAAACGGTTGAATGCCTTTCCCGTAGCGAATTCTTGATCAACGCCCCAATGGGGGCTAGCGTCGGGCCAGCGAAAAGTGCAGCCAACTGCATGACATCGGCACTGACATTGCCCAATAGGGTTTGCCACCGCTCATTCAGCGCGCGCAGGGCAAGCTCATACATTTCGAGGCCCTCGTCAGATAACTGCAAGACAACCATTCGTCTGTCCGGCCGCTCACGTCGACGTTGCACCAAGCCTGCTTTTTCGAGTTTTTCAGTACTCAAGGTTACTTTCGAAGGCAGGGTATTCAGATACTGAGCGCACTGGCTCGTAGTCGCGACGGCACCCTGGGCCAGGCTATCAAGAATTCGAAAATCCAGAACGGTCAGGTTGTGGCTGGCCATGGCGTTTTCCATCCACTCCCCCATCGCTTTATTAACGCTCTCAAGCACATCAAATGCGTCAATTAAATGAGTAGCCACTCATGCCTCCAAACAAATGTTTTGATTAATGACTGTAACAGCAACCCCTGAAATCAATCATATTCAAATGCCATACTTATTATTCACATCTTGAATAATTGAAGCGAGCGCCTCTTATTGACCGAATTTATTTTAGAGTTTATAAATACCGGCAGTTTCTATTGGCGCTTTTCACCATCGCGAAACAAGTCAGAACAACCCATGACCTCCAAACCCGACCTGCCAAAACCTGCCAAAGCCCGTAGCCGATCCTCCATTGGCGCCGTACGCAGCCCTCAGAGCACAGAAGCCATTCTTGAGGCAGCTGCGGCCATCCTCGAGGAGCGTGGCTATCAGGCATTCACGATGGACGCACTGGTGGAACGTGCCGGGTCGAGCAAGCCTACGATCTATCGCTGGTGGAAGAGCAAGAGCGCGTTGCTCAGGGATGTCTATGAACGCACCGCCCTGACATTCGTGACACAGCCGAACACCGGTGACCTGGAGAAAGACCTGAACCTTCACTTGCGGTCCCTCTGGTACTGGTGGCGGACATCAAGCGCGGGAGAGACATTGCGCAGCTTGATTGCCGAGATCCAGCACGAGCCGACAGCGCTTGAGGAGTTCAGGAAAGAGTTTCTGCCACGTCGCGAGCGCACGTTACGAAAGATCTTTGCCCGGGCAGTGGCGTCGGCGGACATTCAGGAAAGCCCGGCCGTTGATAGTGCCGTCTCGATGCTGACCGGGATGTCCTGGCTTCACCTGGTCACGGCAGACCTCGAGAACCTGGATGACATCGACAATGCCGTTGCCATCATCGTGAAGGGATTGAGGGCTGGATAAACCGGAATGACCGCTTCGGCGGTTTTTTAACCAGCATAACGACACTAACAGTGTTTATTAGAATTTCTGGCGAAAGCCCTGCCCTTACTCATTTTCATCGCATGCTTCAGAGAAAATCGTTAATGAAAAGTCCATCGATCCAGGGTGCAAAGGGCTGGCCGCCCTTCACGAAACCAGGCAGGAACGCATCGTTAGCGATGGCGCTGGCGCTGCTTTGCGGATGCACGTTCAGCGATCTGAAACCCCAATCCCGCCTGTTGCAGCCTTCCGAGGTCAACAAGACGCTTGCCAATAGTGGAGTCAAGCTCTCCGAGGCTTCGTGGCCGGCCGACAACTGGTGGAGCAGTTTCAAGGATCCTCAACTTGATGCGTTGATAGTTGAAGCGCTCACCAACAGCCCTACCCTTCGATCCGCCGCAGCGCGTGTCCACCAGGCCAGCGCACTGGAAGCGATACAGGGTGCCCAGTTGTTGCCGGACGTCAGCGCTTCCATGAGTGTCACCCGCGAGCGGTTCAGCGCCAATGGCACGACCCCGGCGCCTGCCAAGGGTACTTGGCAGAACGTCCACCAAGGCACATTGAATGTCGGCTATGAGTTGGATTTCTGGGGCAAGAACCGCTCTGCAGTCGAGGCGGCCGTGGGCAGGCGAAAGGCATTGGAAGTCGATGAGCGCGCTGCCGCCCTCATCCTTTCCTCCTCCATCGTACAAACCTATATCGCCCTGCAAAATGTCTATCAACAAATCGACGTCGCACAGGCCCTGCTCAATCAGCAGGAGCAGATTGAGGAACTCACCAAAAAGCGTTTCGTCGCCGAGCTCGGTACGGAAATTGACATCAGGCAGTCACAGGCCGCATTGCCTTCCAGTAGAGCCAATATCGCAGCGCTCAAAGAGTCCGTCGAACTTAATCAGAACAAACTCGCCTCACTGCTGGGCAAAGGGCCTGACCGTGGACGTACGATCACTCGACCTCACCTGCAAGCCAGCGACACGGTTGTGATGCCGTCGAATATCCCGGTCGAACTGATTGGTCATCGCCCGGATGTTGTGGCCCAACGCTGGCGCGTGGAAGCCTCCGGTCATGAGATTGATGTGGCCAAGGCACGCTTCTACCCGGACGTGAACTTGACAGCTTTCATTGGATTGCAAAGCCTGGCGTTCGACACGTTCAACGATCACGGCAGTCGCATCCTGGGAATCGCTCCCGCGATCAGCCTGCCCATTTTCGAAGGAGGCCGCTTGCGCGGCAACCTCGATGCGCAGGATGCGGCCTACGATCTCGCTGTTGAAAACTACAACCAGACGGTCATCGACGCGCTGCGTGACATCGCCGATCAATTGTCTTCGCTTCGCTGGTTGAAGGAACGCCTGGCTCAACAGAACGAGGCCGTAGCGACTGCAGTGGCCGCAGCGGATCTCGTCGACAAGCGCTATGGCGCGGGCCTGGCGACCTATCTGCAAGTACTGGCGACGCAAAACGCAACGCTCGTTGAAAAACGCCAACTGGTCGATTTGCAGTCCAGGGCGCTTTCCTTGCAAGCCAACTTGAGCCGGGCTCTGGGTGGTGGATACCGCCCGGAAATGCCCATGACTGCCAATGCAAACTCTACCGTAGCTGATAAATCATGACGTCCAATACTTCCCCCACGACTGAATCCGCAAATCGAAAAGCCCCCTTCTTGCCTCGACTTCTATTGCTTCTCGTCATCGCGCTGTTAGTGGCGGCACTGGCAGGGTGGTACGTGATGAAGCTGGGAACGGAAACCACCGACGATGCCTATGTCGACGGCAACATCGTCCAGGTGACTGCTCAGGTCAGCGGCACGGTGACGGTCATCAGTGTCGACAATACGGATCACGTCGACACCAATTCACCCTTGGTCACACTGAACGCCGTGGACGCCGAGATTCAATATGAGCGCGCGAAATCCAACCTGGCGCGGGCGGTTCGCCAGGCACGCACTCAGTATTATCAAGTGCAACAGTTGCAGGCCGAGGTCAACCAACGTCAGAACGACGTGCGCAAGGCACAGGACGACGTTCGTCGGCGCAGTCAGCTTGCCTCCAGTGGGGCAGTGTCCCGTGAGGAGATCAGCCATGCCGAAGAAGTGCTCAAAAATGCCATAGCGGGCCTGGAGGGTACTCGCCATGCCTTAGCCGTTCGCCTGGCCATGGTGGACAACACAACGCTGCGAACCCACCCTGACGTTCTCGTCGCGGCAAGCAATCTGCGTGACGCGTACATCTCGCTACACCGTACACAGGTCTATGCGCCCACCTCGGGGATCGTGACCAAACGCAGCGTGCAAGTCGGGCAGCGAATCAGTCCGGGCGTGGCACTGATGTCGGTTGTACCCATGGATCAGGTTTGGGTGAACGCCAATTTCAAGGAATCTCAACTCGAACATTTGCGTATCGGGCAATCGGTTCATTTAAGTGCCGATGCTTACAGCCGCCATGTGGATTTCCATGGCACGGTGGTCGGGCTGGATGCGGGCACGGGAAGCGCGTTTTCTCTGATGCCGGCACAAAATGCCACCGGCAATTGGATCAAGGTCACCCAGCGCGTCCCTGTGCGAATTGCCCTGAAACCTGAAGAGGTTGCACGAAACCCGCTTCGCCTCGGCTTGTCCATGCGCGTTTCGGTGGACACCTCGGATACCAGCGGCCCGGTTCTCAACACTCGTACACCGCCGCAACCTGCTTATAGCACCGACATTTTCAACAACGAGCTTAAAGATGCCAACGACATCGTCGAGCGGGTGATTACGGCCAACGCAGATCGTCCTGGCTCCAAAGATTTGAATCTGTAACGGGGCCTGACCATGTACAGAAAGAATGCCGCCTTATTGCTGACCGTGGGACTGTTGTGCGCGCTGGAATACTTGCAGGCAGGCATGATTGCTTTTGCCTCGGCGCCCATCCGCGGAGAAATAGACGCCAGTCCCGAAGAGTTCACGCTGGTCGCAGCGCTGTATGCGTGCATCGCCGTTGTGGTTATTTCCAAACAGCGCTGGCTGGTCGAGCGGCTGGGTTGGCGCAACTTCATGCTGGGTTCCATCAGCATTTACGTACTGGGCGCATTCGTGTGTGGCGTGGGGACTGATCTGAATACCTTCACGGTCGGTCGCGTGATCATGGCCTTGGGTGGCGCATCGTTCATGACCTCCGCGCGCTTGATGGTCAATCTGCTGCCGCCTGGCCCCGGGCGTTTTGTCGGGGTCAAGGTGTTTGCCACCGGTCTGGCGGGCGGGACGGCTTCGGCGCCCTTCCTCTCGTCACTGGTGGTGGTTGAAGATACCTGGCACGCCATTTTCGGGATATTGGCTGCGGGCGCTGTGTTTGCAGCGTTTCTGTGCACGCGTTTTCTGCCCAATACCCTCGCGCCCGAAGATGAAAGAACGCCCTCCAGCCCGGCCAATATCCTCTTGTTATCAGTCAGCAGTTTTTTCCTGCTTTATATCCTCCAACGCTCTTACTACGACTTTTACAACGAGTCATTCATTCTCATCGCATTTGCGCTGCTCGCTGCGCTGGGCATCTACATCTTTTTTCACACCGAACACGGCAAACACGCGCCTTTCCTCAAGGTTAAAGACTTGATGCAGCACCGCTACATGCTAGGGGTCGCCCTCTTCTGCTTCACCTACATAGTGCTGGGCGGCAACAACTATATCTTGCCGTACTTTCTACAGACCGGGCTGGGCTACTCATGGGACACCATCGGTACGTTCCAGGCGTTCGGCTTGGCGGGAGCGCTGATCACCTGGGGTTTCATGTCCGTTGTCATTCCCAAATTCCCCGCACCGAAGAAGTTTTTCGTCGCCGGGTTCGCAGCGTTGCTCGGGTTCGGCTGGTTGTCCTCATCCCTCACGCCTGGCGCGAACATGTGGTCAAACATCTTGCCTGCGCTGGTGCTCAATGGTTGTTTCGTGATGCTGGTACTCGCCACGGCGGCCATGCAGACATTTCGCGACGTAACACACCATGACACGCTGTTCGCCCATGCGTATCAGATCAAAAGCATGCTGGCGCAGATAGCCATGGCACTTGGCACAACCGTTGCGACCTTGTTCCTGCAATGGCGCACCACCGTGCAATACAACAACCTCAACAGTCACTTCAGCGCCGGCGACCCGCTCTATCTGGAACAGACCCGAATGCTGGCCGAGGCACTCACACCTGCCGTGGGTGCGGGCCCTGCCAGCCAGATTTCGGTGGCGACACTTGCCCAATCCCTGCACCAGCAATCAACTCTGGTGGCGAGCATGGAGTATTTCTGGGCGGTCATCGTTGTCGCCAGTGTTGCGCTGGTGTTTTCCGCGACGCAGAAGACTTTCAAGTGAGGCCTGCCTTACCTGTCAGCCTGAATCACTGCCAATGCGCACACAGCTTGACCAACTCATCGACCACATACCTGACCTTCGGCCGCAGGTGCGACACCTTTGGCCACACGGCATGCACATCGACTGCTTCGGGTTCATACCCCTGCAAAACCTCCACCAGCCTGCCCGCCTCGATATCCTCCTGGAACAGGCTGCGTGGCATCTGGCATAAACCGGTGCCCGCGACCGCCGCGAGAATCATGACTTCCCCGTCGCCAATCTGATGGGTCGTGGGTGGCGCGAATCTGACAGTCTGCCCGCACTGCATGACCCGCCACGCCAGCGGCTGGCCGCGCCTGTGCCCGACAATGCAACGGTGCTTGCTGAGGTCTTCCAGCGCCTGCGGAACGCCAAAACGCGCCAGATAGTCGGGGGCGGCACATATCGCCCAGCGTTGCCTGGTCAGCCGCCGCGCCACCAGGCCGCTGGTGTCTTGCAGTTCTCCGAAGCGCACCAGCAAATCGATGCCCTCCTCGAAGGGATCAACCAGGTGGTCGGAGAACGTCAGGTTCAGTTGCAAGGCCGGGTATTTGTTGGCGATCTCGAACAGCAACGGGGCCACGACCCGACGCCCGAATGCCACGGGGATGTCCACTCGCAGGCGTCCGGAAGGCTCGCCACCGCCGGGGCCCAACCCGCTCTCGGCGGCGCCGATTTCTTCAAGGGCGCTGGAACACGCCACAAAATACGCCTCACCGTCCGCGGTCAGGGAAATGCGCCGCGTCGTGCGATGAAACAACTGGGTGCCCAAGCGTTCTTCCAGGCGCGCAATGGCTTTGCCGACGGCAGATTTTGACACGCCGAGGCGATCGGCCGCTTGGGTGAAACTGGTCGAGCGCGCCGCCACGACGAAGGTGATGACGCCTTGAAACGAATCGATAGGTACCATGCCGGCTCGATGATTGTAGAGTTTGGATCTACCCAGATTATAGTTTCAAACCATTTATCGCCAGCCCACGCAACAGTACGATGGGCTTCTCTTCTCCTGATCATCAATGCCCAAAAGGACATCATCATGCCCGTCGTACGTGTGAGCTGGTTCGAAGGTAAAGACCACGCGCAAAAAGCCGCTGTAGCCGCGGATATCACCGAAAGCATCGTTAAACACACCGGTACAGATGCCAACTACATCTACGTCATTTTCGAGGACGTTGCGGCTTCGGACTGGGCCGGTGCCGGCAAACTGTTCGGGGACGCACCGGAAAAATCCTGACCCCATCCGCACCGAATGCATCGGCTTGGCCAGCGATGCATCCTCAACAGGCTTTTCACGAAGCCTCTGACGAAGGGCTACCCATGCATCCCCATATCTCCTGCCTGTTTTCCCTCGCGGTAAAACCCGAAGCATTTGCCGAGTTCAAGGCGCTGATCTCGAACATCGTGGCTGCCACCCGCACCGAGCCCGGCACGCTGGTTTACGAATACAGCGTCAACCAGGACAACAGCACCGTTCACATCCTTGAACGTTATGACGCCGGTGCCGTCGTCAGTCACGTCGACACCACCTTCGCTCCGTTCGGCGAACGTTTCCTTGAACTGTGCAGCGTGACCAGCCTGGTGGTCTACGGAACACCGGATGCAGAAGTCCGCAAACGCCTGGACCCGTTCGGCGCGGTCTACATGACGCCTTTCGACGGCTTCAGTCGCTAAGTTCATTGACTGCGCAGGCCAACCAAAACACTGGGTCTGCGCGCTCCCCCTTTCCCGCACAGAGATCACCATGTCTGCCATTGCTGAAGTAATTAAGTCGCGCATTTCCGCCAACAGTTACGACACTGAGCGCGAGTTGACGGATCAACAGGTCACCGACCTGGTCGATCTGGCCACGCACGCACCCTCCGCCTTCAACTTGCAGAACTGGAAGTTCCTGGCCGTTCGCAGCAGCGAAGCAAAGGCGCGGCTGCTGCCACTGGCCTACGGACAACAGAAAGTCATGGACGCCGCCGTGACCTTTATTGTCTGCGGCACCCTCAATCCCCATGAAACCCTGCCTTCAGCCCTGAAACCGACGCTGGATGCCGGCATCATTGATCAGACGATCTACGACATGTGGCTGGGCGCCGCTCAAGGCATGTACCAGCAAAACCCGCAGCTGCAACGCGACGAAGCGATCCGCTCAGGCTCGCTGGCCGCCATGACCCTGATGCTCGCCGCCAAAGGTCAAGGCCTTGCTTCGACGCCCATGATCGGTTTCGACCAATCGGCAGTGGCGCAAGCATTCGGTTTGTCCGCGACGCAGATCCCGGTGATGTTGATCACCGTTGGCTACCCTGGCTCGGCCAACTGGCCGCAAAAGCCCCGAAAAGCCGTCAACGACGTTCTGCAGTTCGTGTAAGCAGTGCTGCCAGCGAAAGCCAGGCCCTGCCTACCTTCGCTGGCCTTTGCATTTCGCCCCGCGACACAAAAACATGCCTGGACTGTAAATCAGTGACCGCACAACCCATCTCACCCGCTTCGCTACGGGCGATTCTGACCGCCGCCTGCCTGGGATTTCTCGTCGTTCAACTCGACGTCAGCGTCGTCAACGTCGGCCTGGGTGCCCTCAAGCTCGCGTTCGGCACCGACCTCACCGGCCTGCAATGGGTCATCAACAGCTACGCACTGCCTTTTTCCGCCTTGCTTATCCTGGGTGGCGCCTGGGGCGACAAGTGGGGAGCAAAATCGGTTTTTGCAGCGGGCTTCGCGCTCTTTACCCTCGCCTCCATTGGCTGTGGCCTGGCTGACAGCATGACCATGCTGATCAGCATGCGCATTGTGCAGGGCATCGGCGCGGCCTTCCTGATTCCGACATCGCTGACCCTGATTCGCGTGTCGTTTGATGACCCCGATGCACGTCGCGCGGCTGTTGCGCTCTGGGGCGCCTGTGGAGGGATTGCCCTGGCCGCCGGACCTGTGATCGGCGGACTGATGATCGAATACTTCGGCTGGCGAAGCGTTTTCCTGCTGAATATTCCCATCGGCCTGCTGGCGGTCGGGCTAATCCTGCGATACGCGCCCGCCTCCCCGCGGGTTGAAAAGCATGTCGATATTCCAGGGCAGGTCAGTATTGCGATGTGCCTGGCGTCACTGACCTATGGCTTGACCGAATCCAGTGCCAAAGGTTGGGCAAGCGAAACACTCACTGCGATGGCAATTGCCGCGATCAGTGCGCTGGCATTTGTCCTGATCGAGCGTCGGGTCAAACATCCGATGCTGCCCACTCATCTGGCGACAAACAAAGTGCTGGGGAGCATGGCGCTCGCGGGCGCTGCGATCAACCTGACGTTTTATGGAACGGTCTTCGTCTTCAGCATTTATTTTCAAGCCTTTCTGCACTACGACGCCTTCAAGACTGGGCTCTCGTTTATCCCGCTGACGGCGGTGCTGACACTGTCCACGATGCTCTCATCCAGGTTCGCCAGGCGGTTCAGTGCCACTGGTATCATCACGACGGGTTTCACGGTCCAGATCTTCGGCTTCATCGCGCTTTCACAAACTACCTCCAATAGCTCGCTCTGGTGGCTCAATGGTGCGTTGATGCTGGTGGGAATCGGTAGCGCCATGTCGGTCCCCTTCATTACCAACTCGATGCTGTCCTCGGTTACGCAGCATGACGCGGGTATCGCCTCCGGTCTGATGGCCTCTGCCCGGCAACTGGGCGGCGTAATCGGCGTGGCGGTCTTCGGCGCGATGATCGCCCATGCGGATCAAGCCGATTTTTCTGCCGGGCTATCCGGCCCGATGCTGTTTTCAGCGTGGGTCCTGGCAATCTGCATCGGCGTAAACCTATACGCAGCTTACGCCGGGAATCGATAAATACCGATATGGATGAGAGCCACCCCCATGCGCCCTGAATCAACTGCGCGATTTCTTAAACTGGATGGGATAGCACCATGAAATACCCACTGAACAATCAATCGCTTCTCTCGCTGCTCGGCGAAGACTTGCACTTGCCCCATGAAATCCCTGGTCAACCGGTACGGGTTTCTGACTTCGAAGGCCTGAAGCTCAACAGTTTTGTCACCAGCGACGGGGTCAACCTCGCCTATTGGGAAGCCGGTGCTGGCACGCCGCTGATTTTCATCCCAGGCTGGTCAGCCAACGGCGCGTTGTATTTCCACCTCATGCACATCCTCAGCCAGCATTATCACGTGTACGTGCTGGATGTAAGAAACCAGGGGCTCTCGGAAAAGGTGGCCTTTGGCAACCGGATTTCCCGCTATGCCATAGACGTGAAACAGTTTGCGCAACACCTGGGCGTGTCCCAGGCGCATTACTGCGGTTGGTCGATGGGGGCGTCGATCCTGTGGGCCTATATTGACCTGTTCGGTACACAAGGCATGCGCACGCTGAGCATCATTGACCAGGCACCCTCGGTTTATTGTCATGCAGACTGGACCGAACAGGAGCGACTGCAAGCCGGGGCGTTCACCACCTCGCCAGAGCGCATGATAGCGTCCTACGCCAAGGGAGCGCCCAGCAACCAACTGATCAGCGCGACGCGGGTGCTGGAACGGGCCATGGCCCTGGACTCACCCTGGTTTCACAACGCAATCAGCCTGGCCCAGGCCGTTGTAGAGGACGATATGGCGTTTATGGAGCGCGTGCTGTTCGATCACGTCACCAACGACTGGCGCGATGTCATCAAGACGAAGATCGATGTGCCAACCGCCATTTTCACCGGCGAGTACAGCGACTGGCTGGACAGCCAGCGTTGGATGCATTCGGTCATCGCCGGATCTGCGCTGCATGTGTACACCAGGCCTGAACAGGGCGACCACTTCCTGGCCTTGAAGAACCCGGAAAAATTCGCGACCGACCTGCGAGGGTTTCTGGACAAGTGCTGAGTCAGCGCCCGCCCGGGGAAGTCCTCTCTACTGCTCCCAGTGAGGATGGGCAAATCGCTCGGCGAGAAAATTGATAAGAACCCGGACCTTGGTCGCCAAGTGCTTGCGGGTGGGATAGACCACGTAGATGCCCAGCTCGACGGACTGGTACCCGGGCAGGATCTCGACCAGGTCTCCCTTGCGTAAATCCTCGGCCACCATGAAGCTGGGCTGCAAGGTTATCCCGCCCCCCGCCAAGGCGATACTGCGACAGGTATCGCCATTGTTGCAGCGCACGATCGAGCGGGTGCGCACCGTTTCGCTGCCGTCAGGGCCCGTGAACTGCCAGTCATTGCCGCTGGCGAAGTTGGTATAGGCGATCACTCCGTGCTCGGCCAGGTCAGCCAGGGTGCGCACTGGGGGGTGACTCGCCAGATAAGCGGGTGAAGCGCACAGGCACATCCGCGTGCCCGCCAGGCGTCGCCCAATCAGTGAAGAGCTTTCCATGCGCGCAATACGCACCGCGGCATCGAAGCCCTCCTCCACAAGATCCACCAGACGATCGTTCAAGCTGATATCCAACTCGACATTGGGGTAGGCCTGCATGAAGTCGCCCCAGAGCGGCGCCAGGTGCAGCACGCCGAAACTGACCGGTGCATTCACCCTTAAAACGCCACTGGGTTCCGGTGCGTTGGACGATACCGCCTCTTCGGCCTGGTCCATCAGCGCCAGGACTTCACGTGCCTGGTGGTAGAACTGGCGCCCCTCCTCCGTCAATGAAAGCCGGCGTGTCGTGCGCTGCAGAAGCCGCGCCCCGAGTCGTTGTTCCAGGCCGCTCACGTAGCGTGAGATGGCCGCCTTCGACATACCCAGGGGTTCAGCCGCCCCGACAAAGCTGCCTTTATCGACCACGGTGCAGAAGACCTGCATCTCCAACGCTCTGTCCATCATTGTCTCGGTAAGTGGAACGGTAAGTCACATTTGGCCTTATTTATTCCGGCAACTCAATCTATAAACTGGCCCCATCGAAACGCACATCCATTCAGTGAGGCGCATTCACTCATGAACACATCGTTCCCCCTGTTGTTTGTGTCCCATGGTGCTCCGATGTTTGCCATCGAGCCGGGTCTGGCGGGTCAACGTCTGGCTCAAGTCGGTCGCGAACTGCCGCGGCCTGATGCCATTGTCGTCCTCTCCCCGCACTGGATGACCCGCGGCGAAGTCAGCGTGACGGCGAGCATTGCCCCCGAAACCATTCACGATTTCGGTGGTTTTCCAGATGCCTTGTACCAGTTGCGCTATCCGGCGCCGGGCGCTCCGGCGCTCGCCGCGAATATCGTCGGTCTGCTGCAGAAGGCAGGATGGAAGTCCCGGCTTGATGCCCGTCGGGGTCTGGACCACGGCGCCTGGGTGCCGCTGCTGTATCTGGCCCCCGAGGCCGACATACCCGTCGTTCAGGTCTCGATGCCTGCCGGCCTCGACACCTACCAGGCCTGGAAATTGGGCAAAGCCCTCAAGCCACTACGCGATATGAACGTGCTGATCGTGGCTTCCGGCAGCCTGACCCATAACTTGTATGAGTTTCGGGGGGCGGCCAGCCAGGGGGCTGACTACGTGAAAGCGTTTGCTGCCTGGACAGCCCAAACCCTGCAGACAGGCAACACCGAACTACTGCTCAATTACATGCAGCACGCCCCCTCTGCCGAACGTGCCCACCCGACTGACGAGCATTTTTTACCCTTGCTCATCGCCCTGGGCGCGGCCGGTGAACACTATGAAACCCGTGTCCTGGAAGGCGGCGTGAGCTATGGGGTGCTGGCAATGGACAGCTACCTGTTTTCCTCGAACCACCAGGATGGATCTGAATCCATTCAACTCAGTCAAGGCATAGAAAACCATGGGTGACATGACATTTTCCGAAGCGGTCCGCGAGCCGCAAGCGGGCCTGTTTTTCCGCAAAGGTAGCCGTACTTCGGCTCCCAAGGGCCGCCTTCTTCTGCTGCATGGTGTCGGTTCAAACGAAGCGAACCTTGCCTCATTGGCCGCATCGCTGCCCGCAGAACTGGAAGTGATCCTGCTGCGCGGCCCGCTGCAGGTCGGCCCACAAGGCTACGCCTGGTACCAGGTGAACTTCACCAGCAACGGCCCTTCGTTCAATCAGGAGCAAGCGGAGTCAAGCCGGCACCTGCTGCAGCGTTTCATCGAAGCCCTGCCCGAGTTGCCGACCGTGATCGCCGGTTTCAGCCAGGGCGGCATCATGAGTGCCAGCCTTGGCGTTACCGAACCCGAACTGGTTGCCGGCTTCGCCATTTTGAGCGGCCGCATGCTGCGTGAACTCGACCCCCGAGTCGCCTCCACCGATCGGCTCAAGTCCGTGCGCGCGTTCATCGCCCATGGGCATCGGGACAACGTCCTGCCAGTGGCCTGGGCGAAAGAAGCGGACGCCTGGCTGGATCGGATCGGCGTCGTCCACGAAACACACTTCTACGACATGGCCCACGAGATCGTCGCTGAAGAACTGGCGGATTTCTCGTCATGGCTGACCCACACGCTGTCACTCTCCAGGTAAATAAAGGAACTGCACCATGATCGACTCACGTACCGCGCCGTATGCCGCACTCGTTATGCGCCTGGCCCTCGGCATCATGTTCATTGCTCACGGCCTGACCAAAGTGCTGGTGTTCACACCGGCAGGCACCGCTGGCTTTTTTGAATCCATCGGTTTCCCGGGTTTCCTGGCCTACCCAGTCATGGCCTTTGAAGTCATCGGCGGACTGATGCTGGTGCTGGGTGTCTACGCGCGCTGGGTGGCCGCACTGGCGGTGGTTCAACTGTTCGTTGCCGCGAGCGTCCACTTCGGCAATGGCTGGAGCTTCACCAACGCCAATGGCGGCTGGGAATACCCTGTGTACCTGGCGGCGACAGCACTGGTCGTCGCGTTGTTGGGTGATGGCGCCATGGCGACAAAAGCCTCCAGCAAAGCGTAAGTGACTGCTGGCTCAACATCTGCCGACGCACTGCCCCAAGCGCGTCGGCAGTTTGCGTTTGGCTCAAGTGCAGGGAATCACGTCAGCCGCGATGTCATGAAACTGACGAAGGCTTTTATCTTGGGTAATGGCTGGCGACTGGATGGCCAGAGAATGGCAAAGGTGCGGTGGTCGCTAACGTAGCGATCCAGTACCGGCACCAATCGACCCTCAGCGATGACGTCCTCAACAAAAAAATCAGGCAGGCAAGCGATTCCCTGTCCCGCTTCAGCCATCGCTAGCAACGGTTCAATCGCGTTGGCGGTCGCCGACTGTCCCAATTCAACACTGGCCTGCCCCTTTTTGACCACCAGCGGCCAGGCGTCGAGTTTACCGCTGGTGGGGTATCGGTAACGCAGGCAGGCATGGCTGGACAGTTCCGATGGCCGTGAAGGCACACCCCGCAGTGATAGATACTCGGGCGACGCCACCAGGCGATGACTGTAGCCGTTGAGCTTGCGCATCATCAGCCGCGAGTCCTCAACCTCTCCAATACGCATCACGGCATCGAAACCCTCCTCGATGACGTTGACCAACCGATCACTGAACTCCAGCTCCAACTCCACTTCGGGATAGGCCTGCTGAAACGCAATCAGGTGCGGCATCAACCTCATCCCCAGCTGTGGCAAACCGAGGCGCAACTTTCCCTGGGGTTTACCGGCCGCCTGGGTGAGCTCACGCTTGGCAACCTCGTACTCGGCAAAAATTCGATGGCAACGATCCAGGAACAGGCTGCCCTCGGACGTCAGGGTGATGGCGCGTGTGGAGCGGTGAAACAGCCTGACGCCCAGCTCTTCCTCCAGCCGGGCGACCGCCTTGCCAACGGCCGATGAAGACACCCCGGTCCTGCGTCCGGCTTCGGTAAAACTGCGCGTTTGCGCTGCGTGAACGAACGCGTTGAGCGCTCCAAAATGATCCATGGCCACCTCGGTCTATTTAAGCCTTTTATTCGCAAATGATCGGAATTTCATCCTATATTTCTTTCCGATTATACAATTTATAGTCACCGCCATTGTGACTTCTTCCCGCTCTATCGCACGCGAAGTTACCTTCATCCGACTAGACGAGAGACCTCGAATGACTTCGATGCCTTGCCCCTATGGACTTGCGCCAGAGCTCAGGCAACACCCCGGCTTCGCGCGCGTTTTCCAACCTGGCCATTTGACCTTCGGTTTTATTGCGCCGCTAGAAAGCTATCCCAATAGCCCTGGCCCGACACTGCAGGATCACGCGCAATTAGCTCAAAAGGTTGACGAAGCGGGGTTTTCCGCCATCTGGCTACGGGACGTGCCCTTTTACGATCCGAGCTTTGGTGACGTGGGTCAGATCCTTGATCCGCTGGTCTATGCCGGCTTCCTCGCCGCCGTGACCACGCAGATAGCCATCGGTACTGCCGGCATTGTCCTGCCCCTACGCGATCCGTTGATCGTGGCCAAGCAGGCCGCGAGTATCGATCAGTTGCTTGGGGGACGATTCATTCTGGGCCTGGCCACAGGCGATCGGCCCGTGGAATACCCCGCCTTCGGACTCGACTTCAGTAACCGCGCCGAGCGTTTCCGTGACGGGTTGGCAATCATTCGCGCCGCCACGGAAACACACTGGGCCGTGCACCCTTCACGATTTTATGGCCAGTTGAATGGTGAGATTGACCTCGTTCCCAAACCAGTGGGCCCACGTATGCCAACAATCATCGTTGGTCAGGCTGGTCAGTCGCTGGAGTGGGTCGGCAAAAATAGTGACGGCATCCTTTCCTACATTTCCAATCCTGTCCTGATTCCCCAGATCATCGAACGGTGGCGCTCAGCCTGTGGCGACACCGTCTACAAGCCCTATGGCTACGGCACTTTGTTCGACCTCGACCAAGATCCAAACCATCCTCTGCAGGCTGGTCGCGTGCTGCGTGCCGGGCGGAACACGCTGATCGAACACTGGAAACGTCAACAGGATCAGGGCGTCGGTCACGTTGCCCTGCACTTCAAACCTCAGCGTCGCCACGCTTCGGAAGTCATCGACGAACTCGGCGAATACCTCTTGCCGCACTTTCCAAGTGCGTCCTTACCCGCCAACCCACTGACAGCGCAGACCCACTCATGAATCGTCCTTTGCATCATATGGATTTCATTTTCCAGACAGCCCTGGGGACCTATCCCCTGGTGGCGCAGTGCGAGATGCTCGCCGAACTTGGCTATCAGGGGCTGACGATGTCTGCCTGGAGCAAGGACCTGAAGTCGATCCCCCAGGTCAAACCCACTTGGGGCCTGGACGTCGGTGCGGTCTACGTGATCTATCGCAGGGGCCTGGAATCATTTGTGACCAATCTGTTCGAGACCATCGAAGGCTGCACCACCCTCGAGCTGGCCCTGCATTCTGGCGACGAAGTCACGAACCTTGACCGCCAGATGCTCGATCGCCTGCTGCCGATCTGCGAGCGCCGCGGCCTGGAGATCAGCCTCTACCCCCACGCCCGCTACGGCATGCAGACGACCACCGAGGCAGTGGCCCTGTGCAGGGAGTTCAACCATCCGCGCCTCAACATCGTGTTCAACGGCTATCACTGGTACGCGACCGAGGAACAGGCCCTGGAGCAGCGCCTGGACGCGATGTGGCCCTGGCTGAAACAGGTGAACATCGCTGGCACCCGGCGCTCCCCGCTCGGATGGGGTGGCCTGGCCACCATCGAACCGCTCGACGAGGGAGAAATGGACAACTTCGTGTTGTTGGGTGCGCTCGAACGGCGTGGCTTTGACGGACGGTTTGGCGTGCTCGGCTGGGAAAGCATGGGCGGCGATGTCTACGGCAACCTGCGCCGCTCGGCCACCGCCTTCCGGTCCATGGAACAACGGCTGGCCGCCCACCCTGAGTGGGCTGTCCTGACCGATTCGCCGCACTGAGCCAGGAGAACAATCATGGCTCATCGCATTCATGCACTCGATTCCTTCTTCTACTCGTCGATGGGCGTCTATGCCTTCCAGACGCAGTGCGAAATGTTGGCCGAGATCGGCTACGACGGCATCACTGTGGCTGCCTGGGGTGGAACACCACTGACTGACCTCAGCCTGCTGTCCAGCGTCCGGGACAACCATGGCCTGCACATCGAGGGCCTTTACCTGGTGCTGCATGAGGGGCGCAACGACGCCCTGATAAAGCGCATCGTCGAAACCGTCGAGGGCGTTGAGCTGATCGAGCTGGCGATACAGACCTCAGTCAATGGAGCCCAGGCAATTCTGAGGTTCATCGAGTCGCTGTTGCCCATTGCCGAACGGCGCGGACTGCGGATCGCCTTGTACCCGCACCTTCATCATGTCACCCAAACCACTGAGCAAGTCGTGCAGATTTGCGAGCTCTTCGCTCACCCACGCCTGGGCGCCTCGTTCAACGGCTATCACTGGTACGCCAGCCAGGAAGGCGAACTGGAAAAGCGCCTTGGTGCAATGAAACCCTGGCTCATGCAGGTGGTGACCTCTGGCAGTGCCCTTTCGCAGCTGGGGTGGGGCGGCGTGGCGACCATGGAACCGGTCGACCGCGGTGAGATGGACAACTTCGCCTTGATCGCCGCGCTCAATCGCGTCGGTTATACCGGCAGCATCGGCGTGCTCGGCTGGGATTACGGGGGCGACATTTACCTCAAGCTCCAGCGCTGCCTGGCAACGCTACGGGAAATCGATCAACGCCTGGCACGTCATCCGTCCTGGTCGGATTTCCCGCTGAAGTAGCGGATGGCCGCGTCACAGACCTCACCTCAAAAACGGAACATGCAATGACCGCCCTTTCTGTGCTTGACCTCATGATGATCGGCGAAGGCAAGACCTTCGCCCACACCATTGCCGATGCCACCGCCCTGGCGCGCCACGTGGAAGCCCACGGCTACAAACGCTACTGGATCGCCGAGCACCACGATCTGCCGGGGATTGCCTCTTCGGCCACCACCTTGCTCATCCAGCATCTCGCTGCGGCCACTCGCACCCTGCGAGTCGGTTCTGGTGGAATCATGCTGCCAAACCACTCCCCTCTGATGGTGGCGGAGCAGTTCGGGACTTTGGACACCTTGTTTCCAAGCCGTATCGATTTGGGCATTGGCCGGGCACCCGGATCAGCAGGGCTGGCTATTCGCGCCATGCGCGGTGACGCCTCCGAGCGCGACTTCGCGCAAGATATCCAGCAGTTGACGGACTATCTGGCGGACAACGGAAACCAGCTGGTTCGTGCAATTCCCGAAACCCATGACGTACCGGTATGGCTATTAGGCTCAAGCCTCAACAGCGCGGATCTTGCTGCAAAAATGGGGCTTCCTTATGCCTTCGCTTCACATTTCGCGCCTCGATTCCTGATGCAAGCCATCGCGCACTACCGCGCCTCGTTCCGGCCTTCACCATTGCTGGACCGCCCCTATGTCATCGCTGGCGTCAATGTCTTCGCTGCCCCCTCACGCGCCGAAGCCGATTACCTGGCGAGTTCGCACCGTCATTGGGTAAGCAATCTTTACGCGGGCAAAGCCGGTGCGCTTCCGCGTCCGGAAGAGGGTTTCATGGAAAGGCTCGCCGATGTAGATCGCCATAATCTGGCGCAGGCCATGTTTTGCACAGCGGTAGGCGACCAAGATGATGTTGGAAGTTGGTTGCGCGAGTTCGTGGCAACCACCGAGGCGGACGAAATAATAATCGATGCAAGAATTTATGATCCCCAATCGCGCTGCCGCTCCTATCAACTAGCGGCCGAATCCATTGCCGATCTGCTTGACTGATACTGACCGGAAAGGTGTTGCTGCGGCCCCTCTTTTGCTGACCTGCACACGAGGCCAGCATAAAACAGTGAACCGCTCATCGCCGGCACCAGCTGCGGCCACTTGCCGCAGCTAGTTTAATGTACTCCCCCACAGTATTTAAATATACTCCCCACCAGTACTGAGAATCCCCCCTTCAAATACCCGGGTACAATTCCCTCCATGCCTATTACTGGAGTAATTCGATGCCACATTCACCTGCTGAAAAAAAACGCGTATTGGGGAGAGTCAATCGAGTCAGAGGCCAATTGGATGCGCTCCAGGCGGCGCTTGAGCAGGGAGCGGAATGCGGGCCAGTCTTGCAGCAGATCGCAGCATTGCGTGGCGCCGTGAACGGTTTGATGGCGGGTGTCCTGGAAAGTCATTTGAGGGAAGAATTCTCGAATTTAGTCGATACGTCCGAGTCGCAACGTTCATCGATTGATGAAGTGGTTTCGTTGGTACGTACCTACCTTAAGTAACTACCTGCAACCGTCTTCGATCTAGCCGATTGCCTCGATCAAACAAGCATCATCACTTGGAGAAAGAATTTTATGAAATCCCGTGCTGCAGTTGCATTTGAACCTGGCAAACCACTTCAGATCGTCGAGATTGATGTTGCGCCACCACGCGCCGGCGAAGTGCTAATCAGAATCACTGACACCGGCGTTTGTCACACCGACGCCTTTACACTGTCGGGCGATGACCCTGAAGGTCTATTCCCGGTGGTGCTTGGTCACGAAGGTGCCGGCGTAGTAGTTGAAGTCGGTGAAGGCGTCACCAGCTTGAAACCCGGTGACCATGTCATTCCCCTCTACACCGCCGAGTGCGGTGAGTGCCTGTTTTGTAAATCCGGCAAGACCAATCTTTGCGTCGCGGTTCGAGAGACACAAGGCAAGGGTCTGATGCCAGATGGCACCACTCGTTTTTCCTACAACGGTCAGCCTCTCTACCACTATATGGGCTGCTCCACGTTTAGCGAGTACACCGTTGTCGCTGAAGTCTCTGTCGCGAAGATCAATCCTCAAGCCAACCATGAGCACGTTTGCCTGCTCGGGTGCGGTGTTACCACAGGGATTGGCGCAGTGCATAACACTGCCAAGGTCCAACCTGGGGACAGCGTTGCGGTGTTCGGCCTTGGTGGCATCGGTCTTGCCGTTATTCAAGGCGCGCGTCAGGCAAAGGCTGGGCGCATCATTGCCATTGATACCAACCCTGGGAAATTTGAACTGGCCAGGTCTTTCGGAGCGACGGATTGCATCAATCCAAAAGATCACGAAAAGCCTATTCAACAGGTCATCATCGAAGCTACAGGTTGGGGGGTCGATCACTCGTTCGAATGCATCGGTAATGTGCATGTCATGCGCGCCGCATTGGAAAGTGCACACCGTGGCTGGGGACAGTCGATCGTAATCGGAGTGGCGGGAGCGGGCCAGGAAATTTCTACCCGCCCATTCCAGCTCGTGACGGGGCGCACCTGGAAAGGCTCCGCTTTCGGCGGTGTCAAAGGCCGTACCCAACTACCAAAAATGGTTGAGGACGCGATGAATGGTGAGATTGAGCTTGCCCCGTTTGTGACGCATACCATGCCATTGGAACGCATCAATGAAGCGTTTCACTTGATGCATGAAGGCAAATCGATCCGTACTGTCATCAAGTACTGAGGGACGCGCCTGGGGCGCGAGTCCCGGACGTTCCCAGATTTGCAACGCATCAGACCAGGACAAGGCGCTGTCTAGGCTCGTGTGATAGACAACGCCTGCCCGGGCTGATTTCTTCTTCAGCAGCGCATTGCTGCTAATCAGAACTTAATTAAAAACCATTCCACCATCAATAATTACCGCCTGACCTGTCATATAGTCAGAATCAGGGCCGGACAAGAATGAAACACAGGCCGCAACGTCCTCTGGCTGAGACAGTCTCTTCAACGCGATATGCTGGGAAAATTGCTCCATTCCCCATTCAAAGTTTTGGTTGGCATTGTCCGCCACATCTTGAGCAACCTTGCGCATCATGGGTGTATTCACAATGCCAGGGCAGTAAGCATTCACCGTAATTCCGAGGTGGGCCAGTTCCCTGGCCGCCGTTTGGGTGATGCCCCGTACGGCAAACTTGGTCCCGCCATACACCGCCAGGTCTGGATTGCCGACGTGACCGGCCTGCGAGGACGCGCTGATAATTTTGCCGCCGTGCCCCAGCGTCTTGAATGCATCAACAGCCGCCTGTATACCCCACAGAACGCCACCCACATTGATATCAAAGGTTCTCCGATAGATTTCTGGGGTGATTGATTCAATCGGTGCAATCGGCGCAATGCCTGCATTGTTGATGACCACGTGTAGATCTCCCAGAGCCTCCACCGCTTGCTTCACGGCCTTGAAGACATCATCGCGGTCGGCCACATCAACCCTAATCGCCAGGGCTCGGCCACCCTCGTTATTGATTCTGTCCGCCACGAGACTTGCGGTTTCGATGTTCATGTCTGCACAGGCCACTGCAAAACCATCTGACGCCAGTCGCAACGCGATGGCCTCACCGATCCCTTGACCTGCACCTGTGACAAAAGCAACTTTTGCGTGGGATTTACTCATTTCATTTTTCCTTGTCGATCGTTGTGGGGAAATCAGACAGCGAGTACTAAAAAAGCCGTTTTCGAAGGCACGCCAGTCAGTCAACCGTCAGAAGCTCGCCTGGAGCTTCACGCCTGCAACCAAAGCGTTGTCCACTTCGTAAACACCGCCGGGATGACGGACGTACTGCACGTTCGGGCGCACGGTCAGCCAGTCGGTAACATGAACGCCATAGTGGAGTTCAATGTCGTATTCGCTGTGCTGAACGGGGACGTATTGCGGATTGTCGTAGTCGTCGATACCCGTGCTTTGGTTGATCTGGCGCTGGCGTTTGCTCACCGCATCGTTGACCAGTAGCCGAGCGATACCCAGGCCGATGTCATCCTTTGGCCGGGCATCGAACGGTCCCTTGTAGACCGCGCCGATGTTCTGGAAACTCTCGATGGCGCTGGTGGCCTTGTCGTGGACGGTCACGCTGGCGAACACGCTCAAGCCGCGTGAGGCATCACCGCGATGGCTGGTGAGTTGCTGCTGGCCCATGATCCACGCGCCATGTTTGCTGCTGCGCGATTTCGGCGCCTGCCCGGTCAACCCTTGCGGTTGGCCGTTGACATCGTCGTACACATCGTTCGCGCTGGCACTGCTGTGGTAGTAGCCCAACCGGTATTCACCCGGCAATGCGTCGCCACCCAGCGTCGGTGTCCAGATCAACTCCACGGGTACCAGCGCGCCCCGGGTGCCGCTACCGCTGAGTTTGAAGCCCTGGTCGGTCTCCAGGTTCTCGGGGTTTTGCTCGTACATCCCGACCTGCACAGCCCACTGCCGATCAATGTTGTACCGGGTTCGCAGCCCCCACTGGCTGACGGGGCCGCTGTACCACACGTCCCCGGCCACGTTGCCGACTGGAGCACTGCAGAAAGACAGGCTCTGGAAGTCACAAGGAAAGCTGTTGAAGTCCTCGTTGATGCCCAATCGTCCCAGCTTGAGGTCCAGGGCATTGTCGAAAAAATTTTGTCGGTACCACAACTGGGTCAAGCGCCAGGTCTGACCCCGCCCCCAAACTTCCTGCACGGAACTGAGCTGGCCCGTACGTGGGTCGGCGACCCGATCGTTGGAGAGATTGTTGCCGTTACGCTCGGTCACTAGGAGTTGGAACTCGGCGTCCTTCCAGCCAAGCAACTTTTGCAGATCCAGGTGCGTGCCGAGCGCCCATTGGGCGGTGTAGCGCGCGGTTTGATCATGGTCGTAGCCGCCGTGCAGATTGGTGGCCGCCTCACCGGTATAGCCGACAATGACGTCCACGCCCTTTTCAAGTAATTCACTGCGCAGTCCGCCCCAATCTCCCAATCCCCATCGGGACGAGGAGTCTGCGGCTGATACAGGTAATGCGATGCACGCCAGTAGCCCAGCCCCCAACGGTAGTTGCCAATAAGTATTCATGTCGCTTGATCCTTGTTTTTATGTTTTACGACACAGCGTTAGCCAGACCGCAGGGCAAAGCCCTTGCGGTCACGTAGCAAGTGATTGTTTGAAAAAGGACAGCGGCGGGTTAAAGGCCGGTCAGATGCCGGCCAGGCACAGGTACTTGATTTCGAGGTAGTCCTCGAGTCCGTACTTCGAGCCCTCCCGGCCAACACCGGATGCCTTGATGCCGCCGAAAGGTGCGGCTTCGGAGCTGATGATCCCGGTGTTCACCCCTACGATGCCGTACTCCAGGGCTTCACCCACGCGGAATACCCTGCCAAGGTTCGCGGTATAGAAATACGCCGCAAGACCGAACTCGGTGTCGTTGGCTTTGCTGATGACTTCGGCGTCGTCGAAGAACCGAAACACCGGCGCGAGTGGACCGAACGTTTCTTCCTTCGATACCCGGGCATTGTCGGGCACATCCACGAGGATGGTCGGCTCGAAGAAGTTGCCGCCAAGGGCATGGGCGGAGCCTCCCTTGATGACCTTGGCCCCCTTGGCCAATGCATCTTCAATGTGCTCGCGAACCTTGGACACGGCCCTGCCATCAATCAGCGGGCCGAGGGTGACGCCGTCTGCAAAGCCGTCACCAATCTTCAACGCACCCACTGCGGATGCGAGTTTGTCGACGAAGGCGTCATATACCCTGTCGTGGACATACAAGCGGTTGGCACAGACGCACGTTTGCCCGGCGTTACGGAATTTGGAGGCCAGCGCGCCCTCCACCGCGGCATCGAGATCGGCATCTTCAAAGACGATGAAAGGCGCGTTCCCCCCCAACTCCAGGGAGACTTTCTTGATGTCATGGGCGCACTTTTCCATGATCTGGCGACCGATTTCGGTAGAGCCGGTAAAAGAAATCTTGCGCACCGCCGGGTTGCTGGTCAGTTCCTCTGCAATTTCCGCTGCCGCGCCGGTCACTACCGACAGGACACCTTTTGGAATACCCGCCAGCTCGGCCAGGTAGACCAAGGCCAAGGCTGAAAATGGCGTTTGCGAGGCCGGCTTGATGACCATTGTGCATCCGGCCGCCAAGGCGGGCCCCGCCTTGCGGGTGATCATTGCGCTGGGGAAATTCCACGGCGTGATCGCTGCGCAAACACCCACGGGCTGTTTGATGACCAACAGGCGCTTGTCCGTGGCACCCGCAATCACATCCCCGTATACCCGTTTGGCCTCTTCTGCATACCACTCGATATAGGATGCGCCGAACGTGATTTCGCCCAATGCTTCTGGCAATGGCTTGCCCTGCTCAAGGGTCATGATGTGAGCCAGATCCTGCCGGTTCTCAATGATCAGGTCGTACCAGCGCCGCAGCCTGGTGGCGCGTTCCTTCGCTGACAGTTCACGCCAGGCAGGCAATGCTCGTTCGGCCGCCGCGATGGCACGACGGGTCTCGACCTTGCCCATGCGCGGGACCTGGCCGATGGAGACGTTGGACGACGGGTTGACGACCGTGATGGTCGCGGCGCTGTCGCCAGCCGTCCACTCACCATCGATGTACGCTTGTTGGCGAAAGAGTTGCGGGTTATTCAGAATCACTGCTGGTTCTCCAATGGGCGCGCAGTTCCGACGGAACCGCGCCTGTTCAACACCCGTCCGGACGCCTGCGCGGCAGAGGGGTGAAACCGGGTTTGGCGGTCGCGTTCTGTCGATCAGTGCAGTGCTTTTTGCACCTGGTTGTCCGCCACACTCACGGCCTTGAACCTGAAGCCGCGGTAATCATCGTTTTTCACTGCCTGCAGCTGTTCGCTGAATGCCCCCAGTCCACCCATGTAGAAGTAAACCTTGTTGCTCTTGCCGGGGATGTTGGCACCGAAGATCCACGAGTCGGTCTTGGCGAACAGCGTCTGATCGGCGATCCCCTGGCAGGTCACGCCCCATTCATGCTCGCTTTGCGGATCGGCTTCCACGCAGGCCAGCTCGTTTTCTTCCATGAAGCTGATGAGCTCGGACACCCACTCGACTTCGGTCTCGATGGTGGGTGGCAGATTGGTGAACGGACCATTGGGGCCGAGGATCATGAACATGTTGGGGAAGTTGGCGGTGGCGACCGACAGGTAGCTCGAAGGCCCGTCGGCCCAGTGATCGTTTATCGATACGTTGTCGCGCCCGCGTATATCAATGCGCTTGTAGTTGCCATCCACGGCATCGAAGCCGGTGGCGAATACCAGTACATCCAGCTCGTGTTCAACCCCGTCCGCAGTGCGAATGCCCTTGGCGGTGATTGCCTCGATAGGGTTGGCCTTGACGTCGACCAGCGACACGTTGTCCCGGTTGAAGGTGGCGTAGTAGCCGCTGTCGCAAAGCGGCCGTTTCGCATAGAGGTCGCGGGGCATCAACTTGCGCGCGGTTTCCGGATCCTTGACGATTTCGGCGATTTTTTCCCGTACGAAGTCCTGGGCGGCGATGTTCGCTTCTTCGCTGGTGGCGATGTCATTGAAGGTCTGGAACATGTAGCGGAAGCCGCCACCACCGTCCCAGGCGCGCTGAAAGATGGCTTTTCGCTGGGCGGCGTCGACACTCATGGTTGGAATATCGCTTTCCTGGAAACCGAATGCCAGGCGCGAGGAGCGTACCTCTTTCCAGATGGCATCGTAGTTGCGCTTGATGTCATCCACGTATTCGCGACTGACCGGGCCATTACCCACCGGCACCGTGTATTGCGCAGACCGCTGGAACACGCTCAAGTGGCCGACGATCGGGGCGATCGCGGTGATGACCTGGCAACCCGTGGAGCCAGTGCCGATGACGCCGACCCGCTTGCCTTCCAGCACGGCATCGGCAGGCCAGTTGGCCGTGTGGTACATCTGGCCCTTGAATTGGTCGAGGCCTTTGATCTTCGGAACATTCGTCGCTGAGAGCAGGCCGAGTGCCGTGACCAGATACTTGGCGCTGTATCGGTGACCGTCATCAGCCGTGACCAGCCAACGACTGCTTTGCTCGTCGAACACGGCAGAGGTGATCGCGGTGTCCAGCTGGATATCGCGACGCAGGTCGTGTCGATCGACCGCGTGGTTGAGGTAGGAGAGGATTTGCGGCTGGGTCAGATAGCGGGTGGTGATATCCCACTCCTGGCACAGCTCACGATCCCAGGAGAAGCAATAGACAAAGGATTCACTGTCGGATAATGCACCTGGATACCGGTTCCAATACCAGGTGCCGCCCACACCGCCCGCCTTGTCAAAGGCGCGCACTTTCAAACCGAGTTCATCGCGCAACTTCTTGAGCATGTAGATGCCGCCAAAGCCCGCGCCAATCACGATGGCGTCGTAGTTGATGATGTCGGTGCCAACGGAACGTTTGGCCAGAACTGTAGTTGTCATTATGTTCTCCTGTTTCGATCTATTCGCCCGCAGCTTCAACTGACGCCAGCGCGTTTTACAAAGCTGCAGGCAAGCCGCATCCGCTTTCCTTGACTGATGGCTCAGGGAAAGTGATCAACACATATGGGTGAGCGGGTCACTGCGACCCGCTAGCTCAACTAGAGCGAGAAGCCGCCATCGACGGCGATCGCCTGGCCGGTGACGTGGGGTGCGCAGGCCAGGTAAACCGCCAATTGCCCCATGTCTTCAACCGTTTGCGCCTCGCCTTGGGGCAGGAGGCTGGACTGGTGGCGCTCCCAGGACTGCACTTCCGTTTCCCCAGGTTGGGCCCAGCGTGCCGAAAGCCCTTCATCGCCCCGCCACATGCCGGTACCGACCACCCCCGGGCACAGTGCATTGACCGTGATGCCTTCGCGGGCAACCTCCTTGGCAAAGGCATTGGTGAAACCGATCACTGCGAATTTCGAAGCGCTGTAATGGGACAGGTCGGGGAATCCGACTTTGCCGGCGATCGAGGCGAGGTTGATGATTCGCCCGAACTGGTGCTCGCGCATCAACTTGAGTTCCGCCTGGCAGCAAAGGAACACACCGCGGGCGTTGATGTTCATGATCCGGTCCCATTCGCTGACCGGCAATTCTTCGACCTTGCCGAGGCTGACCACACCGGCGTTGTTGACCGCCACATCGAGGCGACCAAACGCGCTCCTGACGTGCTCGATCATGCTGGCGACGCTCTCGGCCTTGCTGACATCGACTTGCAGGGCGACAGCTTGACGACCCAGGGCACGTACACTGGAAGCGGCCTCTTCGGCGATGCCGATGTCGTAATCCGCGAGCACCAGGTCAGCGCCTGCCTGGGCCAGGCGCAGCGCAATACCCTGACCAATGCCACGCCCGGCGCCTGTCACCAGGGCAACTTTGCCTGTCAGGGAGAAGTCCACAGCTTTGGATTCGCTCATGTGATGCCTCTATTGATTATTGTTGTTGAGATGCGGCCGTCTCGGGCGGCCCGCTAATACAGTCAGAGCAAGGCGAGTGCCAAGTGCCGAATAAGTGCATGAAAGCCACAGGATAGAGCGGTCCAACAGATAAACGAGGTGCCGGGGCGGGCGTTTGGATAAAGACATGATGTCTCTCGCTCCGGCGCCCGGGCTGCGAATATTGAGATGTTATGTCTCACGTGGAACGGCTGATCGAATCAGCTTGTGGGGGATGTCCAACAAGCCTTTAATGACCCCTACAAAAATTAGATCTGACCCTTCGGAGGTAAAATGTCCTCTGGCTACGCAAAGACTCACGTCGACCATGTGAGTCGAGTGTTACGCACTGCCGAAAGTGCTCCGACCCTGCCGGTGCCCAACATCATCCTCGATTCGTGGCGTCGCTCGGTGCAGCACCACAAACTCGACCCTGGTTCATTGCAGGGTCCCAGAATTCTCGAGGCTCACCAGCTCCACGAGCACCGTGAGCGCGTTGACGACTTCCTGCACCTTGCCGGCGATGAGCTATCCCGGCTGCACAGCCGGGTCCGTGAGGCCGACTACTGTGTGATGCTCACCGACACCCTGGGTTGTACGGTTGATTACCGCATTGAATCGACCATCCGCAGCGAGTACCGCCGTGCGGGCATGGATGTTGGCACCTGTTGGTCAGAAAGCGTCGAAGGCACCACAGGCGTCTGTGCGGTCCTGATCGACAAGCAGCCGGTCACCGTGCACAAGCACGACCACTTCCGCGCCGCTTTTATCGGCATCACCTGTTCCGCCGCGCCAGTGTTTTCACCCAACGGCGAGATCCTCGCTGTCCTGGATGTCTCTTCGATCCGCTCTCCGGATGACCGGCGCAGCCAGCACCTGATCCGCCAAATGGTCATCCAGAGCGCCACGGAAATCGAGAATGCCTACTTCATGTACAGCACCCAGGACCTATGGGTGTTACGCGCCCATCCCCTGCCCGGCTATCTCGACAGCCAGCCACAATGCCTGTTCGCCTGGGATCGCGATGGCGTGATCCAGGCGCTCAACCCTGCCGCCCGCCGACTCCTGTTACAGCGCCATGGCAGAATTCCCGTCGGTATCGATGAAGCCTTTGCCTCTGAACGATTGCCAGCCGCCAGCGATGACAGTGTTCACTACCTGCCTTCCATGGGCCTGCATGTTCGGCTCAAGGCCCCGCGCAGACCGACCAGCGTGGCCGTACAAAGCAATGTCGCTTCATCACTTGACCCCAAGGTTGCCCAAGCGCTGGAGCTTGCCGTGCGCGTCAAGGACCGCGGGTTGCCGGTGCTGATCCATGGTGAGACCGGGGCCGGCAAGGAATACTTCGCCCTGCAACTGCATACAGCGAGCAAGCGCCGCGACAAGCCCTTCGTCGCGGTGAATTGCGCAGCGATACCCGAGAATCTCATTGAGAGCGAATTGTTCGGCTATGTCGCCGGTGCGTTCACCGGCGCTTCAAGTAAAGGCATGCGCGGCCTGCTACAGCAAGCCGATGGTGGCACACTGTTTCTGGATGAAATCGGCGATATGCCGTTGATGTTGCAAACACGACTGCTCAGGGTCCTGAGCGAGGGTGAGGTGGCACCGTTAGGTGGCGCCCGGCCACAGTCCATCGACATCCAGGTCATCTGCGCCAGTCACCGTGATATTTCCACCCTGGTGGAAACCGGCGGCTTTCGTGAAGACCTGTATTTTCGTTTGAGCGGAGCGCGCTTCGACATACCGCCGCTGCGTGAGCGCAAAGACAAGCTGGCGCTGATCAACAAACTGCTGAATGAGGAGTGTCAGCGCTCGGGAGACAGACTCGAACTGAGCGAGGCGGCGCTGGAAATGCTCTTGAACTACAACTGGCCGGGCAATATGCGTCAGTTGCACCATGTACTGCGCTACGCGTGCGCAGTCTGTAGCAGCCACATCATCGGCGTGCAGGACTTGCCTGCCACCCTTGGCACCAGTACCCCGGTAATGGGCCAGGAAACGGTATCCGGCAGTCCTGAACGCCAGGCCTTGATCGATACTTTGGTGCGCAATCGTTGGAAGCCTCTGTTGGCCGCCCAGGAACTGGGGATTTCTCGCGCGACCCTCTATCGCAAAGTGAACCTGCATGGCATCAAGATGCCGGGCAAAGGCTCCTATAACTGAATAGGCCCAGGCGCTACGAACGTAGCGCCTGGGCCTATTCTTTCAAGCTCAGATCAATTGCTGCAACTGCGGCACCGCCTCGAACAGGTCCGCCACCAGGCCGTAATCGGCTACCTGGAAGATCGGCGCCTCTTCGTCCCTGTTGATCGCCACGATCACCTTGGAATCTTTCATGCCGGCCAAGTGCTGGATCGCTCCGGAGATACCGACGGCGATGTACAGCTGTGGCGCAACGATCTTGCCGGTCTGACCGACCTGCATGTCGTTGGGTACGAAACCCGCGTCGACCGCGGCGCGCGAAGCACCGACGGCAGCGCCCAGCTTGTCGGCCAGGGCGTACAGGTGTTTGAAGTTGTCACCGTTCTGCATGCCGCGACCGCCGGATACGACGATTTTGGCAGCGGTCAGTTCCGGACGATCGGACTCGGCCAGTTCTTCGCCGACGAAGCTGGAGATAGCAGCGTCGTGAGCGGCAGCAACCGATTCAACCGAAGCCGAACCACCTTCAGCGGCAACCGGGTCGAAACCGGTGGCGCGCACGGTGATCACCTTGACCGCAGCGTTCGACTGAACGGTAGCGATGGCGTTACCGGCGTAAATCGGACGCTTGAAGGTGTCAGCGCTTTCGACCGAGATGATCTCGGAGATCTGGTCAACGTCCAGTGCAGCGGCAACGCGCGGCAGGATGTTTTTGCCGTTGGAAGTAGCGGCAGCCAGGATGTGGCTGTAGCCCTTGCCCAGCTCTGCAACCAGAGGAGCAACGTTTTCCGGCAGCTGATGCGCGTAAGCGGCGTTGTCGGCCAGCAGTACTTTAGCCACGCCAGCGATTTTCGCAGCGGCTTCAGCCACGGCGCCAGCGACTTGGCCGGCAACCAGCACGTGGATGTCGCCGCCAATCTTGGCAGCGGCAGCAACGGTGTTCAGCGTGGCCGGGGCCAGCACTTTGTTGTCGTGTTCAGCAATAACCAAGATAGTCATTTAGATTACCTTCGCTTCGTTTTTCAGTTTCTCGACCAGTTCAGCCACCGACT
>NZ_JAXDEQ010000034.1:0-67442 GCF_035065025.1 Pseudomonas sp. YuFO8 | reverse complement strand
AGGAACAAGGTTTCATTTAAGCCCCTGGTCCGTAGCTCCCCGGCACGGGGCCGCTGGCTACGAATATCCAGCGTAGATTCAGCGGCGACCTTATCTTTGCGTTTGAACAGATTTTTAAACATCGTCCGCCGCCATTTCTGCTCGCCTCAATCCCCAGAAGAGCGCCTTGTCGAGGCCGCTGGGCAAGGTGTCCACGGGATCGAGGGTAAACCGGCCCTGAGCCGGCAACCGTACGCCGCGCACCGTCGCGATGCGCAGGTCGCGAAGGACAAAACTGGTGTAGTGATACAAGTTGCGTTCAGCTTCCAGCTGGTATCGGAGGGTGAGCGCCAAGGCGAAATCCGAGGTTTGCTGGGCTTCGCTGATCGGCAGCTGAAGGGTCAGTGCCTCTTCCTCCTGGCTGGTGACCGCGGTCACTGCGGCCCAGGCCGCACTGTTTTCCTGCCAGCGGGCAGGCGGTGCCTGCCGACTGTAGGGCCGGCCGCCGGGCCAGGTGTGCCGCGCAGGATTCAATGCAACCCCGCTGCTTTGCAGGCGTCGACGAAACTTGCGCCTTTTTTGTCCATGGCGGTCTTGACCAGGGCGTTGGTTTTTTGCAGCGCTGGGCTGGGCTGGGCCCATTGTTCGGGGGGCAGCGGTTGGGACCAGGCTTGCACACTTTCAGGCAGTGTCGGGCGGCCCTTGCGGTGAGCCCATTCGGCGATCAGGTAGGGCATTTTCCAGAACACGATCACTCGTCTGACGTACCACCAGCGCAGAGGCCAGTGGGAACGCTTGGAGTATCCCCAACGCTTGCGCTCTTCAGCAGTCAGATCGCCCCCTCCGTCGTCCAGCCTACCCAATGCCCTGGCATCGAGCCGTTCGATTTCAAAGGTGTGCAGCCCTTCGTAAGGCTTGAGCTCATCTTCGGTTAGGGTGATGCCCAGCGCGGCAAGCATGGGGTTGGGCGTATCCACCTGCTCCCCTTCTTCCATGTAGTTGCGAATGAACGTCCACATGCCCAGCGCGTGTGCATCGCTGGGTTGGGCCGACAATACAAACTGTACGGTGTCGTGCTCTTCGTCTTCCAGCCCCATGCCGAAGGTGTAATCGCGCATCGCACCGTAGCTGGTCACGCCCTGGCTGCGGGCGACCCAGGCCACCACGCTTTCCCAAGGCACGATCAGCACCCGATGGGTGGTGTCGTCGATGTAGCAGACTTCACGGCGTTGGCGGTTGAAGCGGACCGGGTAGCTTTTGGCCAGGGTTCGGACGTTGGAGAGCATGCCGTAGATAACGGCACCTATTGGGAGAATGGATGCAAGGCTGATTTTGCTACCTGCCTCTATAAACAGGAGTAAATCGCGCCATGGGGTCCTAAAGTTTTCTGGGTAAAAAAGTACTCCGTACATGATTAATAGACTCGGGGCAATGAAAGCTACAAACAAAGGAATCCAGATTCCAAACGCCAATCTTTTTCCCTGCTCCACCATCCCGTAATTATTTCCTCCCAACTCCAGGTAGGTCTCGTTCATCGCCGAAAAATTACGCCGCGACACTTGCGCCTGCCCGGTGTACACCGGCAACGGCGCCAGGAACAAGGTTTCATTTAAGCCCCTGGTCCGTAGCTCCCCGGCACGGGGCCGCTGGCTCCGGATGTCCGGTGTCGGCGCTGGAGTTTCCGGCGGTTTTCGGCGCTTGAACAGTTGGCTAATCATCGAGCGCCGCCATTTCCGCGCGCTCGCACCCCCAGAAGAGCGTCTTGTCGAGGCCGCTGGGCAAGGCTTCCGCGGCATCGAGCGCAAACCGGCCCTGGGCTGGCAACCGTACGCCCCGCACCGTCGCGATGCGCAGGTCGCGCAGGACAAAACTGGTGTAGTGAAACAAGTTGCGTTCAGCTTCCAGTTGATAGCCGATGGTGAGGGTCAGGGCGAAATCCGAGGTTTGCTGGGCTTCGCTGATCGGCAACTGAAGTGTCAGCGCCTCGTCTTCCTGGCTGACGACCATGGCAACCGCAGCCCAAGCTGCACTGTTTTCCTGCCAGCGGACGGGCGGTGCCTGCCGACTGTAGGGTTGGGTTTGCCGATCGCGGGTTTGATGAAAGGCCCGCAGGCGCAGTTGGCGACTGTCCATTTCGCGGGTGCGGACCCCCGGCAGTCGCAGTTGCAGGTAGGTGCGCTGGCCTTCGCGGACCAGTTCACAGGTCGGTTGTTGCACCACCCGGGCCAAGGCGCTCCAGTCCTCGGCCAGGCTGCGTTGCAGGTTGGCCGTGCCCCAAGCGCTGGCTTGCAGCCATTTTTGCAGGGTGTCCAGGTTGAAGTAGTTGTACAGACCTTCGCCGGCCAATTGCAGGGCCGTGCCAATCAGCCCCACCAGGTTGGCTCTCGCGGCGATGCTCAGCAGCCGCGGGCTGGCTTCGGCCCAGGCCAGGGCTCGCAGTTGGGCGGGCCTCTTGAGGACCTGGCTGATGATCGACGTCGTGTGTTTGGCGCCCCAGGTATTGGTGCCCACCAGAATGCCGTCGCCCGCGATTTGCAGGGTCGTAGCCGCCAATGCCTGATAATTGCCTGCGGCGAGTGCTTTGCCCCATTGTTGGGAATGTTTGCCTAAGTCGATGGCCGCAGCCAACACACCAAATCCAAATGCTCCAACTCCTGCGATGCCACTCCAGCGTCCTAAACGGCTCATCGTATTGAGTTTGCCGGCGGCACTGTCCATTTGTTCGATATGCGCTTGAAGGATCGTCACCGATAGGCCTTGCACAGCGGCGAAACCCGCAGCAGATGCTCCAACCACAGACTCAAGGAATGCCACTGCATCTGATAAAGAACGCTCTTTGTTTTTGATGATCGAACTCAACACCTCAACAAATTTCTGCCCCTGATACACAAACAACAACAACGCAATGCCATCGCCTCCAGAGTTCAGGGCGCTGCTCAGCGGCTTGCCAAACGTCCCCGTCGCGCGGAAATCCCGCACCGTACGCTGCATTTCCTTACGCAGCACCGGGTCCATGCCATCGACCACCGTACCGATCTGCCGCCGCCCGCCGCCACCGACCGTCAACGCTCGGCTGAGGCGGTCTTCCAACGGCAGCAGCGCGTCCTTGAGCTCATTGATCCGCTGGTTATGCGCCTGCTCGCTGCCCGGCGCGCTCATGCCATGGGTTTGCCGCGACAACTCCTCACGGCGCAACTTGTAGGCGCGCTTGAGCTGGCGGCGCAGAGCGAGGGCGTCATCGCGGGTCTTGTTGAAGGCCTGGATTTCGTTAGCCGACGCCGCCCGCAGGGTCAGGCCGCTGCGGGAAAACTCGCGCAACAGTTGCAGGCGTGCCGACTGACTGAGGTCACGGAGGAACTTATTGGGGTCGATGTGCTGACGCTGCTTTAGTGCGTCATGGGCAGTTTCCAGCTCGTCCGCAATGCTGAGTTGCCTGGCCGGGTTATACGCCCCATCCAACAAACTCTGCAGCCCCTTGAACCGCGTATTCAGATCCGCATAGTTGGGCAGCCGTTCGTTCATCAGGCTGTTGAATTGATTGGCCAGCGCATTGACGCTGGCCAGGCTGTCCGGGGCCGTGGCGACCTGGATCGAAAAATTGCTCAGATCCAGCAGCTTTTTGCTCACATCCAGCTGTTCGGCGAGGGGCAGGGTTTCCAGCCCCGGTACGACGGTCAGCGGGTTTTGTTCGAGGAACACGGCGAGTTTTTCAGTCGCTTCACGATGGCTGCACAGGGCTGCCACGCAGACGAACTCGGTTTCCAGGCGATGCTCGATCTGCGTGTTTTGCTCGAAATCGTAATACCAGGCGGCGCGATGAAAATGGCCGCCGACGATCATGTTCAAGCGGTCTTCACGAATGGCTTGCAGGCGCCGTTGCCAATGGCTGAGCAGCGTTTGCTGCTGGCGGACGAACGCTTGCATCTCGGCCCGCTTGACCAACTGATCGATGCCACGCTCGCCGATGGCCTTGCCGTTCAGCGCCTCCCAGGTTTGCACATGGAGGGCGCCGATAGCGCTTTGATGTTTTTGCCACAGCGCTTCGCCCAGGCTATCGAGCAGATTGACGAAGGCTCGCGCGTAAGGATCGCTGGTCGCCGCCTTGCGCCAGGCCTGCTCATCGCCATAGATGGGCGGCCTTGCATGTTCACGTTTGGCCCGCAAGTAATCATGAAGCGCCGTCTGCTGTTGCGGGCTGAGGGCCTCCTGCAAGTCTTTGATTTCGGGTTTCGTGTTAGCCAAGGCTTGCAGACGCTCCGGCCCCACCTCATACAAGGACTGGATGTAAGCGCCGGTGAGGTATTTGCGCTGGGCCTCCTCGTCGGCGCTCCAGTGCTCGATCCAGTCCGCCACCTGCAACTGGGCACTGGCGAGGTCGCGCATCACGCCAAAATCGTCGCGCAAGACCAAAAACAGATAGTCGTTCTGGTAGATACCCAGCACCCGACTGGTGAGCGCCTCGATCCCCGTCTCCTTGAACAGCGGCGCAGCTTCCCAGCTATAGGGTTGGCGTTCCTGCGGGTGGGCGCCCTCGGGCAATGCCTCGGGACCTGTGCCCGCGGCCGGCGGGATGGGCGGCGCCACTTCCGCCAGCCATTTTTCCGCCTGCAGTTTGCTCAACAAGTCCATACCGCCATCAATAGGGCAAGCGCTTGCCAGATCGATGCGTTGCATCAAGCGTTCACGCTCGGTGGCGCTCTTGAGCACTTGCGCGCACTTGAAGGCCGTCCACTGGATTTCCGAATAGCTGGCGTACAAGCGGTGTTGCCGGGCGAAGACCAGATGCGGCTCGCCGACCGACGCGGTGCGCGTGTCGCCCGCCACCTCCGCGCCCTGCCACAGCAGTTTGCTGATCTGCCCTTGTTCGACGCGGTATTCGTGCAGGTAGCCGGTGTTGTTGTCGATGATGTACAGATAGCCGTCACGCAGCAGCCGAATGCCCAGGGGCTGGCTGTTCAGTTTTAGCGGCATTGTCAGTTTCGCAGCGGGGTCGAGGTGCTCGACCAGACCGTAGCGCAGCGGCAGCAGCTGCACTTTGTGGCCCATCAAGGGACACAGCCCAATGGGTGAACGAGCGTCCTTGACGCTCTTGGCCTTGGCCGCGATGTTGGCACTGACTTTAGGTGGTGATGGTTGTTGAGCAGTCACAGTGGGCCTCCTTGTCGATCGGCAGCGCGGCTTTCCGCGAGCTCGGCAGCGCGTTCCACGCGCGCCAACGGGGCGCCCGCTGCCGTCCCTGCCAGCAGTTGCGCGATATCAGGATGTTCAATCACCGGTTGCCCGGCCAGATAACCAAAAACGTTCGCGTAAAAGACCAATTCCTGCTCTGAGGAAAAGCCTTGCTGGTAGGCTTCGCTCGCCAGTGTTTGTACATACTGACGACCCTCAGGCCCTGGAAAATTCGCCATGAACGCCGGGAAATGCGTTTGCAAGTGCTCAATCAAGTCTGAGACGACGTTGCGAAACTCGACCTCGCCCAGTGCCGTAAGCTCCTGATCGGTCAGTCGATAAGCCTGCGGTTCAGCCCGGGCCTGTTCGAAGCGGGTGTGCTGCCGCCAGACGCCCGCTACCCCATCGGGGAGGCAGACGTGGGCGACAGGCCCGAACCAGCGTGCGCTGTTGGCCTGGGATGCAAGGTCGAACAGAGGATGCATGACGGCTGGATCGGCGATGCGTGGCATAACCTCCACGCCCTCCGCCTGCTCAACACTGAGCAGGCGACGCCAATGCTTGCAAAGCGCTAACGCGTCGGCCTCGCTGAACAGCAGATAACCCCATTCCAGCGCGGCATGTTCCTGGAAGTACGCCAGCAGTGAATCCCCTGCCCCCTTGAGCGTGACCAGACAGGGGGAGATGTCCGCCAGCTCATGCCAGCGGGTGCCGTGGTACAGGCAATACACCGGGTTATTCCAGCGGTGCAGGCGACGCGCCAGATTCGCGGCGCTGACACCGTCCAACAGCAGATAGGCCGGCAACGACCAGGGCGGATCATCGGGCAATGGCGGTAACTCAAGCATTGGCTGCCCCACCCTGTTGTTTGAGGGCTTCGCACATCGCGCAAACAGGATTCCTGGCCATCAGGGCCAACCGCTGCGCGGGTACCGACAAGGGCGCCAGAAGGGGCGCCGATACCGCCCCGTGCGCCGCCAACGGCGGGGCCGGCGGCACTCCCGCCAACGGATCGCCACCGTCGTCGATGGCCACATTGCTGAAAATGCCCTCCGGGTTGATCACGATGTAGTGGTCACCAGCCTTGAGCGTCAGGCTCATGCCGGCATCGACCACCACATTGGCGGCGGTTACATGAACCTGAGGGCCGGCTTGAATCACCAGCGTGCCGCTGGCGGTGGTGCTGCTGTTGCCGGTAATGCTGATCAGCTCGTCACCGCCGATCATCGTGTGGCGCTGGCCTTGGGTGGTGTGCAATTCGTCGCCCTTGATCAGGCTTGAACTGTTTTTCCCGACCTGCTCGAACCGGTCGTTACCAATCTGGCTGTGGCTGTCTCGTGTGATCTGCTCACGGCGGTCGTTATCGATCCGGGTGCCGCTGTCGTTGAGGATCAACTGTTCGAGGTCACGCTGGGCGCGCAGGTAGACCAACTCCTGTCCGGCGCGATCTTCAATCGACAGCTCGTTGTAGCCGCCACTGGCGGGCGAACTGCGGCTGCGCAGCACGGTTTTGCTCTTGTGCTGCGGCAAGGGGTACGGCACGGTAGTGATCGCGTTCGGCACGCAACCGGTAATCAAGGGATTATCCGGATTGCCTTCCAGGTACGTCACCACCACTTCCATGCCAACACGCGGGATGGTCACCGCGCCGAACCTGTCTCCTGCCCAGTTGGATGACACCCGCAGCCAGCAACTGCTCTTGTCACTGCCCAATCCGGCGCGGTCCCAAGGAAACTCGACCTTGACCCGCCCGTATTCATCGCAAAAGATTTCTTCGCCCGCAGGCCCGGTGACACGGGCGGTCTGGCTGACCAGCAGCGTTTTGCGCGGGACCAGCGGTGGACGATAAGACACGTCCCAGGGAATCGCGCTGAAGCTGTTGCGGTAACCCTGGCTGAAGCCGTCTTCAGGCTTGACCTCACGGGTGATCGCTTCTTCAAGAACCTGGGGTTGTTTTCCTGCGTGACTGACACTGAGCAACAGCCACAAGTCGTTGTAGGACTGACGCGGGTGATCGGTCAGTTCAAAGAAGTGGCCACTGCGCAAATTCGCTTGATCGCTGCTGCCCTCGGCCAACTGGTAATCACTGCGATGCCGTTCCAGCGCGTGACGGGCAAGCTGTCTACCGTGTTTTTCATTATCGATGAAAACGGGGTAGCGATAGTCTTCGAGTTCAGGCCCACTCCCGGCCGTGCAGTGACCTTCCAATGGCGCTCTCGGGCGCGTGAAGTCGTAGTCGCGGCGCGTGGTCGCGCTGGTCCGGGTGCTGAAACGCATGGAAAAACGATCGATCACCGGGTGCTCCGCGACCATACCGGAACCTTGTTGAAAAGGGGTTTCAGCCAGCTTGGGGAAGAAGACCTGATCGTCGGTAAACACCAGCATATGGTCATCGGGTGAATGCTCGTGGTGCCAGGCAATGCCCTCCTCGGCACATAACCGCTGGATCAGCTCGTAGTCGCTTTCCCCATACTGGGTGCAGTAGACGCGCTCGGGGCCGGGGCTGACGTGGAAGGTAAACACATCGGCGAGAATGCCGTGGCCTTTGAGTACCTGGGCGATGATTTGCGCAACGGTCAGGCCCTGGAAAATCCGCTGATGGTGGCTGAACTGCAAATAGTGCAGCACCGGCACCAGGGTCAGGTGATAGCGGGTCAGGCGACGACCCGCCTCCCCTACGGAAACCTCGTCGATACGGCCATGAATGCCTTCGCCATTGAGGCCGAACTGGAGGAACGCCGGCTGGCGCAACAGGCTTTGCAGATCAAAATCCCGGTACTCACTGACCATCTCGATATTGATTGCGTATAGGCTGCTGATGGCTTCCGTACCGTGAAAGGCCAGGACCTTGAAATCGTTGCGAACGGTGGGGATTTTCAGTTCGAAATGAGCAACATTGGCCGGTGCGAACATAAGCTGATCCTTGAGCTGAGAACGACAACCGCGCGAATCTCATCCATGACGACATCAACGAGCGGTAATGGCCGAGGAAGCTAACAAGAAGCAGCAAGAATGAATGCCGGAAAAGTCCACTGATGACGTCGGAAATTTCCGTATTTCAGCCTGTTTGATTTTTCCCCATTTAAAAGCGCTCGTTGCCATGAAGGCCGCGAGGGCTTTTTTGTGGGTGATGGATGTACTCAGATTCACGAGTTCCGCGAGCGTCTCGCTCTGACTCCGCAGTTTTGCCTGACGGATGATCGGAGTGAGAACGCGTTTCAGCTCCTCTGTCGCGACCAGGTGCTGGTTGATGTACGCAATCCATGTAGGAGCTGGCGCAGCCTGCGATCTTTTGACGGTTTCATTGATGGTCGAAGAGCAAGATCAAAAGATCGCAGCCTGCGGCAGCTTCTAAAGAGGGAGAGTGGAATCAGTTGGTTGCGACTTGCGCCACGTGTCCAGTGGTCACCAGTGACTTCAGCGACGCATCGAACTGCTTCAACGCATTCACCTGCAACACCGTTTGCTGATTGATCTGCGCGGCAATTTGCGGCGTGGCTTTGCCATGCACCCACACCGAAGGCATCTGCTCGGCACGCGAACCCGCAGCCTGGCCGATGTATTGCAGGTTCGCATCGTAGAATTTAGCCACAAACCGCGCTTCGACCTGATTGTTGCGTTTCGACACCAGGCGACTGTAGGTGTCGAGCATCACCACCACATCCGGATGCGCCTGCAACGCCGCATCGAGGCTGTCGTAGACCGTCACCGCAGCGAACTCCTTCTGCAACGACGAAAGCAACCAGCCGATCGCCCGCTGCGGATCGGAACTGTCGACGAACGCCTGGCTGATCCGCGAATCCAGATCGGGGTTCTGCGCTCCCTTCACCGCCACATCGTGGTAGCTCTCCAGGTATTGCTGGGTATTGAGGGTGTTTTCGCTGTAGAGCACCGCCACAGTTTGCGCGTGTTGCAAAGGCGCGGCGCTGTCGGTGATCGGCGGGAAGTGGCAGGAGGCATCGGCAGCAATGGCCGGTGCAGTGGCAGCGATGCCACCGCTGAATACGGCGACAAAAGCCAGCAGGGTCGAGATTCTCATCGCGCTTATTCCTTCAATGGCGAGATCGGTATCACGCTATCTTCCTCCCTTGGTGGAAAAACAGAACTTGCATTGCTTAATGATGGGTATCGAGCAAATGAATGGTTGCTATGACGGCACCTGCTCCCCCGATTTCCCGCAGGTTCCCACCGTGAATATCGACGCCACGGTTGGCCGAAACCCCTCTGCATCAATTATTTATACTCAAATGCCAGCTTAATAATATTTTACCGATATCAGGCTGATCCCTAGTCTTGAGCCCAGGAAATGGCAGGTCGACACCGACCGTTAACCAACTTCGAAGGGCAAGCAGATGACCATTGAAAAAACAATAATAGATACCTTGATTGTCGGCGCCGGCCAGGCCGGCGTAGCCATGAGTGAACACCTGAGCAAGCTCGGCGTGCCGCACTTGGTGCTGGAGCGCAATCGTATCGCCGAGCGCTGGCGCACCGGCCGCTGGGATTCGCTGGTGGCCAATGGTCCGGCCTGGCACGACCGTTTTCCCGGCCTGGAATTCGACGACATCAGCCCCGATGGTTTTGCCCCCAAGGAGCGTGTGGCCGATTACTTCGAAGCCTATGCCCGCAAGTTCAAGGCGCCCATCCGCACTGGCGTGGAAGTGCAGAAGGTCGAGCGCAACGTCGGTCGCCCGGGTTTCACCATCGAGACCTCCCAAGGCGTGATCGAGGCCAGTCGCGTGGTGGCTGCCACGGGTCCGTTCCAGCGTCCGGTGATCCCGCCGATCGCCCCCAAGGATGCGCAACTGCTGCAGATCCACTCCGCCGACTACCGCAATCCCGGGCAATTGCCCGAGGGTGCCGTGCTGGTGGTGGGCGCCGGTTCCTCGGGCGTGCAGATCGCCGATGAATTGCAGCGCTCCGGCAAGCAGGTGTACCTGTCGGTAGGCGCCCACGATCGTCCGCCCCGCGCCTATCGCAACCGCGATTTTTGCTGGTGGCTGGGGGTGCTGGGCGAGTGGGACCAGGCCGCGATGAAACCCGGCCGTGAACACGTGACCATCGCCGTCAGCGGCGCCCAGGGTGGCCGCACCGTGGATTTTCGTGGCCTGGCCCATGCCGGCATGGTGCTGGTGGGCCTGACCCAATCGTTCAACGGCAGCGTGGCGACCTTCCAGGCGAACCTGGCGGACAACCTGGCCCGGGGCGATGAAAACTACCTGGCCCTGCTCGACGCCGCCGATGCCTACATCGAACGCAATGGCCTGGACCTGCCGGAAGAACCCGAAGCGCGCCATACCTTCCCGGAGCCGGACTGTGTCTCCAACCCGATCCTCGAACTCGACCTGGCCAAGGCCGGCGTGACGTCGATCATCTGGGCCACCGGTTTTGCCGTGGACTACAGCTGGCTGCAGGTCGACGCCTTCGACGACAACGGCAAGCCCCGGCATCAGCGCGGTGTGTCCAGCGAGGCGGGCGTGTATTTCCTCGGCCTGCCCTGGCAGTCCCGTCGCGGTTCGTCCTTCATCTGGGGCGTGTGGCATGACGCCAAGTACGTGGCCGATCACATTGCCATCCAGCGGACCTACCTCGAGTACCGCGATGCCGACCAGCGCGAGGCCCAAGCCTGCCCGGCCGCACACAAGACCACCGTCAGCGCTTGATACCCGCACGGCGCGTACACCGCGCCGCTCCCCATATTTAAGGAATTTCAAATGACCACGCCAACCCATACCCGCATTCGCATGTTCAACACCAAGGAAACCTACCCGAACCAGAGCCTGGACAACGACCTGTGCCAGGCCGTCCGCGCCGGTAACACTGTGTATGTGCGCGGCCAGGTCGGCACCGATTTCGAGGGCAACCTGGTTGGCCTGGGCGATCCGCGGGCACAGACCGAGCAGGCCATGCGCAACGTCAAGCAACTGCTGGAAGAAGCTGGCAGCGACCTGAGCCACATCGTCAAGACCACCACCTACCTGATCGATCCGCGCTACCGCGAACCGGTGTATCAGGAAGTGGGCAAGTGGCTCAAAGGCGTATTCCCGATTTCCACCGGGCTGGTGGTGACGGCATTGGGTCAGCCGCAGTGGCTGATGGAGATCGATGTGATTGCGGTGATCCCGGAATAACGGGCAGACCGCGTCGCGACAAACTCCAGCCGCCCGCTCCCGCCATTGATCTTCTGTAGGAGCGAGCTCGCTCCTACAAAATCCAGACAAGGACCCGCCCCATGACCTTTTCCATCGCCGCCCGCTGCCCCGACACCGGTCAGTTCGGCATCGCCATCAGCTCCTCGAGTATCGCTGTCGGCGCCCGCTGCCCCTGGTTATTGCCCGGTGTGGGCGCCGTCTCCACGCAAAACATCACCCTGCCCTCTCTTGGCCCGGAAACCCTGGCCCTGATGGAGCAGGGTCTGCCACCCGCCGAGGCCCTGGACAAGGTGCTGACCCGCAACGGCTACAGCCAGTACCGGCAGATCACCGCCATCGACCACCTCGGCCGCACCGCGCACTTCAGCGGCGCGCAAACCCTGGGCAACCACAATGCGGTGTCCGGCGAGCAATGCGTGGCGGCCGGCAACATGCTTGCCAGCCCGGCGGTGATCGAGGCCATGGTCCGCGCCTTCGAACAGGCTGAAGGCCAACTGGCCGACCGCTTGATCGCGGCGATGCAAGGTGGCGTGGCGGCTGGTGGCGAAGCCGGACCGGTGCATTCGGCGGCGGTCATGGTGGTCGGTGAGCTGACCTGGCCGATCGTCAACCTGCGGGTCGACTGGGCCGACGAAGATCCGATTGGCCAGCTGCAAAAGCTCTGGCAGGCCTACCGTCCGCAGGTCCAGGACTACATCGACCGCGCCCTGGCGCCCGACCGGTCCCCTGGCTACGGCGTCGCTGGAGACGATCGATGAGCGCCAGCCGCGATCTGCTCACAACGCTGGTGGCGTTCGACACCACCAGCCGCGAATCCAACCTGCAGCTGATCGAGTTTGTCCGCGACTACCTCGCAGGCTTCGATGTGCCGTGCCAGCTGGTCTACAACCAGGAGCGCAGCAAAGCCAACCTGTTCGCCACGATCGGCCCGGCGGACCGGCCGGGCATCGTGCTATCGGGGCACACCGACGTGGTCCCGGTCGACGGCCAGCCGTGGACCGTCGCGCCGTTCCAGCTCACCGAGCGCGATGGCCTGCTGTACGGTCGCGGCACGGCGGACATGAAGGGCTACATCGCTTGCGTGCTCGCCCTGGTGCCGGCGCTGGTGCAGGCCTCGTTGCGCCTGCCGGTGCATATCGCCCTGTCCTACGACGAGGAAGTCGGCTGCCTGGGCGTGCGCTCCCTGCTCAAGGCCCTCGAGCAACGTCCGGTCAAACCGCTGCTGTGCATCATTGGCGAACCCACCGAGCTCAAACCGGTGCTGGGCCACAAGGGCAAGCTGGCGATGCGCTGCGACATCCACGGTCACGCCTGCCATTCGGCCTACGCCCCGCTCGGGGTCAATGCCATCGAATACGCAGCCGAGCTGATCGGTGAACTGGGGCGCATCGGCCAACGGCTCAAGGCTCCGGAGCTGCATGACCCGCGCTTCGATCCGCCGTTCTCCACCGTGCAAACCGGGGTGATTGGCGGCGGCAAGGCCTTGAACATCGTGCCGGCCGACTGCCGCTTCGACTTCGAAGTTCGCGCCCTGCCCTCCCACGACCCGCGCCTGGTGGCAGAGGAACTGCAGGCCTATGCCGAACAGCAGTTGTTGCCGCGCATGCGCGCCGTGAGCGAGCACAGCGAGATCCGTTTCAGTGAGTTGTCGGCGTACCCCGGCCTGGCCACCGATGCCCGTAGCGAAGCCGCGGAATTGATCGCCGCGTTTTCCGGCTCGCGGGAATTCGGCACGGTGGCGTTCGGCACCGAAGGCGGTCTGTTCGATGCAGCGGGCATCCCGACGGTGGTGTGCGGCCCGGGCAGCATGGAGCAAGGCCATAAACCCGATGAGTTCGTCAGCCTGGAGCAACTGAACGGCTGCGACGCCATGCTGCAACGGATGCTGCTGGCAATCAGCAACTGATCCCTGGCCCGACGCTCAGGTATAGAGTCGGGCCAGTTCTTCCTGGCAGTAATCGACGAACAGCTGCACCGGCTTGGTCAGCTGTGCCCGGCGCAACCACGCCGCGGACAACCCCGAGCCGGTGACGTTTTCGGCCAGCGGCACGCACACGACTTTTTGCCCGTCATAGGTGTATTCGGAAAACGGTTTGGTCACCAGGATCGAAAAGCCGAAACCCCGCCCGACCATCCCGCGCACCATCTCGATCGACGGCGAGCTGAACACGATGTTCGGCGTCAGCCCGCGCTCTTCGAAAATGCTCACGAAGTAGGTTCGGCTGGGCACCACGTCCAGCAAAATCATCGGCTCCAGCACCAGGTCGTGCAGCGAGACTTTCGCCTGCTGGGCGAAGCGATGGTCGGCGGGCAGCAAGGCATAGGGTTGCTGGGCCGGCATCAACGCCACGGTCTCGATGGTGCTGTCCAGGTCATGTTCGTAGACCATGGCCATGTCGATGCTGCCGGCGGTCAACGCCTGCACCAGTTCCTGCTGCTCGCCATCGCGAATGCGTATTTCCACCCCGGGCCAGCGCTCCTTGAAACCAGCGATCAGGCGTGGCAGGTACAGGGGTGCCACGGTTTCAAAACAACCGATGTCGATCTGTCCCGCCACCACGTCGTTGTCCGCCAGGGCGTTCTGCTCGAACTCATGGGCGACCCGCAGCAGCTCCTGGGCCTTGCGGTAGAACCGCGAGCCGCTCGGCGTCAGCGACACCCCCTGAGCGTGATGGCGGATGAACAGTTGCACGCCAAAACTTTCTTCCAGGTGCTTGATCGCCGTCGATACCGATGGCTGCGCGATGTAGAGCTTGCGCGAGGCCTCCGCCACGCTGCCGCAGTCGGCCGTGGTGACGAAATACCTGAGCTGGCGCAGGTTGTAGGCGGCCATGGGAACCTCCGGAAAACAGAACATCAGGGTCAAGGAATCGGCAGCGCACACAAGGGGTTGGTGCCGGCCTGCGGTCAAGGCTGAACATACCGGAGGCGACCGCCGGCGCGGCATATATTTTTTAAGGTTTGAAGCAACAAACTTACTAATTTATCTATCCCGATCCATTGCACATGATCGCTCCAACAAGAAAAGCGTCGTTCGCGCGACGCTCACCGAAGTACGTCCACGTACTCACTTTGCCTTGGAGTTCGTCATGGTAACCACTGCAGCAACGAGCGCTCCGCTCATCGAGAAACACACGATCGGCTACGTGCCGCCGCAAGACCGTCATGGCAAGACGCGCGACCTGTTCACCCTGTGGTTCGGTGGCAACATCGCGCCCTTGCCCATCGTCACCGGCGCCCTCGGCGTGCAGCTGTTTCACCTGAACCTGGTGTGGGGCATCGTCGCCATCCTCGTCGGCCATCTGGTCGGCGGCGTGCTGATGGCGCTGCACTCGGCCCAGGGCCCGCAGATGGGCATCCCGCAGATGATCCAGAGCCGCGCGCAATTCGGCTCCCTCGGCGCGCTGCTGGTGGTGCTGATCGCCGGCGTCATGTACATCGGCTTCTTCGCCTCCAACATCGTGCTGGCTGGCAAGTCCCTGCACGGCGTGGTCGACAGCGTCCCGGTGCCCGTGGGCATCGTCATCGGCGCCTTGGGTTCGGGCATCATCGGCATCATCGGCTATCGCTTCATCCACGTGCTCAACCGTATCGGCACCTGGGTGCTGGGCATCGGCATCGTGCTGGGTTTCGCCTACATCCTGACCCACGTGCAGACGGACGACTTCCTCACCCGCGGCAGCTTCAACATCTCCGGCTGGCTGGCGACGGTGTCCCTGGCCGCGCTCTGGCAGATCGCCTTCGCGCCCTACGTGTCCGACTACTCGCGCTACCTGCCGGCCGACGTGCCCGTGGCGTCGACCTTCTGGACCACCTACCTGGGCACCGTGCTCGGTTCCAGCCTGTCGTTTGTCTTCGGCGCCGTCGCCGTACTGGCCACGCCCGTCGGCATGGACACCATGGACGCGGTCAAGCTCGCCACCGGTTCCATCGGCCCGCTGATGCTGGTGCTGTTCCTGCTCAGCGTCATCAGCCACAACGCCCTCAACCTCTACGGCGCCGTACTGTCGCTGATCACCCTCGTGCAGACCTTCGCCTACCGCTGGATCCCCACCGCCAAGAGCCGCGCCGTGCTCTCGGTGATCGTGCTCGGCGCCTGCTGCTTCGCCGCCGTCGGTGCCTCCGCTGACTTCATCGGCCACTTCGTCGACATGGTGCTGGTGTTGCTGGTGGTGCTGGTGCCGTGGACGGCGATCAACCTGATCGACTTCTACGCCATTCACAAGGGCAAGTACGACATCGACTCGATCTTCCACGTCGATGGCGGCATCTACGGGCGCTACAACCCGCAGGCGCTGCTGGCCTACGCGATCGGCATCCTGGTGCAGATTCCGTTCATGAACACGCCGCTGTACGTCGGACCGATTTCCGAGCACATCAACGGCGCGGATCTGTCCTGGTTGGTGGGCCTGGTGATTACCTCGCCGCTGTACTGGTGGCTGGCCAATCGCGACAGTGCCTACAAGCGTCGGTTGTCGAGTGGGAAACTCGCTACCAGCCTGTAATCAAGATCCACAAGCCTGCTCGCGACAAAGCCCTGACATGGATCGTCAGGCCTTTCGCGAGCAAACTCCACCTGAATCGACCCGCGCTTGATACCTCGCTGATACGTCCCCCCGATCGTGCTGTTACCTCACTGCCCCACTTGTCACTTCTGCGCCGCACGGCAGGCCAATACAGTATGGCCTTCGGTGTGTTGCGGCAGGCACGAACGCTGTCGACCCTCAACCGCACCGATTTCCCATCACGGAAGAGGTGACATCATGAGTTTCGTCAAAGTTGAAAAAAACCAGAGCAGCGCCCCGTCGGAAGCCGACATGATAAAAGCCATGTTCGAGTCTGGCGGCGTACCGGGCGAGTGCAGCGGCAACAACGCTGCTCGCACCCTGACCTACGCCGGCCTGGTCAATCACACGGTGTATGAGAACAAGCTGATCGAGATTGCCAAGGGCAAGCGCACCAGCTGGAACTTCGTCTGGGCCGATGTGAAGGCAGCCTGAGGCCCTGGCGGGGCGGCCCGTCGTTCGCCCCGCCACTTCAACCTGATTGATACCCCCCCGTTACCCGCCTGTAACGCCAAGACACTTAGCCCATGCGCTGCCTGAACCTAGAGTGAAGCCCTCGATGGATGGACCGGGTTGACTGCCCTCCACCCATCGATTGCCCAACACACCACCAAGGAAGAGGGACACCATGAGCCAATCAAACGCTGTCAGCCAACAACGCCAGCAGCTGCACGATGATGTGCAAGAAGCCGTCAAGTCGATCATGGGTGCAACGCAACTGAAGGCGTCGGACTATGGCAGGGTCTTGAAGTCCGCCCTGGCGGCGGCGCAAAAAACCGTCACCATCGAAATCGCCGCCGGCGACCTGACCCTGCTCAAGAAGTCTGGCTACAAGCTGTGCTTTGCCAAGAAGGTCGGCACCGCCGACTACAACGTGGTCTGGCAGTCCTATGTCGCGTACCTGAGCAATAACGAATTCAGCTGGACGCCGTTGTATCAGCTGTTCGCCTCCAACGTGTTCAAGGAAAACGTCCAGGTCAAAGTCTCGACCAACATCGTCAATATCGGTCTTGGGCAAACCTCGACACTCGATGAACACGGCCTGCTGAGCCCGGCGATCACGGGCGGCCCGGACGTTTCCATGACCTTTGTGAACGAGTACGCGCCGATCCATCCGGGGATCAACCAGCTGTCCACCGGCATCGATGGCAATCAGGTCAGCACGCCGATCTACGTGGCGGTGGACCCGGTCGTCACCGGTAAAACCGTACTGACCCCCGTTGAAACCATCCTCGTATGGTTCGAACAGAACGTACAGACCAGTACCATGTTCAGTACCTCACGCTCCAAGGCGATCGAAATCGACCTGACGTTCGAAAACACCGCCGGTCGCCTTTACGAAGGCGGTCAATGGAAAACCGTGTAACTGCTGCGCACCGGGGCAACCCCAGGGTTGCCCCTTTCATTCGTCGATCGCGCCTTTGGCAAAGTAGCCCGTCAGGGACAGGCAGATCGATTGCGCCAGGTCCTCCTGGGTGGCGATGCCATAAGGCTGGTTGCGATCGAACTGCGCCGACCAGCGAATCCGCCCCTGCGCCACATCCACCAGGCGCAACGACGCCCGCACCCGCGCCGGCTCGACCCGCACGCTGCCTTCCAGGCAATAGCTGTAGCGCCCGCCGCGCCGGCCCTCCGCTGCTTTTACGCTGCTGCGCGGCACCTTCATCAACACATGATTGGCCACGCTTTGCGTTTGCTCGAACGACTCGAACAAGCGACAGCTCAGCTCTTCGCACAAGCCCCGGGCGAAGTCATCGCCATCCGGGGTGATGCAGGTGAACGGCTGGATCTGCAAAACCGGATGGCGGGTGGCGGTCCCCTTGGTTTGCAACCGCTGATAAGCCAGGCGATAACACCCTGCCGGTATGCTCAGCCGAACCGGGTCCTGCTGGCCGTTGCTGGCGTAATGCGCCGCCAGCTTGCGCCGCAACCGCCCCACCTGCACCCGCACCACCGGATCGTCGCCGGTGCAGTACACCGCCGGATCGCGACGGAACACCGCGATGCCGATGGCGTGTTCGGTAAGGGGGGTATTTGAAGGTTGCAGGTCGTGCTCGACCAGAAAGCGCAACAAACTGCCCATGCGCCGGGATTTGGCGAACAACGGGCTGGCCAGCAGCAACGCCAGTACGCGCTGCATCTCTTCAGGATCGAGCGGCACGGGAACCCCCGCCGCGCTCGAATCAACCATGCGCTTGATCACCATCGCCTGCCTCCGTGCAGATTGCCGACAGGAAAAGAGGTGGAACTCCGTGGTTGCGCACGCAACGTGAGCCCAGGACTGGCTCGGGTGCTGCAACGACGAAGCTTAGCAGCCGTGATGGAACGGGCAGCCAAATCCGCTGATAGCCACATGAGATCCGACGAACGTTAGAGTGCGCCGATACCCCCATTCTAGAAAACCGCAAATTAACTGAACCCTGTGTCCACCAGCCCACCTAACTGAAAGACTATTCAGGAGGTGACTACATGCAGATCGAAACGACGTGGATTGTATTGGCAGCCGTTCTTCTGTTGATCGAGTTGTGGGCCATCAATCGGGTGCGCAAAAGCGCAGGCAAAGCGAGCAGCAAAGGTGTGTGGATGGTGGTGATCGTGTTTGTGCCGCTGATCGGGCTGATACTGTGGGCCCTGGCGGGGCCCAAGCACATCGCTCACCACCCGGATCCAGCACAGGCCCGACAATAAGGCCGGGGAAATGCGTTAACGCTTCGTGACTGAGCGAAATGCATGGAACCACAGGCCACATCGGGGTTTCGAAACTTTATCAGCGCTGATCCTGGATCAAACAAGGCGCCATTGGAGAGGAAATCCCGATGAACACTAGACTGCTGCTTTTGCTCGCTGGCCTGTGCCCTGCCCTGGCGTACGCCGAAGGTTGCGACGTGCTGACCCGATCCCAAAGCGCTTCCATTCCCGTGGTGGAAAGTCATAGCTGCTATGAGTACGAAGGCATGCCGGTCAATTCCATCGACTGGTCATGCAGCAACGAGAGCAAGGAGATGCTGACCAGTACCAAGAAGAAAGTCGAACATTGTGACGATCATTACCAGGCCACCTGCATCGCCACCTTGACCCAGGAATCCCTGGCCAACCCTCATTCCACCAGCAAGGACAAGAACAGTCAGTCGGTCAACATTCCCGACAATGCCCAGGTCACGACGTATTACTACGGTGCCGAGCACATCGCCCAAGCCAAGATTGATTGCGAGTCGGGCGGTGGTCACTGGAAAACCAAATAAAAAAAACCGATGCCTGAGCGGGCATCGGTTTTTTATCAAGCACCATGGATGATGCGCCGCCGGATCACACCCGCCGTAATCAGAAGTTCGCCGGCGTGTTCGCGCTGATGATTTCCGCCTCATCCTGGCCGATATTGCGAAACTTGTGCGGCAAGGTCGTCGGAAAGTAATACCCGTCCCCGGCATTGAGCACACTGATCTGCCCATCCACCGTCAGTTCGACGGTGCCACGGGTGACCAGACCGCACTCCTCGCCTTCCGAATGCACGATCGGCTCTTCCCCGGAACTGGCACCCGGTGCGTATTGTTCGCGCAGCAGACGCATCTGCCGGCTTGGCACGGACGCGCCGATCAGCAGCAGGCGCAGGCCGTGGCGGCCGAGGTCGGGCTGTTCGTTGGCGCGGAAGACGTATTGGTGCTCGCGCGGCGGTTGATCGAAGGTGAAGAAGTCGGCCAGGGACATGGGAATGCCTTCGAGCAGCTTTTTCAGCGAGCTGACGGAAGGACTGACGCGATTCTGCTCGATCAGGGAAATGGTGGCATTGGTGACGCCGCTACGCCGGGCCAGCTCGCGCTGGGACAGTTTGTAGCTTTCGCGTACTAATTTGAGTCGTGAGCCCGTGTCCATGACAGCCTTATGTGCTTGGTACGCAAGGGTAATGGGGGTGGAGAGCAGGCGTGGATCGCGCCGTTTTCCTGTCCCGGAAACGTGAAAGGCGGCTATTAAATCACGTTTGTGGGTGTTGCTGTAGGAGCTGCCGCAGGCTGCGATCTTTTGATCTTGATCTTGAAAAGCAAGATCAAAAGATCGCAGCCTGCGGCAGCTCCTACACGGGAACGTGGTGTTTCAGGTAAAAAGCCGGTGGCCTTCCTGGGGTTGACCACCGGCGAGGTAAAGCTTAGATCCCGAAACGGTCGCGCAGCGAGTAGTACACCGCACCCAGGGCGGTCAAAGGCGCCGAGAAGGTGCGCCCGCCAATCATCGGCATGTGCGGCAGCGAGGCGAAGGCGTCGAAGCGTTCGGCGTCGCCGCGGATCATTTCCGAAATCAGCTTGCCCGCCAGGTGCGAACAGGTGACGCCGTGGCCGCTGTAGCCCTGCATGTAGTAGGCGTTTTTCTCGATACGGCCGAATTGCGGCATGCGCGACATGGTCAGCAGGAAATTGCCGGTCCAGCGGTAGTCGATCTTCACGTCCTTCAACTGCGGGAAGGTCTTGAGGATTTTCGGGCGGATCAGTTGTTCGATGTCGTCCGGCTCACGGGCGCCGTAGACCACGCCACCGCCGTAGAGCAGGCGGTTGTCGGCGGTCAGGCGGTAGTAGTCGAGCAGGTAGTTGCAGTCTTCGACGCAGTAGTTGTTCTTGATCAGGCTGCGGGCCTGCTTTTCCGACAACGGCTCGGTGACGACAATCTGCGAACCGCACGGCATGCTCTTGCTGGTCACGCGGTTGTCCAGGCCCTGCGGCAGGTAGGCGTTACCGGCGATCAGCAGGTACTTGGCCTTCACCACGCCTTTGGCGGTGCGTACGGTGATCGGCTCGCCATAGGTGATTTCCACCGCCGCCGATTGCTCGTAGATCTTGCCGCCCAGGCCGATGATCGCCGAAGCCTCGCCCAGCGCCAGGTTCAGCGGGTGAATATGCCCGCCCTGCATGTCCAGCAGGCCGCCGACGTAGGCGTCGGAACCGACTTCGCGCTTGATGTCATCCTTGCCGAGCATGGTCAGGTTCTTGTTGCCGTAGCGTTCCCAGCCCTTCTTCTGTTCGGCCAGGCCCTTGAGCTGCTTCTTGTTCATCGCGGCAAATATGCCGCCCGGACGGTAGTCGCACTGGATGTCGTAGTGCTGTATGCGCTGACGGATGATGTCGGCGCCTTCGAAGATCATGCTGCCGAGGACTTCGGCGGTCTTGTCGCCGTAGCGCTCTTCGATGACGTCGACGTCACGGCTGTAGGAGTTGACCAGTTGACCACCGTTGCGACCGCTGGCGCCGAAGCCGACTTTGGCGGCTTCAAGCACGGTGACGCTGTAGCCCGCTTCAGCGAGGAACAGTGCCGAGGACAGGCCGGTATAGCCGGCGCCGATCACGCAGACGTCGCAGTCCACCGCGCCTTCCAGCACCGGGAAATCGCCGGTGAAGTTGCGGGTGGCGGCGTAGTAGCTGTTTACATGTGCTTGTTTCATAAGTTTCTCCGATGGCCGCCGCAAAGAGCCGGCGACCGCCGCTTTATTGTTATTAGAGCTTGATCCAGGTCGCTTTCAGTTCGGTGTACTTGTCGAACGCATGCAGCGATTTGTCCCGGCCATTGCCCGACTGCTTGAACCCGCCGAACGGCGCGGTCATGTCGCCGCCGTCGTACTGGTTGACCCAGATGCTGCCGGCACGCAGGCCACGGGCGAAGGTGTGGGCCCTGCTCAGGTTGCTGGTCCACACGCCGGCGGCCAGTCCGTAGATACTGTCGTTGGCAATCGCCAAGGCTTCTTCAGGGGTGTCGAAGGTGATCACCGACAACACCGGGCCGAAAATTTCTTCCTGGGCGATGGTCATGGCGTTGGTCACGCCGTCAAAAATCGCCGGCTCGACGTAGAGGCCGCCGGTGTCTTCGAGGGTGCGGCTGCCGCCCGCGATCAACCGGGCGCCCTGCTCCTTGCCGATGTCGATGTAGCGCAGCACGTTGTCCAGTTGACGCTGGTCCACCACCGCGCCGACGGTGGTCGCAGGATCGAGCGCGTGCCCCGGTTTCCAGCCTTGCAGGGCTTCCACCAGCAACGGGATGAACTGCTCGCGGATGGAGCGTTCCACCAGCAGACGCGAGCCGGCGGTGCAGACCTCGCCCTGGTTGAAGGCAATGGCGCCAGCGGCGGCCTGCGCGGCGGCGCGCAAGTCCGGTGCATCGGCGAACACCACGTTGGCGCTCTTGCCACCGGCTTCAGCCCAGACGCGTTTCATGTTGCTTTGCCCGGCATAGATCATCAGTTGCTTGGCAATCGCCGTGGAGCCGGTGAAGGCCAGCACGTCGACGTCCATGTGCAACGCCAGCGCCTTGCCGACGGTGTGGCCGAAACCCGGCAGCACGTTGAACACGCCTTTGGGGATGCCCGCATCCAGCGCCAGCTGCGCGATGCGAATGGCTGTCAGCGGCGACTTTTCCGAAGGCTTGAGGATGAACGAGTTGCCCATCGCCAGGGCCGGGGCGAATTTCCAGCTGGCCATGATCAGCGGGAAGTTCCACGGCACGATGGCCGCTACTACGCCGGCCGCTTCGCGCGTCACCAGGCCCAGTTGGTCGTGGGGGGTGGCGGCCACTTCGTCGTAGATCTTGTCGATGGCTTCGGCGGTCCAGCGGATCGCATTGGCGGTGGCCGGAATGTCGATGGCCAGCGAATCGCCGATCGGCTTGCCCATGTCGAGGGTTTCGAGCAGCGCCAGTTCTTCCTGGTTGGCCAGGATCAGGTCGGCGAAGCGGATCAGGATGCGCTTGCGCTCGGCCGGGGCCAGCCCGGACCAGACGCCGGATTCGAAGGTGCGGCGGGCGACGGCGACGGCCAGGTTGGCGTCGGCTTCGTCGGTGCTGGCGACGTTGGCCAGGAAACGGCCGTCTACCGGGCTGATGCATTCGAACGTCGCGCCGCTGGCGGCTGCGCAGTATTGGCCGTCAATGAAGGCACGGCTTTCGATTGTCAGGGACTGGAAGCGTTGCTCCCAGTCGCTGCGAGTAGTTGTCATGGTTGTGACTCGACGCAGGGGAATAGGTGATCGTCAGGCCGACGCCCGCCAATTCAAATTTGAAATGCGATCCCTGTGGGAGCGGGCTTGCTCGCGAAGGCGCCGGCACATCCAATATTGATGTCGCCTGACACTCCGCTTTCGCGAGCAAGCCCGCTCCCACATTTGATCGTGTTGAACCGACTAATCAGACGGTATGCAAGTACCAGTTGTACTCAAGGTCGGAGATGGAGTTCTCGAACTCGGCCAGCTCGCTTTCCTTGCACGCCACGAACACGTCGATGTACATCGGGTCGATGTACTTGGCCATGACTTCGCTGTCGTCCAGCTCGCGCAGGGCATCGCGCAGGTTGTTCGGCAGGCTCTGTTCGTTCTGCTCGTAGCTGTTGCCTTCCACCGGGGCGCCCGGCTCGATCTGGTTGGTCAGGCCGTGGTGCACGCCGGCCAATACCGAAGCCATCAACAGGTACGGGTTGGCGTCGGCACCGGCCACGCGGTGTTCGATGCGCACGGCATCCGGTGATCCAGTTGGCACACGGACCGCCACGGTACGGTTGTCGACGCCCCAGCTCGGCGAGTTCGGCACGTAGAACTGCGCGCCGAAACGACGGTAGGAGTTGACGTTCGGGCAAAGGAACGCCATCTGCGCCGGCAGGGTCTCGAGCACACCGCCGATCGCGTGACGCAGCGCGGCGTTCTGCTCGGGATCCTCGCTGGCAAAGATGTTGTTGCCTTCCTTGTCGAGAATCGAAATGTGCACGTGCAGACCGTTACCCGCCTGGCCCGGATACGGCTTGGCCATGAAGGTGGTGTCCATCTCGTGGTCGTAGGCGATGTTTTTCACCAGACGCTTGAGCAGGACGGCGTAGTCGCATGCCTTTATAGGGTCGGCCACGTGGTGCAGGTTGACTTCGAATTGTGCAGGGGCGCTTTCCTTGACGATGGCGTCAGCCGGGATGCCCTGCTCTTTCGCACCTTCCAGGATGTCCTGCAGGCAGTCGACGTACTCGTCGAGGTCGTCGATCAGGTACACCTGGGTCGACATCGGACGCTTGCCGGACACCGGCGAACGTGGCGATTGCGGACGACCATTCACGTTGTCCTGGTCGATCAGGTAGAACTCCAGTTCGAACGCGGCGCAGATGGTCAGGCCCATGTCGTCGAACTTGCGCACCACGTTGGCCAGGACTTCCCGCGGGTCGGCGAAGAATGGCTGGCCTTCGAGTTCGTGCATGGTCATCAGCAGTTGCGCGGTTGGGCGCTTCTGCCATGGCTCGATGCTCAGGGTGCCGGGGATCGGGTAGCAGATCCGGTCGGAGTCGCCGATGTCCAGACCCAGGCCGGTGCTTTCCACCGTGGAGCCATTGATGTCCAGGGCAAACAGGGACGCCGGCAGGTTGATGCCTTTCTCGTAAACCTTATGAAGACTGGTGCGTTCGATGCGCTTACCGCGCACCACACCGTTCATATCCGCAATCAGAAGGTCGACGTACAAAACCTCAGGATATTTCTTAAGGAATGCGTTTGCTTCGTTGAGTTGAACGGTACGCAGAGGGACCGACATGATGCACCTATTTTTTACTGTTAATTATTATGTTCACCGCCCTTTCACGTAGCCAGTCAATCCGAAAGGCAAAGTGAAGTCAATAGCGAACACCTTGCCTTTAAACGTTTATTTTCGGGCCTCTCAGAGGCACAAGAGTGCCAGATCATCCCTGGAACACGCGTAAATCCTCAGCTTCGGACGTGCGGCGTTTAGAATTTTTTACATGAGAGTTGTTAATTAAAATCAACAAGGCTAAGCTCCGGAAAAGCTCGTTCAAGTGTGAAACTTCGAGGTGATAAAAATGGCATTCAAGCCATTGATCGGTGTTACTGCATGCGTCAAACAGATTGGCCTGCACCCCTACCATGTCAGCGGCGAAAAGTACTTGCGTGCTGTCAGCGTTGCGGCACTGGGGCTGCCTGTCGTCATTCCTTCCCTGGGCGAACTGACCGAAATCGAGGATCTGCTACCGCAGCTCGACGGTCTGTTGCTGACCGGCTCGCCATCGAATGTGGAACCCTTCCACTATCAAGGCCCCGACAGCGCTCCCGGCACGGAACACGATCCCCAGCGGGATCGCACCACCCTTCCCCTGATTCGCGCAGCCATTGCCGCTGGCGTTCCCGTGCTCGGCATCTGCCGCGGCTTCCAGGAGATGAACGTGGCGTTCGGTGGCAGCCTGCATCAGAAGGTCCATGAACTTCCCGGCTTCCTCGATCATCGCGAGGCCAACCATCCGGATCTGGCGGTGCAATACGCACCGGCCCATGCCGTCGATGTGCAACCGGGCGGTGTGTTCCAGGCGCTGGATCTGCCGCCGGTGTTCCAGGTCAATTCGATTCACAGCCAAGGGATCGACCGACTCGCTCCCGGCCTGCGCGCCGAAGCACTCGCGCCGGATGGCTTGATCGAAGCGGTCTCGGTGGAGAACAGCAAGGCATTTGCCCTCGGTGTGCAATGGCACCCGGAATGGCAGGTGCTGGACAACCCGCCGTATCTGAAGATCTTCCAGGCGTTTGGCGACGCGTGCCGGCAACGGGCGGCGCTGCGTAACTCACGCTGACGCCATAAACGATCAAACCATTTACTGCCCCCGCGAGCGGGCAGGCGGGCTTTTGCGCGCCTCTCGCCCGCGAAAACAACACACTGCAATAACAACAAGCACTACCAGGCAGCCAGGACGGCGGCGCCGAATTAACCCGAGTGGAGTGCCCGTCAGGCATGCGCAATACCTTGTAGGAGCTGGCTTGCCAGCGAAGAGGCCCTTTCAGCCGACATCATCGTTGACTGCAAGGCCGCCTTCGCTGGCAAGCCAGCTCCTACAGAGACCGCGTCCTGATTGGCGCCTTACTGCAAGGGTTTGCAATCAACTATTAAGTCAGGCCGCGTTGGCCCGACGACTGAAACCTGTTGGGAGTTTCACATGGCAAACGCCTCCAGCATCTACAGGAAGGCTCTTGAGGGTCACCAGGCACCGAAAAAGGTGTTGGTGAAAGTCGACCGCGTCACCAAGAAATTCGACGAGACCACCGCCGTGGACGATGTGTCCCTGGAAATCCATCAGGGCGAGATCTTTGCCCTGCTCGGTGGTTCCGGCTCCGGCAAATCGACGCTGCTGCGCATGCTCGCCGGCTTCGAGCGCCCGACCGAAGGCCGGATCCTGCTCGACGGCGTCGACATCACCGACATGCCGCCCTACGAGCGGCCGATCAACATGATGTTCCAGTCCTACGCCCTGTTCCCGCACATGACGGTGGCGCAGAACATCGCCTTCGGCCTCAAGCAGGATCGTTTGCCCGCCGCTGAAATCGACGCCCGTGTGGAAGAAATGCTGCGCCTGGTGCACATGACCCAGTACGCCAAGCGCAAACCCCATCAGTTGTCCGGCGGCCAGCGTCAGCGTGTAGCCCTGGCCCGCTCCCTGGCAAAGCGTCCGAAGCTGCTGTTGCTCGACGAACCCATGGGCGCGCTGGATAAAAAGCTGCGCTCGCAGATGCAGCTGGAGCTGGTTGAGATCATCGAGCGCGTCGGCGTGACCTGCGTCATGGTGACCCACGACCAGGAAGAAGCCATGACCATGGCCCAGCGCATCGCGATCATGCACCTGGGCTGGATCGCCCAGATCGGCAGCCCGGTGGACATCTATGAAGCGCCGGTCAGCCGCATGGTCTGCGAATTCATCGGCAACGTGAACGCCTTCGAAGGCACCGTGGTGGAAGACCTGGAAGGCCACGCGATCATTCACAGCGCGGACCTGGAGCAGAAGATCTACGTCGGCCATGGCGTCAGTACGTCAGTGCAGGACAAGTCGATCACCTACGCCATCCGCCCGGAAAAACTGCTGGTCAGCACCACCCAGCCGGACGCCCGCTACAACTGGTCCAGCGGCAAGGTGCATGACATCGCCTACCTCGGCGGTCACTCGGTGTTCTACGTCAAGCTGCCGGGCGGCAAGGTCGTCCAATCGTTCATGGCTAACGCCGAACGCCGTGGTGCGCGTCCGACCTGGGACGATCAGGTCTACGTGTGGTGGGAAGACGACAGCGGCGTGGTACTGCGCGCATGAAAACCTTCAATCAGCAATTGCTGCGCCTGGTGCCCAGCGGACGAAAACTGGTCATCGGCATTCCGTTCCTGTGGCTGTGCCTGTTCTTCCTGTTGCCGTTCTTCCTGGTGATGAAGATCAGCTTCTCGGAAGCGGCCCTGGCCATTCCGCCCTACTCGGAGATCTACACCTACGCCGAGCAGAAATTCAACCTGTTGCTCAACATCGGCAACTACACCTTGCTGGGCGAAGACGAGTTGTACCTGTCGGCTTACCTCGGTTCGTTGAAGGTTGCATTGCTCAGCACGCTGATGTGCCTGGTGATCGGTTTTCCGATGGCCTACGCCATCACCAAGACCAGCAAGGAAGCGCAAAACGTCCTGCTGCTGTTGATCATGATGCCGACCTGGACCGCAATCCTGATCCGCGTTTACGCGTGGATGGGCATCCTCAGCAACAACGGCTTGCTCAATGGTTTCCTGATGTGGACCGGGCTGACTTCGCACCCGATCGAGATCCTCAACACCAACACCGCTGTTTATATCGGCGTGGTCTATGCGTATCTGCCGTTCATGGTGCTGCCGCTGTACGCCAACCTGGTCAAGCACGATGGCAGCCTGCTGGAAGCCGCGTCCGACCTGGGCTCGAGCAACTTCAACAACTTCTGGAAAATCACCGTGCCGCTGGCCAAGAACGGCATCATCGCAGGCTGCATGCTGGTGTTCATTCCGGTGGTGGGTGAGTTCGTGATTCCGGAGCTGTTGGGCGGTCCCGAGACCCTGATGATCGGCCGCGTGCTGTGGCAGGAGTTCTTCAACAACCGCGACTGGCCGGTGGCGTCCGCCCTGGCGGTGGTGATGCTGTTGATCCTGATTGTGCCGATCCTGCTGTTCAACCGCAGTCAAGCCAAAGAGATGGAGGCACGGGGATGAAACGCTTCGGATTTTCAAAGTTCATGCTGATTTTCGGCCTGTCGTTCATCTACCTGCCGATGCTGATCCTGGTGATCTACTCGTTCAACGCCTCGAAGCTGGTGACGGTGTGGGGTGGCTGGTCGTTCAAGTGGTACGCCGGCCTGCTCGACAACTCGCAACTGATGGGCTCGGTGCTGCGTTCCCTGGAGATCGCCTGCTACACCGCGATTGCCGCCGTCGCACTGGGCACGCTGGCCGCGTTCGTGCTGACGCGCGTCACCCGCTTCAAGGGCCGCACGCTGTTCGGCGGCCTGGTGACCGCGCCGCTGGTGATGCCGGAAGTGATCACCGGTCTGTCGCTGTTGCTGCTGTTCGTGGCCATGGCGCAGATGATCGGCTGGCCGATGGAGCGTGGCATCGTCACGATCTGGATCGCCCACACCACGTTTTGTGCCGCCTACGTTGCGGTGGTAGTCTCCGCCCGCCTTCGCGAGCTGGACCTGTCCATCGAAGAAGCGGCCATGGACCTGGGTGCCAAGCCGTTCAAGGTGTTTTTCCTGATCACCATCCCGATGATCGCGCCCTCACTGGCGGCCGGCGGCATGATGTCGTTCGCCCTGTCGCTGGATGACCTGGTGCTGGCGAGCTTCGTCTCGGGCCCGGGCTCCACCACCCTGCCGATGGAAGTGTTCTCGGCGGTGCGCCTGGGCGTGAAACCGGAGATCAACGCCGTGGCCAGCCTGATCCTGTTGGCCGTGTCGATCGTGACCTTCATGGTCTGGTACTTCAGCCGCCGTGCCGAAGCCAGCCGTAAGCGAGCGATCCAGGAAGCGATGGACCAGACGGCGAGCGAATCCTGGCAACAACCGAAAAAGCAAATGGTAGAAGCGACGGCCTAGGCCGTCGCGTTTCACAGATTTTGCGTTTGAATAAAAAGAATGGAGTTGTACCGATGAAAATGTTTGGCAGGACTCTGCTGACACTGTCCTTATTGGGCGCGATCGCCTCGGGCGCCCAGGCCAATGACAAGGTTCTGCGCGTCTATAACTGGTCGGATTACATTGCCCCGGACACCGTCAAGAAGTTCGAAGACGAGACCGGGATCCAAGTGACCTACGATGTGTTCGACAGCAACGAAACCCTGGAGGCCCGCCTGCTGGCGGGCAAGTCCGGCTACGACCTGGTCGTGCCGTCCAACAGCTTCCTGGCCAAGCAGATCAAGGCCGGGGTCTACCAGGAACTGGACAAGTCGAAGCTGCCGAACTGGAAAAACCTCAATCCGGTGCTGCTGAAAAACGCCTCCGCCAGCGACCCGGATAACGCCCACGCCTTCCCGTACATGTGGGGCTCGATCGGCATCGGCTTCAACCCGCAGAAGGTCAAGGAAGTGCTCGGCGCCAACGCCCCGACCAACTCCTGGGACCTGCTGTTCAAGCCGGAAAACGCGGAAAAGCTCAAGGCCTGCGGCATCAGTTTCCTCGATTCGCCCACCGAGATGATCCCGGCCGCCCTGCACTACCTGGGCTACCCGGTGAACGATCAGGACAAGGCGCACATCGCCGAAGCCGAAGCGCTGTTCATGAAAATCCGCCCGTCGGTGGCGTATTTCCATTCCTCGAAGTACATCTCGGACCTGGCCAACGGCAACATCTGCGTAGCCGTCGGTTATTCCGGTGACGTGCTGCAGGCCAAGGCCCGCGCCGAGGAAGCCGGGGACAAGGTGAAGATCGACTACAGCATCCCGAAGGAAGGCGCCGGCAGCTTCTATGACATGGTCGCCATCCCGCGCGATGCCGCCAACGTCGACAACGCCTACCAGTTCATGAACTTCCTGATGCGCCCGGACATCATCGCCGAGATCACCAACAACATCGGCTACAGCAACGCCAACTCGGCCGCGACGCCTTTGGTGGACGAGGCGATTCGCAATGAGCCGGGCTCGTATCCGCCGGAAGCGGTGATGGCGACCTTGTATGCCGTTCCTGACCAGCCGATTGCGGTGCAGCGGATCATGACCCGGGGTTGGACCAAGGTGAAGTTGGGTAAGTAATTCTGCTCTGGTAGGAGCTGCCGCAGGCTGCGATCTTTTGATCTTTGCTTTTTCAAGATCAAGATCAAAAGATCGCAGCCTGCGGCAGCTCCTACAGGGGGTTGCGTACATTTTTTATATTCATGCAGCGCCTTACCACCGCTGCATCACTCACCTGGCTCCTCGGTTAAGGTGAAGTTTGGCGCCCTCGGGCGCCTTTTTTGTTTTGGCTCAGGCACCGCTCAACGGCCACTGGGCCAATGGCCGATAGCGGCCCTTGTGGGATTCGAACAAGGTGAAGCGCTCGGCACGCAGGAAAAATTCGGGTGGCGTAGCGGACTCCGGCACCGGCGCCCGGTAGTCACGTGCCAGGGTCAAATGCGGGCGAAATTCCCGGGGTGCGTCTTCCAGGCCAAACGGCAACAAGGCCTGCTCCAGGTCATACACCAGCCGCAACAGCGCCGGCGATGCCTGCTCGGGCGACAGCACCAGGACCCCTGCCCTGCGCCAGACATCCAGGCGATCCAATTCCACGGTCAGGCGTTCCCCCGGCGTGCGCACCGACGCGGCTGCGCTGCAGATGTCGGCAATCTGCGCGATCCCTACCGCCCCGAGAAACTTCAGGGTCAGGTGAAAATTCTCCACCGGCACCGGGCGCCCGCTACGCAGTTGCAAGGCACTGCGCCATTGGCCGATGGCCTTGCGCAGTGCGGGTGCGCAGTCCAGCGCGAAAAACAGCCGTTTGAAAGGTTCGTGGATGTCGTCATTCATGCGGGGTCTCTCGTTTCTGGCGTCTGCCGGCATGCCAGTTATAGTTGATGCAAGCGAAATCAACCGGAGGCAAGTATGCGCCAGATCCTCAGCAAGGAACCTTGGTGGGCCGCGCCGCCAGAGCCAGGCCAGGACGAAATGGAATTGGATTGGGGCTGGCTGGTGCATTACAGCGAAGGCGAGCCGCGTTTCGAGTTCATCCGCGAGCGCCCGAGCGATCACGAAATCCGCAACCGCAAGAGCTGCCGGATCACCCCTGCGGCGGAGTGATCCTTTGATGTCGGTTCAAGCCTTCACGATCATTTCAAACCCGCCGAAAATCATCCTTTGGCCATCGAACGGCATCGGATTGACGTCCGGTTGCACCCGCGGATCGGTCATCAGTTTCGCCATCCCGGCGTCACGGGTGGCCTTGTCCGGCCAGACGATCCAGGAAAACACCACGGTTTCATCCTCCTTGAGTTTCACCGCCATGGGAAAAGAGGTCACCTTGCCGTCGGGGACGTCGTCGCCCCAGCACTCGGCGAGGCTGAGCGCGCCGTTCTCGATGAAAATGGCAGCGGCCATGTCGGCGTGCTGCCTGAATTTTTCGCGGTTGGCGGTGGGTACTGCAATGACAAAGCCATCAACATAAGACATGAGCGTTCTCCTTGGATCATGGGTTGAGCTGCTGGTTAGTCGACTGGGTCGGACTCCAATCGACAGATCCCGCATCCGGACCGACCGACGGTTGCGCGCTCTGCGCCAGGTTCCCTTCTATCTGTGAGGCCATGTACAGGGTGCTCGCCATGACACCGGTGGTCGGGTTCTGCAGCAGCTTGGTCCAGGCCTTGTCGAACGTGTTACCCAGGCTGCTGCGAATCAACGCTTCGCTGTCGGGCCGGTCGTTGGCCTGGATGATCGCCCGCACGCCCGCCACGCCGACGGAGATCAACGCACCGGCGAGTTTCCCAGCGGCCGCCGCTACCGCACTGGCCGCCCCGCGCGGAGCCATCTCGGCTTCAATGCGTTTACTGGCGCGCTTGGCCACCGGGGCCATGGCCGTGTCGGTCGAGCCGACGCCCTTGTCGCCACCGGCCTTGTGCACCTTGTCGACCAGCGCGGCGTACGCCGGCAACGTGGCCAACTGTTCAGTGTGCACCACCAGGAACAGCGAGGCGTCCCTGGCGGACGGCGGTCCGAGGGCAATCGCCGGAATTTTCCGCACGCGGCCATTGAGCTGGGCCATCGGCACGCCATGGCGCTGGGAAATCTTTTGCAGTTCTTCCTTGAGAATGTCCACGTAGAACGCCGCCGCCAGGGTGAGGATCGCGTCCGGGTCGACCTCGAGCGCCGCCGGGGCCAGCACTTTTTCCTGGTACTTCTCCAGCAGGTAGGCCGCCAGGCGTTTTTCCGAGGCATTTTGCTCGTCCCTGGAACTACTGATGGAGTACCAGCTGACCTTCATCGACAGCCATTCCTGAGTCCAGTAACTGCTGAACCAGGGAATGAAGTTTTCTTCGGTCAGTTGATAGACCCGCGTGCGCCAGTAATCCATGGCCCCGCGGGCGTAGATTTTTGCCTGATCGGTGGCCGATTGCGACGCATCGACAATCTCCCGATCCACCTGCTGCCAGGTGCTGGGAGACACCATGATCTGCGGCACTTCCACCGGGGCAGGCGGGGCCGTGGCGCATCCCGCCAACACCACCAGCACGGCGACGATCAGCGAACGCAGGTTCAAGATCGCGGTTTCCTGAAAATGTGAGCCGAACGGGAGGTTCGGCGTTCAAAGGCCCCTGGTTTGAGTATAGGTCTGATGGTGCTCTTGAGGCCGCCATCGCCAGCAGGCTGGCTCCCACAGTGGATCGGGGTGGAACACAAGTCTTGTGAACACCCATAACCCCTGTGGGAACCAGCCTGCTGGCGATGGGGCCATCAAGGACACCAACAAATCCGGACCATCACTCCCATCGATATTCACCATCGCCACGATTGCCTTCCGCCCATCGACCGTCAGCGTAGGATCAATTCCAACCCAACACCAAACCCTGTAGCGGAGGGTCGAACCATGCTGATCCATCTCCTGACCTGCCTGGCCCTGACGGCCTTCACGTTGAGCGTATTCGGCTGGTTCTTACTCTCCGAGGAGCGCACGTCATGATCACCACCGTCACCCTGGCCGTGAGCTTCCCGGTATTCGGCACCAACTACTACTCGCAACAATTCGAGTCTCGTAAAGTATTGACCCTGATGTTCGACGAAAAATTCGAGGCGCTGCTGATTCCGGCAGCCGGTCATCACTTCAGTAACGAAGTGGTCGGGCTCAACGATCAGTTCCGCTTTCTCAACGATGTACTGGCTGAGCATTTGCTGGAGACCGAAGCCGCCTCTAGCGCCCGCCGGCATCAATACTTCTGAGCAACTGACCCAGGCCCTCTGCAAAACAGGTCGGCTTCTCCAACGAAAAATGTGCCAGCAAACGGCTGTTCTCGGCACGCGAATGCCGGATGTCACCGGATCGGGGCGCATCGTAGGTCAGCGCCAGCGGCCATCCCAGCAGTTCGCTCAGCATCGTCGCCAGATCGTTGACGCTGGTGGAGCGGTTGAACCCGACATTGACCGGTTCCATACGTGGTTTGGCTTCAGCGACCGCCTGTACCAGGATCTTGACCAGGTCATCGACGTAGACAAAATCCCTTGTTTGCTCCCCATCGCCGTAGACCGTGATGGGGAGTTTTTTTTGTGCTCGCTCGCTGAAAATACTGATGACGCCGGAGTAAGGCGACGAAGGGTCCTGGCGCGGTCCGTAGATATTGAAAAAGCGCAGGATGACCGGTTCCAGTCCGTGCTGGCGACGATAGAAATCAAGGAAGTGTTCGCTGGCCAGCTTGTCGGCGGCATAGGGCGTCAGGGGATTTTTTGGCGTGTCTTCGCTGATCGCGGTGCCTTCGCCGTTGTTGCCGTAGATCGCCGCACTGGAGGCATAAACGACTCGCCTTACCCCCGCCTGGCGCATGGCTTCACAAATATTCAACGTACCGATGAAGTTGCTTTGGTGAGTGGCGATCGGATCGTCGACCGAGGCCTGCACCGAGGCCACCGCCGCCAGATGGACCACCGCGGTGCAGTCTTTCATCGCCCGCGCGACCGTCGGCGCGTCGGCGACGTCCCCCACAACCAACGTCAGATGGCATCGATCAATCGGCAGGTTGGATAATTTACCGCTGGAAAGATCGTCCAGGACTCGGACGCTGTAACCGTGTTCGAGCAGGGCTTCGACAAGGTGCGAGCCGATGAAGCCGGCGCCACCGGTGACCAGGATTCGCTCAGCAGTCATCATTATTGAGCCTCCGATACGCTGTTTTTGGTGTCGGGAGTTCGATCCATGGCGATGAACTCCCCTATTTGATCGATGAACTCACGGCTGTCACTGAGCAGTTGTGGCCAGTCAGTGGGGAAACGGACGTTCAACGGCAGTTGATCGATTCGCCAACGCGGCGGCAGCGGCCGGTCGAACCGGGCGGCGACCTGCAAGCCCATTTCGCTGGCAGCGAACGGCCCGCGCAACACCGTCGGCGTACGGCCGGCGCTGTCGACCGCCTGGACCACATGGGCGCTCAACCACTCGCCGTCCGGCATGCGCACCCGCAGCGGCTGGCCAATCGCGGCGTAGCTGATGTTCAACGGCTCCAGGTAGATCCACAGCAAGGGGTCTTCCAGGCGCTCAATGCGCATCAGCAAGGTGCCGGCACCGACGTTTTCGCCAGGATTGACCAGTACCTCGGCAATGCGTCCGCTTTGCGCGGCGTTGATCGGCAGCGCAGCCAGGCGGGTTTTCAGCCACTGTTGTTCAGCCTGTTGTTGCACGACATCGCGCTCAACGCTCAACGTCGGCTGATTGGCCAGTTGCTCACGGCGCTCGAACGCCAGCAGATCCGCCCTGAAACTGTCGAGCTCGGACTTCGCCGTCAGCACCTCGCCAGGCGACACCGCCCCTCTTGCAACCAGACTTTCAAGCACGCCCACCCTTTCCTGCGCCCTGCCGATGCGAGTCTTGAGCAACTGCCGTTCGTTGCCACCCAATTTGTTGTTGCGCGCAGGGCTGGTCTGGGTCGGCATGGCCGCCAGTTGCGATAACCGTGCTCGCCATTCCGGATTGTCGAGATTGACCAAAGGCTGGTCGGTCCGGACCTGATCACCGGCCTTGACGAACAATTGCTCGACCCGACCGGTATCGCGCGCGCGCACCTCGAGAATCGGCAGGCGCAACTGCGCCGGCGCGTCGATCATCAGCATGCCGTAGGCCAGCTTGCCCCCCAGCCAGATCAACGGGCTGGCGACCAGCAGCAGGATCAGATACCAGCGCACGCGAAAGGCCATGCGTTTGCCCGGCGCGTAGAGCACGGTCAAACCCTGTTCCTGAGTGGGACTCAATTCTTTACGACTATCGAAACGAATCTTCATGACGGCTCACCGTTTTGGAAAGTCTCGCCAGGCTTGCCAGTCAATGCCGGCAATCCCCAGGGGTTGCAGTTGTTCACGCCAGGCACTGCTCTGGTGTTGCAACTGCTCGGTCGACGCGCCGGCCCAGGACTCCGTGGCATCCAGTTGTGGCTCCGTGCTTTGGGCGAGGCGAAATTGCAGATCGGGCCAGCGCTGGGCGATCTGCTCTGCCGTGCGTGCGCTGTTTTTCGGGTTGCGGGTATAAATCATCAGGCTGACCTGGCGCACGCCAGCATCGGGCAGCCCGCAGGGCACACAGGTTTGTCCGGGTTTGGGCTCGGCGAACCAGCGATGATGGCTGGAAATCTCGACCGGCCAGGGGCTCGCTCGGGAAGCCGCGCGCAAGGTGTCGAGCAAGTCCCGCAAACGCTGGTCAGGCACCGGTACGCCCAGCTGTTCGACTTCCAGGTCCAGGTGCAGGCTGCTGAATGAAAGCCCTTGGAATTTGCCCAGCAAATCGGTGAGCTGATGGCGTTCCTGCGGTTTCAACCATTCAGGATCGCCCAGCAGCAGACCCACTTGCAGACCCTGCCTGGCCGCGTCCTGCAGCAATTGCTCCAGGCGTTCGCGCGTGGTAGCCAGGTCCTTGACCTGTGCGCCCTTGAGGCCCAGGTAGATCTTTTCCATCCCGGCCTTGCGCAGCGCCGTCAGTTCAGCAGCACGCTGCCCTGGATCGAGCAACGCCTCGCTGTCCCACACATAGCTGGCCTGGGACCACTTTTGCGCTGGCGCCGCTTCAAGCGTCATGGGGTGTACCGCCAGCATCACAAAGGGCATCCATAGCGTCACCGCCAGAAGTATCGATCGCATGTCAGAACCTCGTGGCGCGCTTGAGCACCCACCAGGGTGCCATCGAGCTTTCTTCATGGCCGCGACGGAACATCTCGTTAAGCATGGCCACGACGCTCCAGCACCGCAGGAGCAGCATGAACAGCGGGAAGAAAGGCACCAGCAAGCCCAGCACCATGTCTTGTCGGGGCCGGTCGGAGACCATCACCAACATGGCCAAGAACATCACCAGGGTGATTGTCAGGTACAGCAGGTAGATCAGCGCAAACAGAAACAACAGCGTCTTGCCCGGCAGAATGAACAGGGCCAGCAGGGTGTAGATGAAGATGATGAACGGCAGAACCAACTGAAAGAAGAATCCCGTGAGCAGGATCATCAGGAAGGTGCGCCAGCCCAGTAACGTGGGGCTGATGTTGTGGTTGTGCTTTCGGATGTAGAGGAAAAACAGGTCGCCATCCCAGCGCAGGCGCTGCATCAGGAACTGGCTGAGCGTCGCCGGGGCATCGGTGTGCCCTACCGCTTCGGGCTCGAATGGAATCCTCAGGTCATGCCGCTTGAAGTAGCTCTTGATACGCAATGTCAGGTCCAGGTCTTCAGCGGTGTGGGTGTTCCAGCCACCGATTTTCACCAGGAAACTGCGGCGAAATGCGCCAAAGGCGCCGGAGACGTTGTTGACCAGGTTCCATTCCGCCAGGCCGATCTTCGACATGTGGATCGACAGCAGGTACTCCAGCGCCTGCATCGCCGTCACCCACGAGCCCCAGACATTGCGCACCCGCAGGCTGCCGGCGACCGCAGGTACCGAGGGGTCCTCGAAGTGCCGTACGATGGAGGCGACCATGTTGTTGTCGAAGGATGTATCACCATCGAGCGCCATGACGATTTCACCGCCGGCCAGCGACAGGCCGGCGTTGAGGGACGACACCCTTCCGCCCCGCTGCCATTTGGCGATCGGCCGTAAATGTCGCTTGGGGTACAACTGCGAGTCCACATTGAAACTGCGCACGGCGCTGAGCGTCGCCTGGTTGACCGTGGCGCCGTCCACCACCGGAATCATCTCGATGTGGCCGCCATAGGTTTGTTCGCACAGGCTCAACAGCGTGGTCTGGACGTCCATGCCTTCGCTGTAGCAGGTAATGATGCAAGAGACCTTCGGGCAATAAACACTGATCTTCGGCACGCTGGTGCGCCGACGGGTGAACCAGCGCAACACGCCCAGCATCACCATGATCATCATCGGCAACTCGAACATCAGGAACGCCGGAAATAGCATGTAGAACAGGCGGCTCATGCCATCCGGCCCCGCGAGCGCGCTGAGTGCGTTCAACAGTTGCTCGAGGAAAGGGCTCATGGGGTATCACCCATCTCACCGGCCAGGCGCGCCAGTAACAGCTCGCCATCTTCCTGATCCAGTAGATCCTGGGGGGCGGTGATGCCGATGACACGCAAGGTAACGTCGCTGACCTCCGGCGCCGAAAACAATTCGGCGACCCGGCCCAGGCGCTGCTTGACGATTTCCAGGCCTTTCTCGTCGGTATGGGGAAGCATGATCCAGAAGAACTCTTCGGTACTGCGAGAACAGCGGTCCGTTTCCCTGACGGACTCCTTCAAGCGATCGGCCACGCTATCAACGAAGGCATGCCCGCGCTGTTCACCCAGGTGCGACAACGTACCGGCGAGGTTGACGAAGCGCAGGCCGATCAGGGAAAACTCAGGCACCGGATGGCGGCGCACTATCTGCATTTGCCAAGTCAGCAGATCATAAAAATTCTTGCCACCCAACAGATTGAGCTGACCGAAGTGCTGCACCGCTCTTTCACTGAACTCCTGCCGGCAACGGAAACGCCCGGCCTCGGACAGGCGGAAATCCCTGACTTCGCGTATGCGCAACTTGTCGGGCGTGTGCGACAGGCCGCAATCCAGGCAACGCGCCTGCACCTCGGCATCGACAAAAAACGCCTGGCACGAGCGACAGCGATAATTCTCCATCGGGCGGTCGTAATCACTGCCAATGTGGCGCAGCCGATTCAGGCAGTTGGGGCACAGCAACACCCCATCTTTGAGAAATGACTCCTGCGCCCCGACATGACCACAGGTAAAACAGTGCAGTGACGGTTGCCGTGCGATGTCCAGGCTATGGCATTCGGTACACACATCGATGTAATTGAGCCGTCCCGAACCACAATCGGAACAGAGGCGGACGCGGTCGATCAGGACCCCCTCCTCCAGCCAGTCCTGCTGCACCATCAGGCTGAGCCAGACAAACGCGTTGACCTGCTCGCTATCGGCCAGGACGTCCAGCAATGGATAGCGATAGTGCTGAGGCACCTCCGGATCGCGCAGGGCGAGCACCTGGGCGCCGTCGCGCAACCACAGCCAGGAAAGTACCCGGCTTTCAAAACGTTCCGGTGCGGATCCATGATTGAACAGTCCGAAGCGATCCTGCCATACGCCCCAGAGCCTTATGATTTCGCTGGTTTCCACAGGGCACGCGCCATCGCCCAAGGCTTCGCACCAGCCATCCTGATCACGACAGCAGTAGATGAGCGTGTAGCGGTAAGAGGGAAGTGAGCGCAGTTTGCGAAGGACTTTGCCGGCATACGCACCTGGCATGTCCAGCAGCATCACATCAAATGCATCGGCAGCCAGCAGGCTGCCCAAGTCGGTAAAGTGCTCAAGCGCTGGAAGATTCAGGCTCGGAACTCTATTACCGAATATCGCAACCCGAGGATTTGAAGTCGGCATGACGCACGTCCTCTACAATCAGACAAGTGCGGGTTAATTGGAGGTAGGAACACTAGCATCACATATGTGAAACGTGTGAATTATTATGAAGTTATTTTTTGACACGACCAGCGTCAAAAATTCATCACCACTCGTCGCCAAATCTTGACACTGAATTGATATTGGAGAAATCCATAGAAATCAATTATCTTAACTACAAAATATTCTTAAGATTCATATATTTACGATCACCATACAAAACTAAAAATTATTAATTATCATTAATAATTGGTGACCAACATTGATAGCCTCTGGCCACTTGACAGTAATTGCGAGCGCCTATCAATTACTAGCTTAACTAAACTGGATCCCATTTTGACCTCCGATACAGCATGCAAACTTATGAGTTCGAACTTTTTTATATCAACACAATGAGACTATATAACAAAACAAAAAGCAGGCACGAATAGTTACAACAATGATACAGCCATTATTTTAATATCAACGTAGACACATGAAACACCCGGATTAATTATCAGGCAGAAGCGCAAACATCCCTCAGGCAAGCACGCAGCCATCGATGCACGGGATCCGCATCCAGTCGAGGATGCCAGATCATCGCCAAGGTAAATTCCGGCAGTGCCACTGGCAGCACAAAGCTGTGCATGCCGGCTCGCAGATTGGCGGTATGCCGCTCGGGCACAGTGGCGATCAGATCGCTTGCCTGGGCGAGCGCCAATGCAGTCGAGAAACCGCCGACCATGGTCACGATCTGCCGCTGCAAACCAAGCGCCTCCAGGGCTTCATCTATTGGCCCCTTTTCCAGCCCTCGTCGTGACACGCTGATGTGACCGCGGGCGACAAAACGCTCGAGCGACATCTCACCGTCGCACAGCGGATGCCCCGCGCGCACCACGCCAATCAATCGATCGCGGAACAACCCCTGGGTACGCAGTTCCGGGCTCGCCGTCCTGCCCACCACACCCGTTTCCAGATCGACCGTGCCGTCGCGCAACGCCGTGCTGTCCTTGTCGGGTTTGGGCATGAAGCGCAGGCGTATGCCTGGCGCCTGTTCGGCGACGCGGGCGATCAGTGCGGCGCCGAAGTTTTCGACAAATCCTTCGCTGGTGCGCAAGGTGAAGGTGCGCGACACCTGCAGGAGGTCGGGCTGCTCGGCCGGACGCAGCACCGCTTGGGCCTCCTGCACAAGCTGGGCGACCCGCTCACGCAATTCCAGCGCACGCGGCGTTGGCACCAGGCCGCGACCGGCCCTGACCAGCAGCGGATCGCCGGTGGTTTCACGCAATCGCGCCAGCGCCCTGCTCATCGCCGATGGACTCAGGCGCAGGCGTTTGGCGGCGCGGGCGACACTGCCTTCTGCCAGCAGCACATCGAGGGTGATCAGCAGATTGAGATCGGGAGTGGACATGCGAGGCCTCAGGTCGGCAGGTATGGCGCTGTATGCACGTAATCAGTGCAAACCGTGCGTCTTCCGCCATGTTAGGCCCCGGCGTAGATTTCTGGTAGCTCCAGTCGGGAGCGGCCAGAAAAGGGCAACACCATGAATGACGGATCTGCAGTCGCGGCAGTGGCTCAACAAACACCTTCGGTGAAAGGGGCGCTGGCCAGCCTGTCGTTGGCGATGTTGTTGTCGTCCCTCGGCACCAGCATCGCCAACGTCGGCCTGCCATCCCTGACACAGGCATTCAGCGCGTCCTTTCAACAGGTGCAGTGGGTGGTCATCGCCTATCTGCTGGCCATTACCGCCTCGATTGTCAGCGTCGGCCGCCTCGGCGACCTTGTCGGTCGGCGCCGCCTGCTGTTGTCCGGCATTACCCTGTTCACATTGGCTTCGGCGCTGTGCGGCCTGGCGCCCAATCTCGGCCTGTTGGTCACGGCCAGGGCGCTGCAAGGCCTGGGCGCGGCGGTCATGATGGCGCTGACCCTGGCCTTTGTCGGCGAGACGGTGGCCAAGGGCAAGACCGGTGGCGCCATGGGGCTGCTGGGGAGCGTGTCCGCCATGGGTACGGCGATGGGACCGGCGCTCGGTGGCGTGCTCATTGACGGATTCGGCTGGCGCTGGATTTTCTTCATCAGCGTACCCCTGGGTCTGCTGACCTGGCTGCTCGCGCAACGCTACCTGCCCGAAGATCGCCAGGGGCAAACCAGGCGTGCGGGGGTCGATTCGCTGGGTACATTGTTACTGGCGCTGTTGCGCGATAGCCGACTCAGTGGCTGCCTTGCCATGAGCCTGCTGGTGACCACCGTGATGATGACGACGCTGCTGGTCGGGCCGTTCTACCTGTCGCAGACCCTGCGGTTGACGGCGATGGAGATCGGGCTGGTGCTGGCGGTCGGGCCGCTGATCGCCATGCTGGCCGGAGTGCCCGCCGGGCGCATCGTCGACCGTTGGGGGGCCCCGGCCATGACCCTCGCCGGGCTGCTGGGCATGGCGCTCGGCTGCTGCCTGTTGTCGATGGTGCCCGAAACGTTCGGCGTCGGCGGCTACATCGCGCCCATGGTCGTTATCACTTTGGGGTATGCGCTGTTCCAGACCGCCAACAACACCGCCGTGATGCTCGACGTGTTGCCCCATCAACGCGGCGTGGTCTCCGGCCTGCTCAACCTGTCACGAAATCTGGGACTGGTCACCGGGGCCTCGGCGATGGGCGCCGTGTTTGCCCTGGCCTCAAAGGCGGTCGACATCGGCACCGCCCAGCCGCAGGCCATTGCCAGCGGCATGCGCACGACCTTTCTGGTCGCGCTGGGGCTGATCGTTGTCGCCTGCCTGGTCGCATGGCGCAGGCAGGCTGACCCGCGGTAGAGGCGCTTACTGCTCCAGCGACACCAACGGCGTGTCTTTCTTGACGATGTAGGTCGCCAGTTCCGACGCCTTGCCCTGGCCGATGTTTTTCGCCACATGGGCGGTGCCGGCCGGAATGTACAGGGATTCACCAGCCTTGAGCGTCACGGTCGGTTGCCCTTCGAGTTGATATTCCAGGGTGCCGTCGGTGACGTAGGCCACTTCTACCCCGGGGTGCGAGTGTTTCGGCGACGCCACGCCCGGATCGAATTCAACGAGCACCTGGATCACTTCGCGCCCGGCGACGTCAAGGTCGCGGCGCACCAGGTCCGTACGCTTGAGGCCGGCCTGCCAGTTTTTTGCCGGTGGCTGGCCGGATTCCTGGGCTTGGGCGAGGCCCGTGAAGGCGGTGAGTGTCGCAGTGACCAGGGCAACGCCGAGCAGGCCTGCCGCGTAGCGGGTGGGGGTTCGGGACATGGTAATTCTCCAGTGAGCGCAAGGTAAAAGCCGTTATGCGGCTGTTGCATTACGCGCTCGTCGTGTATCGCCTGCGTGTCCCGCCACCCCGGTTTTTGTATGCCAACGTAGCTGGGTGAACGGTGGATACGTTGCGATACCTGTAGGAGCGAGTCTGCTCGCGATGGACGTTAACGATGGCGCGGGGAGCCTGAAACCCCGCGGTGCTCTGAGGTTTTTCGCGAGCAGGCTCGCTCCTACAGGTAACCTCTGCGCCTCGCCGAGCAGCGATTGGTTGATACGCCATCTGCAATCCCTATAATCGCCGCACTTCGTCTACCCTCAAAAAGCGCCTGACCGTTATCCCATATAGGTCAGGCGCTTCGAAATACTTGCGCTAATGAACCGGAGAACTTTCATGCTCAAACGCACCCTGGCATTGGCTGTCGGCTTGACCCTGTCCTTTTCCACCCTGCTGGCACAGGCCGCCGACGTCCTCAAGGTCAGTGCCATTCCCGATGAAGCCCCCACCGAACTGCTGCGCAAGTTCCAGCCTCTGGGCACTTATCTGGAACAGCAATTGGGCATGAAGGTCGAGTTCGTGCCGGTCAGCGACTACCCGGCCGTGGTCGAGGCGCTGGCCACCGACCGGATCGACATGGCCTGGCTCGGGGGGTTCACCTTCGTCCAGGCGCGGCTGAAAACCGGCAATGCCATTCCGTTGGTGCAGCGCGAACAGGACGCCCAGTTCACCAGCAAATTCATCACCGCCGACCCGAACGTCAAATCCCTCGCCGACCTCAAGGGCAAGACCTTCGCCTTCGGCTCGGTGTCCTCGACATCCGGCAGCCTGATGCCGCGCTATTTCATGTTGCAGGACGGCATCAAGCCGGAAACCTTCTTCAGCCGCGTCGGTTATTCCGGCGCCCATGACGCCACCGTGGCCTGGGTCCAGGCGGGCAAAGTCGATGCCGGTGTGCTCAACGCCAGCGTTTGGGAAAAACTGGTCAAGGCTGGCAAGGTCGACACCAACAAGGTCAAGGTATTTGCCACCACGCCGGCGTACTATGACTACAACTGGACCGTGCGCGGCACCCTCGACCCGGCGCTGGCGGCGAAGATCAAGGCTGCCTTCCTGGCGCTTGATCCGGCGAAACCCGAGCAGAAAGCAATCCTCGACTTGCAGGCCGCCAGCCGCTTCATCGAGACCAAGCCGGAAAACTACAACGGCATCGAGGAAGCCGCACGCGCCGCCGACCTGCTCAAATGACCTTGCATTTGACCCGGGTCAGTCTCACCCATGCCAACGGAGTACAGGCGCTGCGCAGCCTGGACTTGCACATCGAAGCCGGTGAACAGGTCGCCATCATCGGCCCGTCCGGCGCGGGCAAGTCGAGCCTGCTTAACGTACTTGCCACCGGCCTGCGCCCCGGCAACGGCGAATTGCAAGTGCTGGGGGAACAGCCCTGGCACCTGTCGGCCCGTCAGCGCCAACGCCTGCGCGCGCGCATCGGCCTGGTGCATCAAGCGCCGCCGCTGCCTCCGCGCCAGCGGGTGATCACCGCGGTGCTGGCGGGAAAAATCGGTCAGTGGGGGTTGGCCAAGAGCCTGATCAACCTGCTGCACCCGCTGGATGTTCCCGGGGCTCGCGCGGCATTGACCCGGCTCGACCTGCACGACAAGCTCTTCGCTCAGTGCCAACAATTGTCCGGCGGCCAACTGCAACGGGTGGGCATTGCCCGGGTGCTGTATCAGGCGCCCGAGGTGTTGCTGGCTGACGAACCGGTTTCGGCCATGGACCCGGTGCTGGCCGGCCACACGCTCAAGGTCCTCTGCCAGCATGCGCGGGAGCACGCCGTGACCCTGGTCGCCAGCCTGCACGCGGTGGATCTGGCGCTGGCGCACTTCTCGCGGATCATCGGCTTGCGTGACGGACAAATCCTCTTCGACCTGCCGGCCAGCGCCGTCGACCGCGAGCAACTCGACGCCCTCTACGCCAACGAGCAGTTGCAGCCCTCCCCAACCCCGGTTCCCTCCTTGAGCGTGCAGATTCCCCGATGCTGAGTCGTGCCACCCGTGATCCCGCCGCCCGGCCACGCCTGCTGCTCACTCTGCTGGCGATCGCCCTGCTGTGGCCGGGTATCCGCTTCAGCGAACTGGACTTGAGTGTATTGCTGGCCAGTGACAGCCAGAGCGAAATGGGCCGGTTTGTCGCGACCTTTTGGCCGCCCGCCCATGGCGCAGAATTCCTTCAGCTGTTGTGGCAAGCCACCTTGCAGACCTTGGCCATCGCCACGGCTGGCATGGCCCTGGCGCTGCTCCTGGCGATCCCCGCCAGCCTGCTGGCCAGCCGCGCGCTGTCCCTGTCGGCAGCGTCCCGCGCCGGGCGCCCGAGCCAGTGGGGGCAACTGCTGCGCTGGCCGGTGCGCGGGGTGCTGATCTTCCTGCGCAGCGTGCCGGAAATCGTCTGGGCCCTGCTGTTTGTGCGCGCCGTTGGCCTGGGGCCGACCGCCGGGGTCCTGGCCATCGCCATTACCTACAGCGGCATGCTGGGCAAGGTCTACGCGGAAATTTTCGAATCGGTCGACCAGCGCCCCGCCCACGCGTTGCTGCAAGCCGGCAGTGGGCGGCTCGCGGCGTTCAGCTACGGGATCCTGCCCAACGTCGCGGCGGAGCTGTTGTCGTACACGGTGTACCGTTGGGAATGCGCGATTCGCGCCTCGGTGGTGATGGGCTTCGTCGGGGCCGGCGGCCTGGGCCAACAGATCGACCTGTCGATGCGCATGTTCGCCGGCGGTGAAGTGGCCAGCCTGTTGCTGACCTTCCTCGTCCTGGTGCTGCTCGCCGATCAACTGAGCCGCCTGTTGCGCTGGAGGCTGGCATGAGTCGCCTGGTCAACCTGCTGCTGGTGCTGTGCATCGGCGCCGCAGTATTCGCTTCGTTCCGCTACCTGGGCATCGACCTCGGTGAACTGGGTGGCAGCGGCAACCTGAAACAGATGCTCGCCTACATTCAGCGTTTTCTCAGCCCGGACCTGAGCACCGGACATTTGCAGGCCATTGCTCGCGGCGCGCTGGAAACCATCGCCATGTCGGCACTGGGCACACTGTTGGCGACGGTGTTCGGCTTGTTGCTCGCGCTGCCGGCGGCCGGTCGATTCGGCTGGCCGATGCAGGGTTTGTCGCGCCTGGTGCTTAATGCCCTGCGCGCGATTCCGGAGCTTGTTTGGGCGGTGCTGATGGTCCTGGCCGCCGGGCTCGGCCCCAATGCCGGCACCCTGGCGTTAGCGCTGCACACCACCGGCGTGCTCGGCCGGCTGTTTGCCGAAGCGCTGGAAAACACCCCGCCGGAACCGGCCGACGCGATCCGCCTGCAGGGGGGCAATGCCGTGTGGGCGTTCTGCTACGGCACCCTGCCCAACCTTTTCCCGCAGCTGCTGGCCTACATCCTGTACCGCTGGGAGAACAATATCCGCATGGCCAGCGTGCTCGGTTTTGTCGGTGCCGGCGGTTTGGGACAAATGCTTTACATGAGCCTCAGCCTGTTCCAGGAGGCTCAGGCCAGCACGGTGATCCTGGCGATGCTGGTGTTGGTGTTTGCGGTCGATACGCTGAGCAGCTGGAGTCGCCAGCGCTGGGTGAAGGCCTGAGATCGTTGGCTACGAGCAGACAAACAAATGCCCCGAAAGTCGGGGCATTTGATCTTGGCGAGCTGCATATGTTCAGCTGCACAAGGCAGGCTTCTAAGAGCCAAGTAGGTGGCCAGTGCTGGTCTCTGGCTTACGAGGTTTATCAGGACTCTCACAGAAACAGCAATAAGCGCTGTCCTGCTTCACACGGCATAAGGGCTGGATCTCAGCGCGGAGATCTTTCTAACCGTGTACCCTTCGGAGCGCGCCCCACGCGTCCTCGCTATCCGCTTGCGCATCAGTCTGCGTTTTCACCTACAACTTCAGAGTAGCAAAACGCTCACGGTGTGGGCTGGTATTTTTAGATCGATTTCGCCCTGTAAAAAAAGGTGCAGGACGGAAAAATAATATGTCCATCCAGTCCTTCGCTGCGAATCTGCCTGTTACGCTGCAATAACGCAGCACTCGGTCTTCACACCTCGCGCCAGCCCCCCTGTTCACTGGCTTTAGAGTTGGCATGCGATATGCCCTTACCAGACTGCCCTGGCATTCTGTGCCCAGGTCCCATTAGCCGAATCGAGCCGATCCACCAATGGATATCCTGAATTTGCTGGTAAACAAAGCCCAGCCCCTGACCAGTACCGTCGGCGCCGACGGACTACTGCTCGGCCTGTCCCTGAGCCTGAGTGATCAATTGGGCTATGCACCCGAAGAGCTGCTCAATCAACCGATCGAACGGGTATTGAGCGTCGAGTCTCTGCGCACGGTGCAGGCGCTGTTTGCCAACCCGCCCGCCGACGAGCTGATCCACAGCCTGGAGCTGACCCTGATTCGCCACAACGGTGGCCTGCTGCATGTGATTGCCAGCGGTGTGCTGGAGTGGCGCAATGTGCAACCGGCACGCCTGCACCTGTTGAAGATTCCCCTTGGTACGCTGGGGCACCGGCTGCGGGAAATGCACAACGCCAATGAAGTGATGAACCAGATGCTGCAAAGCGCCAAGGTCGCCTACTGGTGCATCGAATTCGCCGAGGCGGTGGACATCAACCACTCACCGGATGAGATCGTGCGCCAGGTGTTCGAAAACGACTCCCACTGGCGCCTGTGCAACCGGGCCATGGCCGAGGTGTACGAGATGCCGTCGGATGTCGACTTCAACCAGCAACCGGTGCGCCTGTACTGGCCACGCAGCCCGGCCAACGAAGAGTTCGTGCGGCGCCTGATCGAGGCCGGGTTTCATGTCGACGGAGCGCTCTCGGTGGATCGCCGCCACGATGGCTCGCCGGCCTACGTGGAAAACGACGTCAGGGCCACCATCGTCAATGGCCAGCTGTTGCGCATGTGGGGCAGCATTCGTGACGTCAGCCAGGAGTTGCGCATGCAGCACGATGCCGAGCAACGCATCGATGCTTTGCGCCGGGTCTTCGATGCCGTGCCCGACGCGGTGCTGGTAATCGATGAACACTTGCAACCGCAGTGGCGCAACGCAGCCTTCGAGGACACCTTCGGCATTACCCATGGTGCCGGTATCGCCCGTTTGCTGCTGGACAATGCCTTGCCCGAACGCACCTGGCACAGCCTGCCCCTGCCGGACCTGAGCGGACGCGACCTGAACTTCAATGTGCATTGCTCGCGCATCCTCATTCGCGAAGGCGTGGCCTGGCGCGTGGCGGTGTTTCGTGAAAGCCAGGGCGTTCGCACCCCCCAAGAGTTGCACCCATGAAAGACTCCAACCTGCCGCCCACCTTGCAGATGGGCATGCGCTCTTCGGTCAACGTCAGCAGCGAAGTGCTGGGCGCACTGCTGGAAACGCCTGCCTTGCATGCCTTGCTCGACAGCTTCAGCGAAGCACTGATCATCAGCGACGGTGAGGGCCGGCTGCGCTTCATAAACCTGGCCGCCGAGCGCGTCAACCGGCTGTCGAAACAGCAGGCCGTAGGCTTGTCCGAGAATGATTTTTTCCAGCGTTCGGCGTTGAACTACGACGACTTCCTGGCCGCGCTGAACCGCGGTGGCAACAGTGCGTTGACCCGCTCCCGGGAAGGCCGGGTGCTGCTCAGCAGTACCCACGCGATCCCTACCGGTGCCTACGAAAAACCGTTCAGGATGCTCACCCAGAAAGACTTCGACGCCAGCCAGCCGCAGCGCCGGGCATCGCTCAACAACCGGCCGCTGGAGCCCCAGGGCCTGCGCGATCCCCAGGACAATGCCCTGCACCTTTCGCCGCAGCTGTCGAGCATCGCCGACACCGGCGTGCGCGCGTTCCGCCGGCGCGCACGGCTGTTGCTGCTGGGTGAGCCGGGGGTCGGCAAGACAGCGATCGCCCGGCACATCCATCGAGCCGCCGGTTGGGGCGATCGTCCGTTCATCCACGTCAATTGCGGGAGCATCCCGGAGAGCCTGTTCGAATCCGAGATGTTCGGCTACGAGCGCGGCGCCTTTACCGGCGCGCTGCAGGGCGGCAAGCAGGGCTATATCGAAGCGGCGTCGGGCGGCACCCTGTTCCTCGACGAGATCGGTGAGATCCCGCTGCACGTACAGGCCAAGCTGCTGAAATTTCTCGAAGACAGCACCATCCAGTCGGTTGGCTCGCCCTTGAGCAAAACCGTGCAGGTACAGGTCATCGCCGCCACCAACAAGGACCTGCGTCATCTGGTGGACCTGGGTGAGTTTCGCGCCGACCTGTATTATCGCCTCGCCGTGCTGCCGGTGGAGATCCCGCCGCTGCGCCAGCACCGCGATGACTTGCCGTTTCTCATCGACATCCTGCTCAGCCGCATCAATGGCGATCGTGTACCGTCCCTGAGCCTGTCCGCCGGCGTTCGCAAGCGTTTGATGAGCTATGACTTCCCGGGCAACATTCGCGAGCTGGTGAACATTTTCGAACGTCTGGCCGTGCTCGCCGACGATGAGGCGCAGGAGCATCATTTGCCGGCTGAACTGCTCGAACCGGTGCGCTCCCGGGCCACCTCGGTCGCGCAGGAACAAGCGCCGCAAGAGTCGGAGCAGAACCTCAAGCTTCAGGTTCAGCATTTCGAGCGCCAGGTCATCCTTCGCGCCGTGCACCTGTGCGGGAGCAAGCGCAAGGCTGCACAGCATCTGGGGATTGATATAGGGACGCTGATTCGCAAGTTGCAGCGCGACTGATTGCAGCGTGTGGGCTTGGCGACCCTATTCTTTCGGAGCCATCTACGGTTTGCCTCTTAACTGTAGGAGCTGGCTTGTCGGGTCGCCGCATCGCAGCGATGGACGTCAACGATGACGCGGGGATCCTGACACCCCGAGGCGCTCTCAGGTTTTTCGCGAGCAGGCTCGCTCCCACAAGCACTAGCTTGGCTGTTGATCCATGTACACCTGAAAGAGAATGGTCGGCTGTCAGGCCGCCATCGCCAGCAAGCCGGCTCCTACAGGTTGATCGGTGTACATCGGCAGGAGATTGGTCGGCTGTCAGGCTGCCTTCGCCGGCAAGCCAGCTCCCTACAGGTTTTTCCCGGTTCTCTCCAATAAAACGCTGCAAAAACGCCTACAACGTAGTTATTTCTGCTTACACTTTTCTTCTGTATAAATATTTAATCATTTAAAAACAACGACTTAAACACTTGGCACGCCCTGTGCTCCTGCTATCTGCAACCCACCATCGTTGGGCTCCGATAGTCAGGAGGAATAACAATAATGTTGATCACCGGGATCAAAAGTCGGCCGGTCTACGACCGGTTGCAACCTCTGCCGGGAGGTGTCCGGCACATCATTGCCGGGCAAGGCAGTGGCGGTCGCGCCATGTTGCGTTTGCTGGAGGAGATGGCCGGGCTGGATCGCCCCGTGACCTTGCTGTACGCCCAGGAGTCATTTTCCGGCCAGGACTTCCTGGCGCAATTGCAGCAGCACCCGGGTCATCAACTGCGGGTGTATGCCAGCAACCAGGCATTGATCGACGCCCTCGACGACCTGCTCGGCGACGCCAGGATGGGTACCCGCCTCTACCTCGCCGGTTCCGAAAGCTTCCTCGGCAGCGCCATGCAAGTGGCCACCCGCTTCGATCTCAATCGCGACGAAGTGCTTCGCGAGCACTCCGGCACGCTCGTGCGCCGGGTCTGGTGCGTGCACTGCGACACCTACACCGAAAACGTGACCCAACGCGTCTACGACTGCCCCGGTTGCAGCCTGACGCTGGTGGTGCGCGACCACTATTCCCGGCGCCTGGCGGCCTTCCAGGCGGTCAAGGCCGATGCCGAAGTACCGGGCGAACTGCCCCCAGCCGAGGAGCTCGATACATGAGCCAGAACAACGGGACCTTGAATCTGCGGGTGGTCCGCATCGAAGCGGTGACCCCAGAGATCAAGCGCTTCACCCTGGTATCGCCGACCGGTGCGCACCTGCCGGCGTTCTCCGGCGGCAGCCACGTGGTGGTGCTCATCGCCAACCCGAACAACACGCTGCGCAACCCCTACTCGCTGCTGAGTTCGCCCTATGACACCAGCAGCTATCAGATTGCCGTGCGCCGGGTGGAAAGCGGTCGCGGTGGTTCGATGGCGCTGCATGACAGTGTCCGCGAGGGCGACCTGATCGAGGTCACGCCACCGGTCAATCTGTTCCCGCTGATCAAGCAGGCCCGCCTGCACCTGTTCATTGCCGGTGGCGTCGGTATCACCCCGGTGATCTCCCAGCTGGAGGAATTGCGCCTGAGCAAGGTGCCCTTCGAACTGCATTACGCCGTTCGCGGCGATGAACACGCACAGCTCGGCAAAGAGTTGCAGGCCACCTACGGCGAACAGGTCCACCTGTATCGCAAAGGCATCGAAACGCGCATGGACATCGGCCGGATCCTCGCCGATCGCCCGCTGGGCAGTCACGTTTATGCCTGTGGACCGGACAGCATGATCGACGCCACGCTGGCCTGTGCCCGCGACCTGGGCTGGACCGACAGCCACGTGCACTTCGAGCGATTCCTCGAACAAAGCAGCGGCGGCGAAGCCTTCAGTTTCACCCTCGGGCGCAGTGGCGCAACCATCGAAGTCTCGCCTGACCAGACCATGCTCGAAGCGGTCGAGGCCGCGGGCTACAGCATGCCTTACCTGTGCCGTGGTGGTGCCTGTGGCCATTGCGAAACCGCGGTCCTGGAGCTCGATGGCGAACTGCTGCACAGCGATGACTGGCTGTCGGACGACGACAAGAGCAGCCACAAGAAAATCATGCCCTGCGTATCCCGCGCCAAATGCAATCGCCTGGTCATCGACCTCTGATCGACGGAAGCCATAACAATGAATATCAAGTTCAATCCCGACGAAACCTACCGCGACGACTACACCTTCGCCAACAGCCCGGAGACCATCGCCCGCGCGCCCTTCCCGTTCCCCGATGACGACTACATGTACTCGATGAACCTCGAGCCCCATGTCTCGGTCGGCGACGGCGCCTTCCGGGCCGCGTTCGATATCGACGAGCACTACATCAGCGAATGCCGGGACCGCGCCATCACCCTGGAGAAAGATCCGGGCATGCACTACGTCGCGGCGCCGCACATGATGGAGGCGCAGTGGGACCTGCTCGAACTGATCATGGAGTCCTACGCCCGCGACTATCCGCAGTACTTCACCCTGTCCCGTGAAGGCCGCCAGTGGCACTGGGTCAACCGCCTGCTGGACATCGACGATCACTTCACCTTCGGCGACCCGGCGACCCTGCCCTATGAGCCGATGGAATACGTGACCCGCCAGGCCCAGGGCGACTGGGTCTTGCAGGAAGAACGCGACGGTACGCTGTATTGGGGCGCCGGGATCGCCACCCAGCGCGCCGACTATTCGCTGCGCTTCAACCTCGGCATGAGCTGGGAAGAGTTCCACGGCCCGGTGCCGCTGGTGAAGGAAATCGGCATGCTCGACCGTGCCCTGAAGTTCCTCCTGCGCCTGCGCACCGGCCACCCGGTGCGGCGCCTGAACTGGTCGCTGACGGTCAACCCGCGCCTCGAGGTCTCAGCCGAAAGCCTGCCCGAATGGGCGCCGGACCGGACCCTCGTGACGGCCGAAAACGCCGGCAAGCTGGTGTACCTGCGCATCGAGCTGCAACCGCTGCACCGCCTGCCGCGCAGCAACGCCATTGTCTTTCCGATCCGCACCTACCTGCTCAGCCTCGAAGACATCGCCACCAACCCGGCATGGGCGCGGCGCATGCACCGGGTGCTGCGCGACCTGAATCAGCAATTGGTCGATTACAAAGGCTTCAGCCGGTACCGCGATGCGGCGGTCGAGTGGCTGTCGCAGTACGACGACGAAACCAAAGCCTGATGAGATCCCCTGTGGGAGCCAGCCTGCTGGCGATGGCGGTCTTGAGGGCGCCATCGCCAGCAGGCTGCTCCCACACCGCAATCCACTGCCATTGATAATGAGGAAATAACATGAGTGGCTCATCCAACACGCGTGCAAGCAGCGCCGACCAGGACGCCGAACAACTGCGCGCCCTCGGCTACAGCTCGGATTTCAATCGCAGCATGAGCCTGTGGGAGAACTTTTCCCTGGGCTTTACCTACCTGTCGCCGGTCGTCGGGGTCTATACCCTGTTCGGCCTGTGCCTGGCCGCCGGCGGCCCGCCGATGTTCTGGTCCTACCTGCTGATCGGCGCCGGGCAAATGCTGGTCTGCCTGATTTTTGGCGAAGTGGTGTCGCAGTTCCCGATTTCCGGTGGCGTCTACCCCTGGGCTCGTCGCCTGGTGGGCAAGCGCTGGGCGTGGATGGTCGGCTGGGTCTATGCCTGGGCGTTATGCGCCACCATCGCCGGGGTTGCGGTGGGTGCCGGGCCGTACCTGGCGATCATGCTGGGCTTCAATCCCGGCCCGGATGCCAACATCGTCATCGCCCTGGCGATCATCCTGCTGTCCACCGCGCTTAACCTGGTGGGCACCAAGCTACTGGCACGGGTGGCGATGTTCGGCTTTCTCTGCGAGCTGGTCGGCGCGATCCTGGTCGGTGGCTACCTGCTGATCTTCGAGCGCCATCAACCGATCGGCGTGCTGTTCGACACCTTCAACCTTGAGGTCAATGGCTCGTACCTGCCGGCCTTCCTCGCGGCCTCCCTGGCCGGCCTGTTCCAGTACTACGGGTTCGAGGCCTGCGGCGATGTCGCGGAAGAAACCCCGAACCCGGGCAAGCGCATTCCCAAGGCCATGCGCATGACCATCTACATCGGCGGCGCGGCAGCGATGTTCGCGTGCCTGGCGTTGATTCTCTCGGTGCCGGACATGGCCAAGGTACTGGCCGGTGAAGACACCGACCCGGTCGCCACGATCCTGGCCAATGCCTTCGGCCCGGTCGGTTCGCGCCTGGTGATGGCGGTGGTCATGGTCTCGTTCATCTCCTGTGTGCTGAGCCTGCAAGCGGCGGCCAGCCGACTGTTGTTCGCCTATGCCCGGGACGAGATGATCGTCGGCAGCTCACTGTTCAAGCGCCTGTCGGCCAACCAGGTGCCGTCGTTCGCGCTGCTGGTCAGCGGCCTGGTGCCGGCGGCGATTGTCTGCCTGGGGATGTTCATGGCCGATGCCGTGGCCACCATCGTCGGTTTCGCCGCGATCGGCATTTACGTGGCCTTCCAGTTGATCGTGGTCGCCGCGCTGATCGCCCGTGCCAAGGGCTGGCGCCCGAACGGTCAATTCACCCTCGGCGCCTGGGGCCTGTGGGTGAACCTGGCGGCACTGATCTATGGCGTGTGCGCCATCGTCAACATGGTCTGGCCGCGCTCGCCGGACGCGGCCTGGTACATCAACTATTCGATGATCCTCACCACGCTGGTGGTGATGGGTGCGGGTCTGGTCTACATGCTGCTGGGCAAGCCCTACGACAAAGGCACGGCGCCGGCGGGGGATGCGTGGAAGTTTTCCAAGCCGCGGGCCAAGGGTGCTGACATTCCCGGTGCTGCGATAAACAAACCAGCCATCTGACAACCCGATACCCATTGTGCGAACCGGATCCTGTAGGAGCTGGCTTGCCAGCGAAAGCGGTGTGTCAGCCGACATCATTGCTGGAAGTGATGGCCCCTTCGCTGGCAAGCCAGCTCCTACAGGGAACTCGAACGAGGACAGACTTATGCAAACCCAACTCTTGATCAACGGCCAACTCATCAACGGCGAAGGCCCCGCCCAACCGGTGTTCAACCCGGCGTTGGGGCGCGTGCTGGTGGAAATCAACGAAGCCAGCGAAGCCCAGGTCGATGCCGCCGTGCGCGCCGCCGATGCCGCGTTCGACAGCTGGTCGCAGACCCCGCCCAAGGAACGTTCGCTGCTGCTGCTCAAACTCGCCGACGCCATCGAGGCCCACGGCGAAGAGCTGGCCAAGCTGGAGTCGGACAACTGCGGCAAGCCCTACAGCGCCGCGCTCAACGACGAGATTCCGGCGATCGCCGACGTGTTCCGCTTTTTTGCCGGCGCCAGCCGCTGCATGAGCGGCTCGGCCGGTGGCGAATACCTGCCCGGCCACACCTCGATGATCCGCCGCGACCCGGTGGGGGTGATCGCCTCCATCGCGCCGTGGAACTACCCGCTGATGATGGTCGCCTGGAAAATCGCCCCGGCCCTCGCCGCCGGTAATACCGTGGTGCTCAAGCCGTCGGAACAGACGCCGTTGACCGCCCTGCGCCTGGCACAACTGGCGTCGGAAATCTTCCCCGCTGGCGTGCTCAACCTGGTGTTTGGCCGTGGTCCCACAGTCGGCAGCCCGCTGGTCACCCACCCGAAAGTGCGCATGGTGTCGCTGACCGGCTCGATCGCCACCGGCTCGAACATCATTTCCAGCACCGCAGACAGCGTCAAGCGCATGCACATGGAACTGGGCGGCAAGGCCCCGGTGATCATCTTCGACGACGCCGACATCGACGCCGCCGTCGAGGGCATCCGCACCTTCGGTTTCTACAACGCCGGCCAGGACTGCACCGCCGCCTGCCGCATCTATGCCCAGGAAGGCATCTACGACAAATTCGTGGAAAAACTCGGCGCGGCGGTCAGCAGCATCAAGTACGGCTTGCAGGACGATCCGGCGACCGAGCTCGGCCCGCTGATCACCGCGCAGCACCGCGACCGCGTGGCCGGGTTCGTCGAGCGCGCCGTGGCGCAGCCGCACATCCGCCTGATCACCGGCGGTAAAGCGGTGGACGGCAATGGCTTCTTCTTCGAACCGACGGTGTTGGCCGATGCTCAGCAGGACGACGAAATCGTGCGGCGCGAAGTGTTCGGGCCAGTGGTGTCGGTGACCAGATTCACCGATGAGGCGCAGGTGCTGGGCTGGGCCAACGACTCGGACTACGGCCTGGCGTCATCGGTATGGACCGCCGACGTCGGTCGTGCGCATCGCCTGTCGGCGCGCTTGCAGTACGGCTGCACCTGGGTGAACACGCATTTCATGCTGGTCAGCGAGATGCCCCATGGCGGGCAGAAGCTGTCCGGGTATGGCAAGGACATGTCGATGTATGGGCTGGAGGATTACACCGTCGTGCGGCATGTGATGTTCAAGCATTAAAAACCATCGCCAGCAGGCTGGCTCCCACAATTTGGCTGTGGGAGCCAGCCTGCTGGCGATGGCATCACCGCAAATCCCCAGCCTTGCGCTAAAGCGTCCTCTGGCTATTGCCAATCCCCTTGGCAATGTCGATCCCCCAGTCCATCGCCGCTTCCATGTCCAGCATATGCGGCTTGGGATCGTGGTTTTCGTCGATGGCCGTGCCATCCGGTCGGTAGACTCCGATGAACATGCCCAGGGAGCCGTCCTTCAGTATCTCGGCCTTGACCTTGATGCTGCATCCGTTCGAAAGCGTCTCCTTGTGCTCCAGATGGCGCTCAGTCATTGCGGTTTTCCTCCCGTTGCAGTTTGGACCTATCGGCAATGCTAGCTCAGGCGCCTGCACAGCGCCGGTAAACACGCCCTGACAGCGGCGCAATGCCACCTATACTACAGGCCACCTCCCCCCCAAGGGGCTGCACGTCCAACAATAAAAAGCAGAGGTGGAACATGGTCTGGCAGCAACTCTACGATCCGTTCAACAACCCGGTGCTTTCAACCCTCATGGCCGCCGTGCCGGTGGTGGTGATGCTGGCAGCCCTGGCGTTCTTCCATGTCAAGGCACATCTGGCGGCACTGATGGCCCTGGCCTCGGCCCTGGTGATCGCGATTTTCGCCTTCGGCATGCCCGCCGGCATGGCCGGGTCGGCCGCGCTGTACGGGGCCGCCAACGGTTTGCTGCCGATCGGCTGGATTGTGTTGAACATCATTTTCCTGCACCGGCTGACGACCGAGAACGGCTCGTTCAAAGTGCTGCAGGACTCCCTCGCGCGGATCACCGACGACCGCCGTCTGCAATTGCTGCTGATCGCCTTCTGCTTCGGTGCCTTTTTCGAGGGCGCGGCGGGGTTCGGTACACCGGTGGCGGTGACCGGAGCGATCCTCATTGGCCTGGGCTTCTCACCGCTGGCCGCCTCGGGCCTGGCGCTGATCGCCAACACCGCCCCCGTGGCCTTCGGTGCCCTGGGCACGCCGATCATCACCCTGGCCAAGGTCACCGGGCTGGATGAAATGGAGCTGTCGATGATGGTCGGTCGGCAACTGCCGTTCTTCTCGGTGATCGTGCCGTTCTGGCTGATCTGGGCCTTTGCCGGCTGGCGCAAGATGCTGGAAATCTGGCCGGCGATCCTGGTGACCGGGATCAGTTTTGCCGTTCCGCAGTTCGTCGTGTCCAACTATCACGGGCCGATGCTGGTGGACGTGATCGCCGCGCTGATTTCCATGGCCTGCCTGACAGGATTCCTGAAAGTGTGGAAACCGGCCACGGTGCACACCTCCGCCGCCCTGTCCGGGCGCGTCGACAACTCGGCGATCGCCGAGGAACACGACGAAAAACCGGTCGCCAGTGCGGCCTTTGCCAGCGACGCCAAGCCCGCGGTGATGCGCGCCTGGATGCCGTGGATCATCCTCACCGTCTTCGTGTTCGCCTGGGGCACCCAGGGCTTCAAGAACATGTTCGACACCCGCCCCGCGATCGATCCGGCCACCAGCACGGCGAAACTGGATCCCCAGGGTAAACCGCTGCGCGAGGCCAACCCGATTTTCGCCCCGACCCTGACCTTCACCACGATTCACCAGCAGATCGAAAAGGTTCCGCCCGTGGTGCCTGCGCCGAAAACCGAAGAAGCGATCTACAAGTTCACCTGGTTCACCAGCACCGGCACCGGCATCCTGCTGTCGGCGATCCTCGGCGGGCTGTTGATGGGCTACTCCATCCCGCAACTGATTCACCAATACCTGCGAACACTGTGGGTGGTGCGCTACTCGTTGATCACCATTACCGCGATGCTGGCCCTGGGGTTCCTCACCCGCTACTCGGGGCTGGACGCGACCATGGGCCTGGCCTTTGCCGCGACCGGGATTTTCTATCCGATGTTCGGCACCCTGCTGGGCTGGCTCGGCGTGGCCCTGACCGGCTCGGACACCGCGTCCAACGTGCTGTTCGGCGGCTTGCAGAAGGTGACCGCCGAGCAACTGGGGCTCAGCCCGGTGTTGATGGCCGCCGCCAACAGTTCCGGCGGGGTGATGGGCAAGATGGTCGACGCCCAGTCGATCGTGGTCGCCTCCACCGCCACCCGCTGGTACGGCCATGAAGGGGAAATCCTGCGTTATGTGTTTTTCCACTCGATCGTCCTGGCGATCCTGGTCGGTGGCCTGGTGACATTGCAGGCCTATGTTGCGCCGTTCAGTCATATGGTGGTGGGCGGCCACTGATCGGCACAGCCCGGGTTGCTCGCGCAACTCTGTTGAAAATCCCGGGCACTGGCCCTAATGCTGTCCACTGTAGGAGCGAGCTTGCTCGCGATGGTCGTCAACGATAACGCGTGTTTACGGGCTAAACGCGGCGCTCTTGAGTTCATCGCGAGCAAGCTCGCTCCTACAGTGAGCAGCAATACGGGCACTGGCCCGGGCTTTCATGAACGGAGTATCGTAAAACGACTATGAACATTCTTTACGATGAACGCGTTGATGGCGCGTTGCCAGAGGTCGACAAGAGCGCGCTGTTGCAGGCCTTGCGCACGCAGTTGCCCGATCTGGAGATCCTGCACCAGCAGGAAGAGCTCAAGCCGTACGAATGCGACGGGCTCAGCGCCTACCGCACTACACCGATGCTGGTGGTGCTGCCGCGGGACATTGCCCAGGTCCAGGGCGTGTTGCGCCTGTGTCATGAGCGCCGGGTAGCGGTCGTCGCCCGGGGCGCCGGTACCGGGCTGTCCGGCGGCGCCTTGCCCCTGGAAAAAGGCGTGCTGCTGGTGATGGCCCGCTTCAACCAGATCCTGCAGATCGACCCCGCCACCCGTACCGCCAGGGTTCAGCCAGGGGTGCGCAACCTGGCGATTTCCCAGGCCGCCGCACCGTTCGACCTGTACTACGCGCCCGACCCTTCTTCGCAAATTGCCTGCTCCATCGGCGGTAACGTCGCCGAAAACGCCGGCGGCGTGCATTGCCTGAAATACGGCCTGACCGTGCATAACCTGCTCAAGGTGGACATCCTCACCGTCGACGGCGAACACCTGACCCTGGGCTCCGACGCCCTGGACTCGCCCGGTCTGGACCTGCTGGCCTTGTTCACCGGCTCCGAAGGCATGCTCGGGGTGATCACCGAGGTCACGGTCAAGCTGCTGCCCAAACCGCAGTCGGCCAAGGTACTGCTGGCGGCGTTCGACTCCGTGGAAAAGGCCGGTCGCGCCGTCGGCGACATCATTGCCGCCGGCATCATTCCCGGTGGCCTGGAGATGATGGACAACCTGGCCATCCGCGCCGCCGAGGACTTCATCCACGCCGGTTACCCGGTGGAGGCCGAAGCCATCCTTTTGTGCGAACTCGACGGCGTCGAAGCCGACGTGCGTGACGATTGCGACCGCGTGCGCCAGGTGTTGCAACAGGCTGGCGCCACCGAAGTGCGCCAGGCCAAGGATGAGGCCGAGCGCGTGCGCTTCTGGGCCGGGCGCAAGAACGCCTTTCCGGCGGTGGGCCGATTGTCGCCGGATTACTACTGCATGGACGGCACCATCCCGCGCCGCGAGCTGCCCGGTGTGCTCAAGGCCATCGCCAGCCTCTCGGCCGAGTACGGCCTGCGAGTGGCCAACGTGTTCCATGCCGGCGACGGCAACATGCACCCGCTGATCCTGTTCGATGCCAATACGCCTGGCGAACTGGATCGCGCCGAAGCCCTGGGTGGGAAGATCCTCGAGCTGTGCGTGAAGGTCGGCGGCAGCATTACCGGTGAGCACGGCGTCGGCCGGGAAAAGATCAACCAGATGTGCGCGCAGTTCAACAGCGATGAGTTGACCCTGTTCCACGCGGTCAAGGCGGCGTTCGACCCCGGCGGCCTGCTCAATCCTGGCAAGAACATACCGACCCTGCACCGCTGCGCCGAGTTTGGCGCCATGCATGTGCACGCAGGCCAACTGCCCTTCCCTGACCTGGAGCGCTTCTGATGCAGGAAACTGCCGATCTCGATGACAGCAGCGCGCTGCAGGAGCAGGTCAACCAGGCGTTGGCGAACGCCACGCCGCTGCGCATCCAGGGGGCCAATACCAAGGCGTTCCTGGGACGGGTGACGGCGGGCGAAATACTCGATACACGATCGCACCGGGGCATTGTCAGCTACGACCCGACGGAGCTTGTAATCACTGTGCGCTGCGGCACGCCACTGGCGGAACTGGCGAAGGTGCTGGACGCCGCGCAGCAGATGTTGCCCTGCGAACCGCCCTCCTTTGGCGACGATGCCACCGTCGGCGGCATGATCGCCTGCGGGCTGTCGGGGCCGCGTCGGCCGTGGTCGGGGTCGGTCAGGGATTTCGTCCTGGGCACGCGGGTGATCACAGGCCTGGGCAAGCACCTGCGTTTTGGTGGCGAGGTCATGAAAAACGTCGCCGGTTACGACCTGTCGCGCCTGATGGCCGGCAGTTACGGCATCCTCGGCCTGATCACCGAGGTCTCGCTCAAGGTGTTGCCCAAGCCCCGGCAGGCCCTGAGCATCAGCCTGCAAATGAACGCCGAACATGCCCTGCTACGCCTGGCGGAATGGGGCCAGCAACCGCTGCCGATCAGCGCTGCGTGTCATGACGGTGAACGCCTGCATCTGCGGTTGGAGGGTGGCGAAGGTTCGGTGGCGGCGGCCCATGACCGCCTGGGCGGCGAGTTGCTCGACGCTTCGTATTGGGCCGATCTCAACGAACAACGCCTGGCCTTCTTCGATGAAGACCAGCCCCTGTGGCGCCTGTCCGTGCCCAACAACACGCCACGGCTGTCCCTGCCCGGCCGGCAATTGATCGACTGGGGCGGCGCCCAGCGCTGGCTCAAGTCCGACGCCGAGGCAAAGTTCATTCGCCAGGTCGTCGAAGAGGCTGGCGGGCACGTCACCTGCTACAGCCACGGGCTCACGGACACGCCCTTCCAGCCGCTGCCCGACGCATTGATGCGCTACCACAAGAGCCTCAAGCAGCAACTCGACCCCCAGGGCATCTTCAACCCCGGACGTCTGTACGCGGAGTTATGAATCATGCAGACCACCTTGAGCGAACGCGCCCGCCAATTGCCCCGCGCCGAAGAAGCCGACAGCATCCTGCGCACCTGTGTGCATTGCGGTTTCTGCAACGCCACCTGCCCGACCTATCAATTGCTCGGCGATGAGCTGGATGGCCCGCGCGGGCGCATCTACCTGATCAAGCAGGTGCTGGAAGGCAACGAGGTGACGCAGAAGACCCAGCAGCACCTGGATCGCTGCCTGTCATGCCGCAACTGCGAAACCACCTGCCCTTCGGGGGTCGATTACCACAACTTGCTGGACATCGGCCGGGCCGTTGTCGATGCGGCGGTACCGCGTCCGCTCGGTCAGCGTCTGTTGCGCGAAGGGCTGCGCACGCTGGTGCCGCATCCGGACCTGTTCAAGCGCCTGGTCAACAGCGGCCAGGTGTTTCGCGCGCTGCTGCCCGGCGCGCTGCAAAGCAAGCTGCCGCGCAACCTGCCGGTGACCAAGCAGCGCCCCGCCGTGCGCCATGCCCGCCAGGTGCTGATGCTCGAAGGTTGCGTGCAGCCCGGCCTGTCGCCCAATACCAACGTGGCCGCCGCCAGGGTCCTGGACCGCCTGGGCATCAGCGTCATGCCGGCCCGCGAGGCCGGCTGTTGCGGCGCCGTGGACTATCACCTGGACGCCCAGGCCGCCGGCCTCGATCGCGCCCGGCACAACATCGATGCCTGGTGGCCGGGCATTGAACAAGGCGCCGAGGCCATCGTGCAAACGGCCAGCGGTTGCGGCGCGTTCATCAAGGATTACGGGCATCTGCTGGAGCGCGACCCGGTCTATGCCGACAAGGCCAGGAAGGTCAGCGCGCTGGCCAAGGACCTGGTGGAGGTGTTGCGCGCCGAACCGCTGGAACAGCTGGGCATCCACAACGCCCACCGCGTGGCGTTCCATTGCCCGTGCACCTTGCAGCACGCGCAAAAACTTGGTGGCGCGGTCGAAAAGGTACTGATGCGCCTGGGCTTCAACCTCACCACAGTACCGGACGGCCATTTGTGCTGCGGTTCGGCGGGCACTTATTCGCTGACCCAGCCGGAACTGGCCCGGCAACTGCGCGACAACAAGATGAATGCCCTGGAAAGCGGCTACCCCGAAGTCATCGTCACCGCCAACATCGGCTGTCAGTCGCACCTCGACGGCGCGGGCCGTACCCCCGTCCGGCACTGGATCGAACTGGTCGAAGCCGCCCTGTCCCAATAGCGCCCAATGGAGAATGCCCATGAACAGCAAAGCCGTCCTGAGCCAGGCCGAAGTCAGCCGGATACTCGCCGCCGCCCGCACCGAAGCCCAGGCCAATCAATGGCCAGTGACCATTGTGGTGGTCGACGACGGCGGTCATCCCCTGGCCCTCGAACGCCTCGATGGCGCCTCGCCCATCAGTGCCTACATCGCCACCGAAAAAGCCCGCACCTCGGCCCTGGGGCGGCGGGAATCCAAAGGCTATGAAGAAATGGTCAATGGCGGGCGCACGGCCTTTCTCTCGGCCCCGCTGCTGACCTCGCTCGAAGGCGGGGTGCCGATCACGGTCGACGGCCAGGTGGTCGGTGCGGTCGGGGTGTCCGGGGTCAAGGCCGAGCAGGATGCGCAGGTGGCGAAGGCCGGGGCGCAGAGTTTGTAATTTGGCATGCCCCCCCCTGTAGGAGCGAGCTTGCTCGCGATGGAGGTCAACGATGACGCGGGGAGCCTGACAGCCCGCGGTGCTCTCAGGTTTTTCGCGAGCAAGCTCGCTCCTACAAGGTTCGCGTTCTATTGGATGAAGAGGAAGCGCCTATATGACCCGTCTCACTGCAAAAGACTTTTCCCCACAGCTGTTGGAACTCTACGATTACTACGCCCATGGCCTGATCAACCGGCGCGAGTTTCTCGACCGCGCCGCGCTGTTCACCCTGGGTGGCTTGACCGCCAGTGCACTGCTGGCGTCCCTGAGCCCGGACTACGCCCTGGCCGAACAGGTCGAATTCACCGACCCGGACATCATTGCCGAGTACGTCGAATATCCCTCACCCAAGGGCCACGGGCAGGTTCGTGCCTATCTGGTGCGTCCGGCAAAAGCCGCCGGCAAGCCCCCTGCGGTGGTGGTCGTGCATGAAAACCGTGGGCTCAATCCTTACATCGAAGACGTCGCGCGACGCCTGGCCAAGGCCGGTTTCGTCGCCCTCGCCCCGGATGGCCTGAGCTCGGTGGGCGGCTACCCCGGCAACGACGACAAGGGCCGTGCGCTGCAGGAGAAGGTCGACCCGCAAAAGCTCATGAATGACTTCTTTGCCGCCGTCGAGTGGATGATGAAACACCCCGACGCCAGTGGCAAAGTCGGCATCACCGGTTTCTGTTATGGCGGTGGAGTCACCAATGCGGCCGCCGTGGCCTACCCGGAACTGGGCGCCGCGGTGTCGTTCTACGGTCGGCAAGCGGACGCCAAGGATGTACCGCGGATCAAGGCACCGGTGATGCTGCACTACGGTGAGCTGGATACGCGCATCAACGAAGGCTGGCCCGCCTATGAACAGGCGTTGAAGGCCGGGGGCAAGACCTATGAGGCCTACATCTATCCCGGCGCCAATCACGGTTTTCACAACGACTCCACGCCGCGCTATGACGAGGCGGCGGCGAAGCTGGCGTGGGAGCGGACGTTGGGGTGGTTTCACAAATACCTGGGGTAAGCCGGAGCCACCCTCCCTTGTAGGAGCCCGGCTTGCCGGCGAAGGCGATCTCGCGGACGCCATCGCCGGCAGGCCAGCTCCCACAAAGGCCGGGGTTATTTCGGTTGCGGTACCGTGCGCAGATACGGTTTCAGGGTCTTGAAGCCGTCCGGGTATTTCTTCTTCGCATCCTCGTCGGACACCGACGTCGGAATGATCACGTCTTCCCCCGGCCGCCAGTTCACCGGCGTGGCGACGGTGTGCTTGGCGTTGAGCTGCAACGAGTCAAGCAAACGCAGCACTTCATCGAAATTACGCCCGGCGCTCATCGGGTAGATCAGCATCGCCTTGATCTTCTTGTCCGGGCCGACCAGGAACACCGAGCGCACCGTGGCATTGTCCACCGCGGTGCGCGTGCCGCCGCTGGCATTGGGGTGGATCATGTCGTAGAGCTTGGCCACGACCAGGTTTTCGTCGCCGATCAGCGGGTAGTTGACGGCACTGCCCTGGGTTTCTTCGATGTCACCCACCCATTTCTCGTGATCACTGACCGGGTCGATGCTCAGGCCGAGGATCTTGGTGTTGCGCTTGTCGAACTCCGGCTTGAGTTTGGCCAGGTAACCCAGTTCGGTGGTGCACACCGGGGTGAAATCCTTGGGATGCGAAAACAGGATGGCCCAGCCATCACCGATCCATTGGTGGAAGTTGAGCGTGCCTTCGGTGGTTTGTGCCGTGAAATCCGGCGCTTCATCGCCTATGCGGATTGCCATGTTCGATCTCCTTGCAGTGATGGTCAGGGGACGCTGTCGCAGCGCGGGTGAGCGTTAGCGACGGCATTGAAAATGGGTGCCTTGCCTGTTGACGCGACTCAGTATAGGAGACGATTGCCGATCGATCAGCCGCCCAGCGCAATGATCGCGGCGATCAGCGCGGCGCCGAGGACGGCCAGGGCAACCCCGCCCTGCCACGGCCTGGCACCGGCGTAGCGGGCGAGGATCCAGCCCGCCAGGAACAGCACCAGGATGCCGATGGCGTTGGACAAGCGCACCGCCAGCGCCGTCTGATCGAGGAGCAGGAAGGGCACCACCAGCGGGAAGGTCGCCACCACTACCAACAGGAACACGCCCAGCGCGCCCTTGAAGTCATCCAGGCCCAGCGCCGGCTGCAGCGGCGTGGCGGGTGCCTGGATCAGGCGCTGGCGTAACGCTTCCAGGCCTTCGGCGCCGGCGGCCAGGGCAATCCGTGGCGGCAGCGCATCGGCGATCAGCGCCTGGCCAGCGCTGGCATCGCGACCCTCGCGCAAACCGCTGAACAAGTTGCGGTTGCGCGTGCGCTCGATGACCGTGCGCAGCAGATACATCACCGCGTCCGCCAGGCCCCACGCCAGGTTGCAGCCCAGCGCGGCGATCATCATCGTGCGTTCTTCCTCCTGATTGGCGGTGGCCACACTGATCGTTCCAGTGAACGTCATGGCCATGAGCAGGCCGAAAATCACTTCGGTGACCCGGTCGACCGGATCGAGTACGCGGGCGCGTTTCTGTTGAGCGTTTTCGTGCATGGTTACCCCACCAGGGCGATCAGTTGATGACGTTGTGCATCGGTCAGCATCGGGCCGAATCCGGCGCTGGCGTTTTCCGCCATGTAGCGCGGGTTGCCGGTGCCAGGGATGACGCAGGTCACCGCGGAATGCGACAAGAGGAATTTGAGTGCCAAAGGCGGCCAGGTCTTGACCCCGACTTGTGCGGCCCAGCCGGGCAAGGGTTTGCCCTGCAACCGCGCGATCAGGCCACCGCCGCCGAACGGCCGGTTGCAGATCACCGCGACGCCGCGGTCGCGGCACAACGGCAGGATGCGCTTCTCCACCGCGCGATCATCCAGCGCGTAGTTGATCTGCAGGAAGTCCAGCGGCTCGGCCTTGAGCAGCGCCTCCACTTCGTCATAGGCCGACGCGGTGTAATGGCTGATACCGATGTAGCGAATGCGACCTGCCTCCTTCCACTCGCGCAGGGTCGGCAGATGGGTTTGCCAGTCCAGCAGGTTGTGGATCTGCATCAGGTCGATGCGGTCGGTCTGCAGCAGCTTGAAGGATTGCTCCATCTGCGCGATGCCTTCTTCGCGGCCCCGGGTCCACACCTTGGTCGCCAGGAATGCCGGCGAGCGTGGCTCGTGAATCGACAGCAGCTCGCCGGTGGTCTGCTCGGCGCGGCCGTACATCGGCGAGCTGTCGATGACCTTGCCGCCCTTTTCGAACAAGGCGTCAAGCACCGCGGACAAGCTGCGGTAGGCAGGGTCCGAAGGCGCCACGTCGAAGCCGCGATAGGTGCCCAGGCCGACGGCGGGCAATGGCTCTTTGCTGGAAGGAATGACGCGGGTCATCATGGTCTTGCCTCCTGTTCCCGCCGCTGGCGAGGTTGACGCGCCGCTCGGGCCGAGCGTGAAGACCGCCGATGCGGCGGCAGCCAGCGTGAGTATTTGCCTGCGGGTAAAACCTTGGCCATGGCTCATGACGTTTCCCTCCCCGGTGGTGCTGCGTCGGCCATTCGTGCCTGGCGCCTGGCCAGCCACAGGCACAACCCGCCCCACACGCCCGCGAACGGCACGACCGCCAGCGCGACCAGGCCGAAGCCTGCGCCCAAGGCTGTCAAACCGGCCGACAACCAGCCACTGGCGGCATCACCTCCACGATAGACCAGGGTTTCGATCACGTTCTTGGCCTTGTACTTCTCTTCCCGGCTGACCACCGTCCACAGCACTTCACGCGCCGGCCTCACGATGCCGAACTCCACCGCGCGGCGCAGCCCCTGGGCCAGGGCCACGCTGGCCGGCACCGGCGCCAGAGCCATGACGCTAAACGCCACGACGGTCGCCAGGGGCATGACCAGCAGCGCGCCGCCGATGCCCAGCAGACGAATCAACGGCGCCGTCAGCAGCAACTGGCAGATCAGGGTCAGCGTCGACACCAGCAAATCGACCAGGGCGAAGAATTGCGTCCTGCTGCCTACATCAGCGTAGCTGCCAGTGACGATCCGTCCCTGCTCGAAATACAACAAAGTCGCAGCGCTGGTGTGCAGCAGCATGAAGGCCACCAGCCCCAACAGATACGGCGAACGCAGGATGAGAGTGATCCCGGCGAGCATGCTGCCGCCCAGGCGCCGTTCGTCCAAAAGGTGATGAGCCGCCTGCGCTTGCGTCCTCGCCAGCAGCCCCCGATAGCAACGAACCGCCAGCTCCAGCAGCAGCGCCGCAGCGACGGTCAACGCCAGCGGGCCCAGACGAGTGGCCATGGTCGCCGCCAGCAAGGGCCCGATGAAAGTGCCAAGGGTGCCGCCGGCCGCGATGCAGCCAAACAGCCGTCGGCCTTGCTCGCTGGAGAAGCGATCGACCAGCACGCTCCAGAAAATCGAGACGATGAACAGGTTGTAGAGGCTGATCCAGACAAAAAACACCTGGCCGACCGTCACCGGCGCCACGCGGTTGCCGATCAACAGGCCAAACACCAGCATCGATACGGCAATCGTGCGGTAGATCAACGGCACGAAGCGCGTGGCCGGCAGCCGCGACGCCAGCGCGCCAAACACTGGCACCATCAGCAGCATGACCACGAACGTGGCGGTGAACAGCCATTGCAACCGGTCGACGCCGCCTTCGAGGCCCAGGGCATCGCGCAACGGCCGTACCAGGTAATAGCTGGCCAGCACGCAGAAGTGGAAGGCGAAACCCAGGGCCAGGGCCGCTCTTTCCGCAGGCTTTACGTTGAGCCACTTGAGCGCGATGGGCATCGGTGCCCTCCTTTACCGCCAGCTACACTCTGACAGCAACCCGGAGCCGTCAATGCCGCCCACTAACGTTAGCCGAATGTCCCGTACCCTGGTGTTCCTCGTCGTCATCGCCGCTGCGCTGTACCTGGCGCTCTGCGCGGCCCTGTTCGTCTTTCAGCGCGCGCTCATCTACTACCCGCAACCCCGCGCCGTCGACTCACCCGACACGCTGCTGACCTTGCCCGTGGACGAGGCGCAGGTGCTGGTGTCGGTGCGCGCGCATGACGGCCCCAAGGCACTGATCTACTTCGGTGGCAATGCCGAGGACGTCTCGCGCAGCCTGCCGGACTTCGCCCGGGCCTTCCCCGACCATGCCCTGTATCTGCTGCATTACCGTGGCTACGGCGGCAGCTCCGGGTCACCTTCGGAAGAGGCGATTGCCCGCGATGCCATGGCCCTGTTCGACAAGGTCTATGCCGACCACCCGCAGATTGCCGTGGTCGGACGCAGCCTGGGTTCGGGGGTCGCGGTGCGCCTGGCCAGTTCTCGGCCGGCGGCGAAACTGCTGCTGATCACGCCGTACAACAGCCTGGAGGAACTGGCCGAGCGGCAGTTCCGTTGGTTTCCGGTGAAGTGGCTATTGAAGGATAAATACGAATCCTGGCGCTACGCCGAACATATCGCCGTGCCAACACGCCTGATCGCCGCCGAACACGACGAAGTGATTCCAGGCGCAAGCACCCGGCGCCTCTACAGCCATTTCCCCGCGGGCGTGGCAACGCTGCAGGTAATTGCGGGCACCGGGCACAATTCGATCAGCAACAGCCCGGAATACCTCGAGGCGCTGGAGGATGGTTTGTAGGCGCTGGCTTGCAAGCGATGAGGCCCGAAAGGCCAGCGCAATATTCAAGGACGCCTTCGCCGGCAAGCCGGCTCCTACAGGTCCGCGGCAGCCAC